>DAINOA010000005.1:0-29840 GCA_036735625.1 Planktosalinus sp. | reverse complement strand
AGTTTTTCTTCTTGCTGGTCTTCTCTAAACAGAACCTCATTTCCAACTGAAGCCATATCAACAAGTCCATGATTCATCAAATCTATAAGAGATTGTATTTCACGATTGTTTTTTTCATCATTTTTACTTATCCAGGCACCCATGAGTACTTTAAACCCCATTTCTTTAGCAATGGCAGGTATTTTTTCGTGACCGTTTGTACATGAAAAAATCCTCACCCACTCACTGTGTGGTTTTAAAACGTCTAGCCGTTTTCTTATTTGTTTTTCTGTGATTAAGTCACCGGGGTTTTGTTTTTCTTCAAATGGGCTAAAACAAATACCGTGCATACCTTTTTCAAATGTTTCGGTAAAGTGAGATTGTAAAATTTCTACGTTTAGTGAATCTACATCTATAGGTGTGCTATAATAGTTTGGGAAACTATCCAGTATTTCAGCTTTTGTTAATCCTTTTAAATTAATTCCGGGAATAATTCTTGCGGCTCCATAACCTGATGGTTTTGGTTTTTTTCTGAGGGCTAGCTCAGCTTGAATTTCATTGGCTCTTTGTTCGGTTAGATCATAATTGCGCATTACAAACATCGCAATGAGTGTCCCTAAAATGGGAATGCCCGAATAAAAGAGGCGAAGCCCATTAACAGCTCCATCTGTTTGCGATTCTGCACCGGGGACAAAGCCTACAGCAGAGATGATAACACCACTCAACAAGCCGGCAATGGCAAAACCAAACTTCACCATCCACCAATAGATGGCTCCAAAAATACCTTCTCTTCTTTTTCCGGTGTTTAATTCGTCTAAATCACAAACATCTGCCGTCATTGACATCATTAATGTAAAAAGACTTCCTATACCAAAGGAAAAGAAAGGCAACGCAAAAATGAACATATACGGTTTGCCGGGAATGAATAAAAACCACAACAAAATGTAACCAATAATTGAAATTCCTTGAGACCAAAGAAAGGCATTTTTTTTCCCCATTACCCTTGACATTTTGGCAACAATGGGAATGACTAAAAATGTGGTGACTATTGCACCCAAACTACCAAATAGCGTTGGCCAGATACCAGCGGCTTCGGCGTTTCCGTTAAATAAATGATAAACAACAATAAAAAATGAAAAGGCAGCAATGGTATTAAATGCATTAAAAATGAGGAATGTGGATATACAGAGTTTTCTGAAAGGTACAGAGGCAAACGCTTCTTTAAAACCAATAAGGATTTGTTTTAAACTGCTCCCAACGGTTCTGAACGTAATGGGGGTGAGTGAGCTATCGTTTTTTGTTGATTTGCTTTTGATAAAAATGGCCGGTACCATGGCTAAAATAGTACAAGCGACGCCCACCCAAATTGCGAGTGTCCTAGTTGCGGTATCTGCATTTGGAAACCATTCAGGGTCATACATAACTACCCAAAACCAAGGCGCAATAACCCAAGCCCATTGACCTATCCATTGGGCAACGGCCATAATGTTTGTGCGCTCGTGAAAATCATCACTCATTTCATATCCCATTGCCACATAGGGCACACTGAAGATGGTCAAGCCTAAATAAAACACAAACGACCAAAGCAAGAAATAATAAAAATTATAGTCAACCCCGTTTTCACGGTACAATTGCCACATGACAATAAAGGAAATTCCCATAATGATGGCTCCTATGAAAACATATTGTCGCCTGCGTCCCCAGACTGAGCGCGTATTGTCTGAGATAAAGCCCATAATGGGGTCTGTGATGGAGTCAAATACTCTAGGCAGAAAAAACAATATACCCCACATCCACCCCGGAAAGCCGAGGTCTTGTACAAGCACTACCATAAAAATTCCCAACGCTGCCGGAAACATTTGATTGGCTAACATTCCCAAACCAAAGGCCACTTTTTGACCAAATGCTACTTTACCGTGAGTGGTTGCTTGTTTTTCCATTTAAATTTAGTTTGGATTTAGTACTATTGTTTGAAGGGCTTCCCCGTTTATGGCTATTGTTTTCGTAAAATTATTAAGCTGCAAATTGAAATTCTTAACTTCATTTTCCTGATTTAAAAGGACGACCACGATGCTGCCGTCAGGATTTTGGGCAGCTGTAACTTTGAGTGTAGCATCTGTGCTTTTCCATCCAACACGTTTGGCGCCGGGCCTTATAAATTTACTGAAATGTGCCATGGTGTAATACAAAGGGGTGAAATAAACTTCGTCCTTTTCCGGGTCAACAATCACGGGGGCAATACACCAGTTTTCAAACCAGTTGGGACCTCCTTGTTTATCGAGCACCATATTCCAGTCAATCCAGCCGTTTACCCAATTGTTCAAACAACCTATCATGTCATTTGCATATCGATAGACCGGAA
The DNA here is from genome assembly GCA_036735625.1 of Planktosalinus sp. Taxonomy (GTDB): domain Bacteria; phylum Bacteroidota; class Bacteroidia; order Flavobacteriales; family Flavobacteriaceae; genus Planktosalinus. Next base: position 27,499 of record DAINOA010000005.1, on the reverse strand, counting down.
CATATTTTGGATGGAGGTGTTTGTTTTCTTCAGAAGCCCACGTCCAGCCCCAATCTGTGGCTTCTTTTTTCCAGTACCAGGCGTCGTCCTGCCAAACAGGTACTTCAGCGTCAATACAGGCTTCGGTTTGAATCAAATAATCATTGGGTGCTTTTTGATGAGCATATTGCAAGGCTTCCGGAAACACTTCAAAAGTGCTTGCATACCAGTGAATGGCCGTGCCGTCAAAGTATTTTGCTGAAGCTTCATCGGCATACATCACATCCACCCATTCTTTGAGGTGGTCCCGATTTTGATCATAACCCAAAATCTTTACATCCTCAAGACCCTCAGACTCCATTTTGGGACCCAAATGATTTTTGACAAAGTGCGTCATTTCTTCTGCTGAGTAGTGCATACTTTCCCAATTGTTTGAGTTACCCAGTGGCTCATTTTCCACTGTAATGCCCCAAATATCGATGCCTTCTTTTTGAAAGGCATGAATGTATTTAGCAAAATACAGCGCCCAGGTATCATAATATTCCGGCAGGAGCTTTCCACCCACCCAGTCGTTGTTATCCTTCATATAAGGTGGTGCAGTCCAGGGGGAGGAGATGATTTTAAAGCCTTGCGGCGAAATCGATTTAGCTTCAAGAATCATAGGAATAATATCATCTCTGTCTGGTTCAATGGAGAATTTTTCCAATTCAAAATCAGTTGGGTCATCAGCATAAGCATATTGGCTTAATGAAAAATCACAGGAGTTTATATGTGTGCGCGTCAGGGAGTAGTTTGCTCCTTCTTCACTAAAATAGGCTTCTAGGATTTTGGCTCTGTTTTCTTTACTGAGTTGATTGAGTAGATGCCCGGATGCTTCAGTAAAGGAGCCTCCAAAACCCAGTATTTCCTGAAATGTTTCCTCCGGGTGAATGGAAATTTTGGTTTCTGAATTTTGCTCAGGAAATTCTGTAATGGACGCTAAATGATTTCCTGCGGCGGAAGTTTCATAGACTTCTATTTTCATTTTATTTGATTGTTGACAACTCACAAATGATAGCATAATGACAGAAACCCAAACCAGATTAGGGAACTTACTTGTTAAAAATGGTATGTCATTAATTTTTAAAATCATTTTATTTGTTTCGTTTTCGTTTTTTTAGGAGGAGCTAATGTTGTTTCAATAATTTTTGATTTATCACCGTTTTGGGTTTTTCTAATGGGGTTGCCGTCTCTTGTAAGACCATTAAAAACTCCCTGATCGACAAGATCCCAGAGGGCATATTTTGCTTGACCATTTACAGTAAATAAACCAAAGTGATTTTCAGAGCCTGCAGGGTTTGCTGCATCTTTCCATGGCTCATCAAAGGCCTCAAAATAAAAACAACTAATGCTGTCTTTTTGGGTCCATTCCCGCATATGCTTATAATAAACTCCTTCTTTGTATTCATCACAGGCTTTAGAACCCTCAGGGCCATAAAACCCATCTGAGGAACTTGCCCAGCCGGTTTCACCTATATGAACCGGTTTATCAACACCCAAAGATTTCATGTATGCTACAACCGAATGGTATTGATTTTGCGCATAGGCTTTAGCACGTAACATGGCAGCGTCAATTTTTTCTAAATCGCTGAGGTTTTCTTCACTTTTAGGCATAAGCCAAAAATCAGGATTGTAGTGGGTGTCATGCATAGGATACGTATGCATCATAATAAAGTCAACTGCCTGAACGAGTTTTTCTAAATCTGGGACATGGTATTCTGAATCACCACCACCCCAGGACGCAAAGTTGTCTGAACTTGTTATCCATATATCCTCTGTTAATTCTCCATTCTTTTTGAGATTTTGCAGGTAGTTGACCCATTTGAGAATCACTCTCGGTTGGACATAGTAGCTTTCTGCCCATTTGACCATGGCTTCGTTACCCACAGCGATTGCTTTAACGATATCTGGATATTGATTTGCAAGTTCGACGGTGCGATTGATTTCCCATTTGTTAGCTACTTTGTCTTCTTCATTGTGGTTTGGGTTGTCTGTGAAAGCGTCTTTACAATTAATCCAAGCGCCAAGAACTACATACATTTCAAACTCAGGGTCTTCCTGCTTGATTTGGTGAATGGCTTCCAGCACATTGGAGGCGTGCGGTTTATGCACTTTGTAAGTGCGTAAAAGGTGAACTCCCATTGCGGCGAGTATTTTCATATCCTCTTTTAGCTGCTCAACGGTGGGTTCAATATCGTGATTGGCATCGCGATAACCACCAAAAGAGATTGCTTTAAAATTTGGATTCCCAAAAACTTGTGAAGGACTTAGTTGTTTGTTTTCATTCATTTGAGGAGTGGCATTTTTACAAGAAACAGTTAGTAGCATTATTAAAATAATGACTGAAAGTTTAGAGAGTATGTGAATTAATGATCTCATTTTAAATATTTTGAGGTTAAAAACACGTCAATTTTTATGATTTCACCGGTTCTTTTGAATACTTTATTGCTGTTTTCTTCATCGAGTTGAAGTGATGATGTATTTTCAGTTTTTCCATCTGCAAAAGTGAGTGTAAGACTTTCAGATTTGCTGAGGTGGTAAACCACCGGTATTTGGCAATATGTAAATGCCAGTGAGTCTGTTCCCAATTCAAATTGTTGCTTGTTTTGATGAACATCAACAAAAGAAAAGAAGGCAGGCTCTTTTAAAAACTCTTCTTTTTTACGTAATAAACAAGGGTGAAAGTAGAGTTTCCCATAGTTTACAAAAACACCCAATTCTCCAAAGCGGCTAAGAATATCTTCTTTTACTTGTCCGGTCATACCTGGCTGTTGTGCTCCTTTACCTGCCGGGGTGTGAGAGTAAGGGTCTGTGGGGAATGCTCCATATAGTTTTGGAGATTTATGCACCCCAATACCTTCATTGATTTCATAATAATGCTCCAGAAGTTTGCCAATAATTTCTGCACTTTCGTTTTCACGAATGGCTTTCAAACAGCACTCCTGAACAGCGAGTTGCAGTTTTGAAACCATATGCCAATAAATAGAGCCTAAACCTTCATAACCATAAAAAGTGCCTGATCTTCCGGTAAATTCTTTGTGATTGAAAACCGATTCAAAAAGATGCAGTAACTGTGGGGTTTCTTTCTCAATTATTTTGCCATATTTTGTATGTTTTAAGGACTCCAGGGTTTGTTCTAAGACTTTGGCATTGTTGAAGTTTCCGTTAAAATGATAATTTCCTTCCAAGTCTTTTTCTACAACCTGCGTGTTCCCATCTTGAATCATTTCAAGTAAGAGCCTTGAGTTTTCAACCTTTTCTTTTGGCAGCTTGTTTTTTTCCAGAAAGGAAGGTAATTCTTTGTTTGGGTACAAAATATAGCTGTATTGATCGGGCCTGAAGAGTTTGCTGTTTTTAAGGGCATTGAGCACTTCAAGATTTTCTTTGGAAGATAAAAACCCTGAACTTAAAACAGCTACCTGGCCTTCGAGCATTTCGTTTAAATGAGAAATTGTCACTTCATTATTATCGGTAAGTGTCATCAAGTTGTAAGCGTGATAGAGGTTGTCTGCCCGCTTGTTTGCAATGATGGTGTGGTCAATAAATTTTAGTGTGACATCAATAAACTCTTTAAGATTTGTAAGTTCCAAGGCACTTTTCCTTCCTGAGAATGCTTTAGTGTAAATCGTGGTTCTGTAAGTAGAGGCAGCCAGACCCAGGCCATCAAGAAATTTCTTTCTTTCGGAGTCGTTTATTTTTCCGTTCAGAATAGGTTCATGAGTTTTGAGGGTTTTGACAACTTTTTCAAAATAACCAGAGAGTTCTTGTGAAATTTCTACACTGTTGTGGTTTGAGTCTGAAATAATTTTATCAAAAAAACTCAAAAAGCGTCTCAGATAATAGAGCGTTACCATCGACACGCCGTTACCAACCAGGGCATTGTTTGCGTCGTTCCATTCTGGTCTTTGGGTGTTTAGCCAGATGCCTGCTTCGGGAATAAAATTAGACACTTTTGCTAGAACGGAAGCCAGCATTTTTTCGATGAAATTGACTTTGCAAATAAATTGGTTTTCGTCTCTAAGCAAAAAGCCGTCTGCTCCCAATTCTTTTTTCTTGATATTGAGTTTTTCATCAAGCTCATAGTCAAATTGGATGGTGTCTTTGGGATTTTTTAAGAGATTTTTGTAGGATTTTATTTTGTAAGGCACATTGGCATAAACAAACAAGTCTTTGTCAAAAATGCTTTGGAGAGTACCGGGTTTGTGATTTTCCTGAAGTTCTAAAAATTTGAGTAAATAGATGATTTGATGGTCTCCCCAATAGCCAATGTATGACCAAGGGTCGTTTTCTTCAATGACTTCCCAATCAAAGCCATCTTTGGTCACCCGGTAGGGGTTGTAACCATCAAAGGTAGTGGCATTGAGAAATTTGTGAATCATACTCTCAATAAATTCCGGAAAAGAAATGGAGAGGGCTTCCCAGTTTTGGAAGATATCCCTCCAGTTGCCTTCATAATCCAATATTTTTGAGCCGTCAACTTCATTACGTGTATTGATAGAAAATTTATTCCACGGCCTGCTGGGGTCACCATGCCTTCTGCTGAATTTGAGCGGCATATATTCCAGGCAAAGTCTTCTGAAATTTTTATCGTCACTTTCATAACCAACTTTCTTTAGTGTCGAAAGCGAAAATGTATCGGGGAGATTCTGTAAAATTTTTTCACTGGTTCTTGAAACTTTTTTATTGGCACTGGCAAGGTATTTTTCAAAGTCCCACTTTTCTATTTGATAGTTGTTATCAAAAATCCCACCTCTCATTATGTTGAATAAAGTATTCGCAAGGTGTCTGGTATCTCTCGCAGTATCTGAAGTGAGTTGCATAGCATCTGAAGAAGCTAATAATTTTATCAGTTTTTGAGTACCTAACTGGACATCTTCAAATATTTCCTTATGGAGTTGAGAGTTGTTTTTGATTTGATGAATAAGTGAAGCTATGGAGCTGTGGTTTTGATTTACTTCGGCTACAAGCAACCATTCGGTTTGAGTGTTTGCATCAATTTTAATTTTTTTATGAACAAAGTAGGCACCTTTTTCGGCTTTAATATCCTTTTCAGAAATTAGATTTTTTCCGTTTCTAAAATCATCCAGTTGTAAGCTTGAAAGCAAAAAGGTGGGATTGTCTAATCCTAGAGACCAGGCGACATTTGCTTTTAAAGCCTCGCTAGGCTCTGCTTTGTCAACAATTATTGCGCTTAAAGCGAAAATGCCTAAACCACTTTTTGGTTCCAATTCGCTTCGTTTGTATGCATCAACCAGATTACTGCTTTGATTTTGCAAATCTGCACTTACGCCAAATGGCATAATATTTTGAATTCCATCTAAAAGTGATATGTTTAGCGAATTTTCATTGTGATTTATGAGTGTTGACTTTTTTACAAACCCAAACCTGTCTGAAGAACTCCATTGGTATCTATAGGTGAGACCCAGGTTGTGGTTGACTTCTTCAAAAATAATTTTGTTTCCGTAACGGTTTTTATAGAGATTTCTGGTGGTCTGAAAGAGGGCTTTGGTTCTTTTAGAGAACGGCTCCCATAAAAACGTCTGTTCATTATGCTCAACTCTAAAAAGAGATTTGCTTCCGGTGGTGCCGGCAGATTCTGTAATTTTATCTTCAGTATAATAGGGAAACAAAGCGTTGTCGCTATTCTTTCTTCCGGCAGTGAGACCGCCGTTACTTGAAATAAACATCCAGTGATTAGAGTCACTCACAACACTCATAAAAAATGGACGCATGGTATCATTATTTTTAATTTTATAATAATACTCATTATCAATTTCTACATAATCAAGTTCACTTTTTTTGTTTAATATTGAAATGTTTTGATTTTTCATTATTGGTAATTCGTTGCTCATACTTGTCTTTTTAAACTAATTCTAAACCATCGTTTTAATGACAAAAATTAAGAGTGGTTTTATTAAAGCAATATTTTGTCTAATAAAAAGGTCGGGGTAATTTGTCTCCGACCTTTTATGATTTTCAATTAAATAGTTTGAGTTTTAATTTTTGTAGCGTTGGACTTTGAATTCTCTATTCATAAATTCTTACATAATCAACAAGCATTGTTTGTGGAAATTGAGTTTCTGTGTTTGGCGGACCCACATAAGAGCCACCCACAGCCACATTCATAATAATGAAAAAGGGTTGGTTGAATACCCATTCACCCGGCACATCTGCCGGAGTAATTTGGTTATACAAAGCATCATCTACATAAAAGTTGATGAAGTCTGGACCCCATTCAATTCCAAAAACATGGAAACCTGTATCAAACCGGTCGTTTTCCAGAATAAAACTTTTTGTAACCGCCTCACCTCCTGAATAACCGGGCCCGTGCATGCTTCCATCAACTCTCACAGGTTCTTGACCTCTATATTCCATGATATCAATTTCGCCACATTGTGGCCAGCTAACTTCCTCAATATTGCTTCCTAACAGCCAAAATGCCGGCCAAATACCTTGTCCCCAGGGCAATTGAATTCTAGCTTCAAAACGACCATATTGTTTTTCAAATAAGCCTTGCGTTTTAATTCTTGCAGAGGTGAAGTTGGCACCTTCAAAAGATTCTTCTCGGGCAATGATATGCAACATACCGTCTTCAATTTTTATGTTTTCGGGTCGGTCTGTATAATATTGCAGTTCATTGTTTCCCCAACCATTATCTCCTCTTCCTATATCAAAAGTCCATAACGAACTGTTTATTTCACCGTCAGTATTAAACTCATCTGAAACAACGAGATTTTTGAAGTTATTCACCACCTCTTGTTTCTCGTCTGTAGAACAACTTATAAAGATTGTTAGAGCAAGAGCAACTACCAAGATGCTTTTAAATTTATTTTTCATAGTCAAAAATTTATTGTTTTATCATTAATCAATTATTTGTATATCGTCATAATAGTAAGTACTACCGTCACCAGGTAAATCTGGTACAAACTCAAAAAACACGACCACTCTAACAAGATCTGCTGTGGGATTAAGGCTGCTGAAATCCCACTCTAACTCTTCCCATTCGTTAATCGTGGTTGTGTTTGCATCCAATTCAAATCCCACAGAATTATCAGCGTTTTCCAAACGCACTCTAACGGGAATACCACTTTTTGGCGACCAAACTTTCATTCTGAATTTTTGAGAATTTGAAAAGTCTATGGGAGCATCTAAATTTAGCAAGGTGCCGGCAAAGAACTGAGCTCCGGGTGTTTTTGTAGTTCTCATTACTCGTGAAGTGGGGTTTATACCACTTGGGTCTGGGTTATCTATAATGGCAGAATCTGCACCTTCAAAACCTAAAAAGTCGTATGTGAGTGTTGTTGATTCAAAACCTACAGGCAATGCTACTTGAGTTGCCTGCGAGTCATCAACATTAGGAGAGGGCTCAATAACATCTTTATAGTAATAGATATTGTCAACAAATATATTTGAAATGGTAGCATCTGAGACAAAGAATATGAGACCCAATTCACTTCTAGAAGCTAATCCGGTGAATTCTCCAAGTGGTATATCAAGGCTCACCCATTCATTTGTGATAAGTACAGTATTGTCAAAAATGACCGATCCTGATGTTTCATTGCCCCCTACATCGTTAATAAGCTGAATTCTTATAAAGTCTCCCGGTTCAATAATCTCTTGCACATTGATATCCACATGAAAATGGGTCATTTGAGTGGCATCAACAGTGGGAACATTCAAAAAGGTTCCAATACCCACAAAATTGAGTTCAGTGTAGTTTATGATTTGGTCCCCTCCAATTTCAATGGGTGGTGCCCCTCCTTGTGTGGTTTGTCCATCACCGTTAAAAAATCCGTTGTAGTAATCTACCGGTACATTGGTATAAGCATCACTAAAAATGGAGATTACATTTTCAGGGTCTCTCGTTGGAACGGGAGCTAGTTCAAATTCACCTAGGGATTCTAGTGTAAGTGAGCCTTCAGCATTCACGCCACCTAAAGTAGCTGTTATTACAGTTGTACCTGCGCCAATAATTGTTACATTTCCATCTTCACTAACAGTTGCTACCCCGGGATTTGATGAACTAAATTCAAAATATGCGGGTGCAGCAAGGACGGTTTGATTTTGGCCGTTTTCAAGGTTGAAAGTCTGAGTTAAACCACTTATAGTCGTTGCTGCTCCAATAAAGGATTGTTGAAACACATCTTCTCCATTAAAAATTCGGGGTCGTGGTTGAGCGACAGTACCTAGTTTTTCATACTTAACTTCATCTAGCCAAAAGGTATATCCGTTACCATCCTCGGGTCCTTCAGCATACCAAAAAAGACCTTTCTCTTGGGTTAACTTGGCGGGGTCTGGTAGTGGGATAGTATATTTTTGCCAATTTGTAGTTAACTGTAAGTTTTGAAGCGTAGTTAAATACTTATTTTCTCCAAAATCCTGACCAAACCCAATTTCATTAATGGTTCCGGGTGTTGTGGCTTTTGCCCAAAAAGTAAGTGCATCATACTCACTTAAGTCTCTACCTCCAAAATCAGGAAAAATAGCACCGGCAAAGGATCCCAAGGGGTCTCCCACATTTGGGACATCAATACGCATGGAAGCGGTACCTTCAAATTTTTCATTTGTATCAACGGAAAAAGCGTCAAATCTTGACCCCGCAAATGGCAGGTAATCTAATCCTGCACTAAAACCGTCTATAAATACATCAGGATTATTTGAGAATCGCGCTTCAACGGCTTCATCTGTAAGGTCTCTTTCACAGCTAAGCGTCAAGAAAGCCAAAAGCCCGAGTGCTAGTGTGATTTTGAAATTATTTTCTATTTTATTTTTCATCATTTGAACTATTTTTTTTAGAGGTATACTTTCCAATAATGGAGAAGTAGTTCTAAAAGTTTATTATTTTCCTATGTTTATGTGTAGGTATGTTCTGATTTCCCATTCTTGCCCATTATCAAAGCCAACAGGGCTTAAAGGTGGAACCCCAAATTCTGGAGCTTGGTTGGGTAAATAACGTGGAGAGAATTCATCAAGAGATCTCCAGGTTCCTCTTATTCCAACACGGGTATTTGGTAATATAAACCAATTTGGCTTTCCTAAACTTGTGGAGACATCAAGCATTAACTGAAGAGGATATGTCAAGTTAAAGTCTCTGTGGTAGTCAAAAGGTCCCCAATCATTTATTTTTACAGAATTAACAACCTTGATGTTTTTGTAAATAAATCTAATATCTGACCCAAAGCGATAAATGGTCCTTTCATCACTACCGTTTGCTTGTCCATTGCCATAATACATATTAGCGATGAAGCCAAGTTCTGGAGTTAACTTAGATACGATTCGGGTTTTTGCTTCCCATAGGTCTTCTGCGGGAGCCGAATTTGGAAAGGCAAATGAAGTTCTATTACTTAAAAACCCAATAGCAGCATCTTGTGTTGTGGGTAAATGGCGATACACAAATCCGGCACTTATTGCAAACTCAGCGTCTTCTGCCATATCATTGTCCCATTCATACATCCAAGTTGCCGGGGTTGGGTCATATGTGAATAAAATCTCACCGGCAACAGTTTCCCTGTTGGCTCTTACGGCAAAGGGGTCGTCTTGTATGTTTCTCAATCTTCCCGGTCCTTCAACGTCATTTGGCATCGCATCAACAATGGGTTTTTGCCATAAAAAGTTGGGAGCGACCTGCAAATTTCCAAATGAGTAAGTAAATCCTGTTAGAAGGTTTGTTTGATTTCCACTACCTGTATCTTTTAGTGACCAACCTGTGTAAGTTTGGGTGTAGTCTCCACCTCCATTTGCAACAAGTCCCATCGCGGCACCTTGAGCATACCAGTTGAGGCGTCCTGAAGAATAGGTAATTTTTGCTTTTCCTCCCCAGTTATCTTTTGAGGTTACCTTGTCTTCAAATATGGTGTAGTTTCCGGGTTCTCCTTCAGCGACTTGAAATGTTCTTCCATTTAAGGGCTGACCACCCCATATACCACCAAGTTCCAGACCCACATTTCCAAGTTTTGTTTTAAAATGAAGGGTAGCTCTTCTCGTTTTTGGTAATGGAATCGCTATTGATGTTACGATAGAAGAAGCATCGTCAATATCTTCGTGATAAACACCCGTAATGTCAAACATGCCAACTTTGCGGGTATATTTTAGGAGTGCAGCCGGGTTAGCTCCCCACCAAAGTTGAGGACCAAAAGCAGCTTTCAATCCATTAAAAGTGTTTTTTCCGTCAATTTCAAACCCCGAAATCTCACCGTTGTACAAATCTAAGTTTGGTCCATAGTTTGCTTCAGGATACAAGCCAAAGAAATCTCCTTCATAACCCCAGTGGTAGTGACCGGTTCTGTAAAAACCTCTTATATCAAATTCTTTGCCCACCCATTCAAAATCAGCATTATAAACCTGAACGCGGTTTACATCTGTGAGTTCAACGGTTCCATCCTGCGAATTTACGGTAACAGAGCGACCTCTGTTTTCATAAAAAATTTCATCAATGGGATTTTTGGCAACATTTCCTAAAACACTTATATTGACATTGGCTCTTACATTAGATGCAGGTTTTCCCTGAACGCCAAAGTAGTAGGATTGCATATGATCAAAACCAAGTTCATTTGGGAAGTTTGTTGAATTTGGATCTGCTGAATCTGGCGTAGTAATTAAACTTCCGCCAGTATTGAAAGTGGTGAATTCAGCTCTTAAATTGCTGATGCTGAGTTTTTCATTGCCGCCCAAAGCTGCTTTATCGCCTCGCGCTCTTAAAACAGCATCCATTAAAGAAATGGAATTGAAGTAGTTTTCAATAAAATTAACATCAACTCCTTCTTCATAAGGGTTTAATTGGTGAGCTTCTTTTAAAGAATAATAGGCTGCTCTAGGGTAAAGATCATAAAGACCTCTTGCATTTGTAGGTCCTTTTGCACACACACCAAACCATTCCTCATTCATATTATTTTGTCCTTCAATATAGTCTCTTTGGTATCCTCCATTTGACCAAGAAGCGTTTGTGTCATGAACATCTAAATTTTTGGTTTGTCCAAATTTCCACCAACCATCACTGAATTGAAAGGTAAAACCACCCAGAGAGTTATTTGCTTTTCCAAGCCCGGCGGCATTCTGATAAATTTCTTTCCAGTTGCCTGTCATATAATAGGCTTGTGAGTATTGATCTTCTTGATTTTCAATAGCGTTAAAAGCATCGGCGCCAAATTCCATAAATAGTATGGGCTTATTGTATTCATCTTTTACCCTTTGAAAAGCATCACCAAATGAAATACCTCTGTACATATTTGTTCCAAATATGTCAACGTCAGGACACTCCTCAACAATGATATTCATAAACAGCAAATCTCCATTACAAATAGCTATAGGATGATTTTTACTAACCTCTTTCATGGCCACTGTAGCTTCATTGAATAATTGATACATCGCTCTTGCTCTTATGGTTGATTCGCGATCTTCAACAGGTACATCTTCTGTTTCTGCTCCACCCCAAAACAAACCATAGTTGTTTTCATTTCCTAAGAGATAAAGCAAAAGTCCGGGTGTGTTTTGATATTCTCTCACCATTTCTGTCACCTCTGCAAGTAATAATTCTTTAACACGCGGGTCTGAGTATTCAGTATTTGGCACCCAGGTTCCATCCAGTGTGAGTCCATATCGGCCGAAGGAATGATTAAGCATCGTGTAAATTCCATAGTTTTCATAGATGTACTCAATCCAACGGGCAGGAATTCCTGTGTAAACTCTTATGGAATTTACTCCCATATTTTTCAGCAATCCCATTTCAGAATCAAGGGCTGCCTTGATGAAGTCATCAGATTGATTCCAAATACTATAGTTGTAATTGGTTCCAATGGGAAAGTAATCCCAGTTCATCCCATTTACAATAAACGGTTGACCATCTACAATAAGCCTGAAACCATCATTGGCTGAATCAACTTTTACTTGTTGGGATTGTGTAAATGCGCTAAACCCAACAATCATAAAAAGTATTAATAAATATATTTTTCTCATAATGATTGTGTTAAAAGGAATTAAAACTAGGTGGGAATATTAATTTAAAGTTACTTCATTGTAAACATAATGATGCTAATTGTTAATTTCATAAAAATCACCTTAACAAAAAACATACACACAAAATAGAGGGTTGTTTTTTGTGAAAATAATAAACAAGTAAAGGCGTAAAGACTTTTATAAAATTATGAAATTGCACTCTATTGTTTGTGTTTTTAAAACAAAAGTCGTGGTAATGTATAGGTAATTTTTACAATTGTTTGGTTAAGGTTTTACGGTCACATTCTAAAAAACAACTAACAGCACCATTTTTTCTAAAACGATATAGTAATTATGCCTAATACAAATAAGATTAAACTTCTCTTTTTAGATTAATTCAAAATCAAAACATTAAGAAAGTAGTCTCTTTGGTTTATTGATTGTGTGGTTTTTGGGTAAGGGGATAATAGATAGGCAATATATTTCTTGTTATCAATTAAAAACATTGTATTTTCTTTTTCGTTTCCGGTTGCAGTGCCGTGAAAAATAAGTTCCTTTTCAATAGACTCTCCCTTAGTTATAATTGCAACCAAAACTTTTGCTTGACCAGCCCAAACACAGGTTACATCACTAGGGCAACGGGAATCCTCGATGACCTTTGAAAATGTAATAGAGATATCTTCAAATTGGACTGTTTTGCCAAATGGTATTTTAGCTACAATGACAGGCGGCGATGCTTTTAAGCTTTCTTGTGCCACAAGCAGCGGTGTTGAGGTTAAAAATAAGAGTAAAAAAAGCTGTTTCATTTGTTGATTTTATAAAGCAAAAGTAAAGATTTTATGTTTGGATGTTAAACTTTTACATTCTTCGGTTCAATTTTATATTTTTACAGTATTCAGTACTACACAAAAATAATCTACTATGCCAATACGTCTTTTTCTAACGTTCCTAATGGGAATTTTATTTTTTCCGGTCAATGCACAAAATGACTATCCTACAAATCAACAAATAAATCAACGTCTTCAGGCACTAAACAGCGACAGAACAACCTCACTCGTCTCTCTTGTAAAAACGGAGGGGGGTCAAGATATTTGGGCGCTTCGAATTGGTACCGGTGATTTTGACAACAAACCTGCTATTGCTGTTATGGGAGGTGCAGAAGGATATCACGTGCTGAGTGTAGAACTGGCCATTCAATTTGCAGAACGTCTGGTTAACAATCATAAAGAGGCTCTTGAAACTACAACATTTTATATTTTTCCGAATATGTCACCAGATGCCTATGCGCAATATCACAGCATCTTAAAATATGAGCGACGCGGAAATGCTACAAAAGTAGATCACGACAGAGACGGAAGTGTAAGTGAGGATCCCTATGAGGATCTCAATAAAGATGGTTACATTACACAGATGAGAATTGAGTCACCCACAGGCGACTATATTTTGCATCCACAGGATTTGCGTATTCTTGTCAAAGCAGACCGCAACAAAGGAGAAGGGGGTAATTACTTGGTTTATTCTGAAGGAATCGACAATGATAAAGATGGTAAATTCAATGAAGATCTCGAGGAGGGTATTGCCTTTAATAAAAGCCTCACATACAAGTTTCCCATTTTTGAAGCACTAGCCGGAGATTATGCTGTTTCGCAAAGAGAAAGTAGAGCTCTTTTGGATTACCTATTTGATCGCTGGAATATCTTTGCATTTATAACTTTCAGCCCTGCAAACAACCTTTCAGAGCCTCTAAAATACAATGCTCAAGAGGCGAAAAAACGCATCGTAAACTCTATTCAGGAAAAAGATGTTATTATCAATAAAATGGTCTCAGATCTTTACAACAAAACCATTTCGCAAAAAGCGTTTCAACAAGACAATCAAGGCACAGATGGAGACTTTTTTCAATGGGCTTATTTTCATTTTGGTCGATTGAGTTTCAGTACACCGGGATGGTGGGTTCCTGAAGTAAAGGCTGAAAAGACTGATGAAGGAGAAGAGAACGTTGAAAAATCAAATGAAAAACCCACTGTTACCAAAGAGTCAAATTTTATGGCTTGGGCAGACCGCGAAGGTCTAACCGATGTTTTTGTTCCCTGGACACAAGTCAATCACCCCGATTTTCCAAATCAAACGGTAGAAGTTGGGGGTATTAAGCCATTTGTGATGCACAACCCACCATATAAAATGGTAGATAGTATCGCTTTGGAACATACAAAGTTCATTTTGGAACTAGCTAAAATGCAACCCAAACTGGAATTTCACAATGTGAAAGTTGAAAATTTGGGTAGTGAATTGAGCCGTATTACAGCCGACTTATACAACAATGCTCCGTTGCCCACTCATTCTGAATTGGGAGAGCGATCTCGCTGGTTACGAAAAATAAGAATTGATATTACCAAAGACAAAAGAGAAGTCCTTGCCGGGAACACCATCAATTTGATAGACAAGATGGATGCCTTTGAGACTAAAACCATGTCGTGGATACTCAAAGGTTCAGGCAATGTAGAAATCAAGGCAGGAGCAGCTCACGCAGGTTTTGCTGTGTTAAATGTAAAATTATAAGACAATGAGAAGTAGATTATATACCCCTTTACTTAGTTTCGCCTTAGCGATATTATCAATCTTTGAAATGGCAGCGCAAGAGAAATTCTTCAGAGCCATTGGTACTCCACACGAGCCCAAAGTAGAAGTTAGTTGGAATCGTTATTATACTTTTGAAGGTGTCGTTGATATTATGCAAAAAATTGCAAAAGCATATCCCAATCTGGCACGACTTGAAAGCATAGGGAAGTCTTATCAGGGAAGGGATATCTGGTTGTTGACCATTTCAGATTTTAAAACCGGTGACCCGGATAGAAAACCGGCCATGTATATTGATGGAAACATTCACTCAAACGAAATACAAGGAACTGAATTTTCACTTTACACTGCCTGGTACCTCACTGAAATGTTTGATGAGCTTGATTTCATCAATGAATTACTCAAAGACAAAACATTCTATATTGTTCCTACTATCAACCCTGATGCACGTGAAAATTATATGAAAGAACCCAATACACCCCACTCACCTCGTTCCGGAATGATCGTACTTGATAATGATGGAGATGGCGAGGCAGGTGAAGATATGTTTGACGATTTGAATGGCGACAACCACATCACGATGATGATTAGAAAATCACCCACAGGACAGTTTATCAAAGACCCACAAGACCCTCGCAGACTCATAAGAGTAGAACCAGAGCAAAAAGGTGATTATGAAATGCTTGGATTTGAAGGCATTGATCGTGACGGAGATGGGCGTGTCAATGAAGACGGCATTGGCTATTATGACCCCAACCGCGACTGGGGTTGGAAGTGGCAACCCGATTATGTACAACGTGGAGCTTACAAATACCCGTTTAGTCTTCCAGAAACCCGAGCCGTAGCAGATTTTGTAATGAAACATCCCAACATTGCCGGTGCGCAAAGTTATCACAACTATGGAGGCATGATTTTAAGAGGTCCCGGTGCTGAAGAAGATCTTGATACTTACAATCGTGATGATATTAGAATCTATGATGCTATCGCGAAAAAGGGTGAAGAAATGATACCCGGATATCGGTATCTGGTTGTCTATAAAGACTTATACTCAGTCTTTGGGGGAGAACTCGATTGGTTTTATGGCGGTAGGGGTATTTATACTTACACAAACGAATTGATGGTATCTTATCTTTATTTTCATAAAAATGAAGGTCGTGCCAATCAAGAAGAAGAATTGAAAGTTGATAAATACCTTACTTTTGGAGATGCCTTTGTCGATTGGGCTGAATACAACCACCCACAATTTGGAACGATAGAAATTGGAGGATTTAAAAAGAATTTCAGCAGGGCACACCCCGGGTTTTTACTCGAGCAGGACGCCCACAGAAATATGGCATTTACAATTTATCACGGGTATCATACGCCAAAACTCAGTGTACTTGACGTTGAAGAAAAAGCAATCGGAAATGGCTTACGCGAAATCACAGCACCAATCTACAACGAGCGACTTATGCCCACTCATAGTAGCCAGGATTTGAAATTCAAAATTGAACGACCTGATTATGTGACGATAAGCGGCGTAAAAGTTATAGCCGGTATGGTAGTTGAAAATGCCGACTTTAATATCGTAAAAGAGCAAGTTCACAATCCTCAAAAAATAGAGGTTGCCAATATTCCCGGGATGGGAACCGTAAAAGTAAGATGGATTGTCTCAGGAGGTGGAAGCTTTAGCATCAAAGTAGATTCTGCTAAAGGAGGCTTGGTTGAATGGAAAAAGTAATTTATCCCTTTCTTTTTACCAGTTCTTCCTTTAGAGATTTTAGATTAACATAATTGGGTAACATGGAGGCCAGTATCAAAAACGGAATAGCAATTTGAGGACCTGTTTCCCAAGTGCCATCAAACATCTTGTAAAAGGCATAAACACAATAAAGTATCATTAAAGTCAATGAGACATATAATAACGAAGTTCCAGATTTAATTTTCTTCTCAATATCCTCGATACTCAGTTTTTCTAGTTGTTCTTTTTTCATTTTTTAGTCTTTTTTTTAATTTTACTAAAATATAAAGTTTTTTATTTTCTAACAATCCAAATGTCTTGAGGCAACCAGGATTTGCTTTTTACAGGAGTTTCAATATGCTCCAGTATTTCAACCTCCTTAAATAGTTTTTTCATGAAATCTTTAGGGTGAAATGCAGAGTAAGTGCGGTGTCCTTCAAGAACATTTCCTCTCACGACAAGCTCATTGTTATTGAATTTTTCCACTTCTTCTTGAGTTAATTTGATTTTAAAATGTTCACCTTGAGTGGTCAAATACATAATTCCTCCGGGTTTAAGAATTCTTTTGAGCTCATTATACCAATCATAATGCATTTTTTCTGATAAATGAGTGAAGATTGATAGTCCATAAATAATATCAAAAAAGTTGTCCTCATAAGGAAGATTTGCTTCAAGTTTATTGTGATTAAAATGAATGCCTTTCAGGTTTTCTGAGCACCACTCAATCGATTTTTTGTTATAATCTGTACCATAAAATTGACAGCCATTATTAATGACTTCAGGGAGATGTCTGATAATTCTTCCCGGCCCACAACCCCAGTCTAAAATCTTTTTATCCTTTAGTTCAATGTGTTTTTTGAAACGTTCAGCGATTTCACTTGCTACATTTACACCATCAGTAAAGTATTTTCGGTAATTGATTTGAAATGATTCGTACATGAGATAATCGGGAGGGAGTTTCACCTCCGGATTTTTCAATAAAAACGCTTTATTTTCTTTTCGGGTTTTTATTTTTTTGATGTAAAAGCTCATACTGTCTGCAAAATGCAGAAGTCTTAATTTTCTTAAAGTATTTGAAAGTGTTCCTCTCTTCATTTTAATCCTCTTTTATGGAGTTCTTTATTAATTGCTTTGATTTGTGTAAGGGCTGGCATTCCACCCGCAAAAACCATTAAAGGGACAATGATTGACTCAACCCCATACCTCCAGACGTCAAAAACCAAGCTGTATATAACAAAACATACATAAATTATTAATAGCGAAGCAAGAATATAAATCAGGGTTTTATGTGTTTTTTTTGCCTTTAAAAGTTCTTGAGTAGTTTGCTCATCTAATTTTTTAGTTGCCATGGTTGTTCTTTTTTATAAATAGTAAAATGAACTTTATTTTTTTCCTTTTTTTAAGCAGATAAATTTAATCAATTAAAAGTTGATTTTCTATAGTTTTGAATTAGAAACTAAAATGCATTAAAAAGCAATAAGATGAGTTGCCTCTCTAAATAATTTTCATAAGCATACGTTTTTTTCAAAGAATAACTACTTTTGACAAATGAGCATAAACTTCACTGCAGCATCCTTTCAAGAAGGTCAAATCCTTTTAATTGACAAACCCTTGGATTGGTCTTCCTTTCAGGTAGTCAACAAATTGCGGTGGTTGATCAGGAAGCAATTTAACCTTAAGAAAATAAAAGTGGGTCACGCAGGCACATTGGATCCGCTGGCTTCGGGACTGTTGATTATCTGCACCGGAAAATTTACCAAGCAAATAGACACCTATCAAGGTCAGGAAAAAGAATATACCGGCACTTTCACACTGGGCGCCACAACACCCAGTTTTGATCTGGAAACCGAAATTAATGAGCGCTTTGACATTTCAAAGCTTTCCGAAGAAAAAATAAAAACAGCAATATCTCAATTTATCGGCGAAATACAGCAAAAACCTCCTGTGTTTTCAGCTTTAAAAAAAGAGGGGAAACGTTTGTATGAATTTGCCCGAAGTGGTGAAGAAGTGGAAGTTGCTTTTAGAACGGTACACATTTCAGCCTTTGAAATCACCCGCATTGCTTTGCCTGAAGTTGACTTTAGGGTTCAGTGTAGCAAAGGAACTTACATTCGCTCACTAGCACATGATTTTGGAAAAGCACTTGAGAATGGCGCACATCTTTCAGCACTAAGGCGAACAAAAATTGGTGATTTTTCAGTTACCAATGCTATAAGTATGGATGACTTTGAAAGTCAATTAAAAAGTTTAAATCCTGCTTAATTTTTTTTAGAACTCACCAAGTAACTGTAACTGATCATTGATGACTCCCAGACCCTTGTTTTTGTTATACCAAATTTGCAAATCTTGTTTGAATTGAGGTGTGAGACTTCCGTTTGTGGTCTTGAAGTCATTAACCATTTTAGTTGCTTCAGAAGGTCTGGGACCCCAGGAGTAAAGGACTTCGTTATTCACATCAAGAGCAATAAGTTTGGGGATGGAACGGGTGCCATTTGTTAAAAAGGTATCCATTAATTGGGGATTTTCATCTCGGTAAACTATTTTTAGTGAAATGTTTTCAGAAACTTCCACCATCTTATTTAAAACAGGTAAAACCTGTGCCGCATCACCACACCAAGCTTCTGTGAGAACAAGCCATGTAATTTGTTTCTTTATTTTTTGAAGTTTTTTGACTTGCTCGTCATCAATTTTTATCGTTTTATCAAGACGCTTCATTCTTTGATAATTGAGAGCAGTATATTCAATCAAGTTCACAGATTGATCTGGTCCAGAAGTGCTTTTGTTTTCATAAAAGAGAACCATTTGTTCTATATAGATTTTGTAATTGATTGAAGAATCGAGTGCTTTTTCGATGAGCAGTTGTTTATTTGAAATAAGTTGTGTATCCATAAAGAGTGTTTTATAAGTTTAAAGTCGAAAAGTATCCAAAAAACTTTCACGATTACCTTTCTTGATTTATCTTCGTTTGAATCAGCAAAAATAACTTTTTTAGAACCCAGAGAATATGACTAATATCACAAACCGCTGTCCCTGGTGTGGTAATGACCGGCTTTATGTTGAATACCACGATACTGAATGGGGCGTTCCGGTCTATGATGATCAAACCTTATTTGAGTTTTTAATTCTTGAAAGCTTTCAGGCGGGCTTGAGTTGGATTACTATTTTGCGTAAACGCGAAAATTTCCGCAAGGCGTTTGATGATTTTGACTATAAAAAAATCGCAAAATATCCGGAAAGTAAAATTGAAGAGTTACTTCAAAACGAGGGGATTATTAGAAATAAATTAAAAGTGCGAGCAGCAGTGACCAATGCACAAGCTTTTATGAAAGTACAGCAGGAATTTGGAAGTTTTAGCAACTATATTTGGGATTTTGTGGGTGGAAAACCCATCAAAAACGCTCTTAAAAGTATGAATGATGCACCCGCAACAACGCCTCTTTCAGATCAATTGAGCAAAGATTTAAAAAAGCGTGGATTTAAGTTTATGGGAAGCACTGTGGTGTATGCACATATGCAAGCAACCGGCATGGTCAATGACCATCTAGTGGATTGTTTTAGGTATGAGAAGGTGTAGTTATTTTTTGGATTTCTTTTCGTAAAGACTTAAATAATGCTTTGCCTTTTCAAGTTCATTTAAGGCTTCCAGGGTTTTTGAATACCTTAAGTACGCGATTGTTTTTGGGTTTTTATCTTTACTAAACCATTTTTCAAACCACTTTTTGGCTTCAATAAAATTTCCTCTTTCATAGTTTGAGTTTGCTAACTTTTCAAAGATTTGAGAAGATTCATAACCGTCTTCTACTACTTTTTCATAAACCTTAATAACATCAATGTGTTGATCTTTTTGACTGCCGGTAAGAGTTGACTGTTGGGCATAAAAGGAAGAGAATAAAAGCAAACAAAATAATGGGGCTAAAATAAAATTTTTCATAAAAGTGGGGATAAAATGGTGGTGAATTTGCAAAAAATATTGATGTAAACCAATTCTTTTCGATAAACGGTAAAAAATCGCGCTTATTTTGTAAGAATCGAAATAAATAAATCTCTGCTAATCTCTTGAGCACCAATTGACTTAAGGTGTTTATTGTAAACTTGACAGTCGATGATTAAATACTGTTCAGACTTTAACTTCTCTACTAAATGGTAAAAAGCAATTTTGGATGCATCAGTTTCTTTGTGAAACATACTTTCACCACAGAATATTTTTTGTTCAGGGAGGTCAACACCATAGAGTCCGCCAATTAATTCAGTTTCATTCCAAACCTCAACTGAAATAGCGTGACCCAGGCGGTGAAGTTCCATATAAGCATCCTGCATCCCCTTGGTGATCCAGGTGCCACTTTCATTTTTTCGTTTTATATGTGCACAGGCTTTTATGACTTCCGCGAAAGCGGAATTAAATGAAATCTTAAATCGATTGCTTTTTATTTTTTGTAAGAGACTTTTAGAAACTTTGAAATTCTCCAGGAAAAGCACCATTCTTGGGTCCGGGCTCCACCACAAAACAGGTTGATTTTCATTAAACCAGGGAAAAATCCCGGAACGATATGCCATCATTAATCTCTCTGGAGTGAGTGAACCTCCCACAGCCAGCAATCCATCATCGTCAGCTTGATTTAAGGGAGGAAAGGGCGAATGTTCTTGGAGATAGACCACTGTTTCTAAAATAGTAATAAGCCTAAAAGAAAAACAGCACTACCTACAAACATTAGAATAACAGTGTAGGGCAAAATTTCACGCGCTTTCAATTTGGTGATAGCAAGCAAAGGTAACGCCCAGAAAGGTTGCAACATATTGGTGATTTGATCACCATAAGAAAGTGCCATAATAATTTTGGGAAGTGGAACCCCAAGTTGCAGTGAGGAATCAATAATAATGGGGCCTTGTAATGCCCATTGCCCGCCACCACTGGGTACAAATATATTGACCAATCCGGCACTGAAAAAAGTGAATATAGGTAGGGTGGTCTCATTAGAAATACTGATAAAAAAGTTACTAATCATGGTTACCATACCGGCATCTTTCATAATGCCCATAATGCCAAAATAAAGTGGAAACTGAATCAATATTCCCGAAGCTCCTGAAATGGCATCTCCCAATGCATTTCCAAAACTTTTAAAACTTCCGTGCAAAACAATACCCAGACCCAACATAAAAAAGTTGAGCATGTTTGGAGTGATAATTAATGATTTCAAAGCTTCAAAATATTGAATAACAAATGCAGCCAGTAGTAGCGTTCCAAAAGCTATTGCAGCGATTTTTGAGTTTTCAATTTTGTTTGTTGAAGAACTTTCTTCGGTTTCTATATTAGAAGTTTTTTCAGGGAGAGCTACTTTTTTTGAATGTGTTTTTTTTGCAAGATAATAAAAGGTCAGAGGGATGACGATGAGCAATACTGCAAATATGAGGAGGTTCGACCAACTTAAAACAGTTTGACCGGTTGAGATTAAATTTGGTATTTGATTGACTGTTTTCGGTGAAACAATGCCTTCCATCAATGCTGGTAAATGGCCGGCCTCTGCAACTTTTAAGGGTGCAGAGCCACTAATGCCTCCATGCCAAACCATCAAGCCCATATATCCGGCAGCTCCCACTAGGGGATAATTGATTTCAAAGCTTCTTTTTAGTGAAGCTTCGGCTACTTTTCTGGCCATGATAGCTCCAAAAATGAGTCCAAGACCCCAGTTGAAAAAAGCGACCAGCATGGTAGTTATACTTACCAGAACGACGGCGCTTGCTGTGGAGTGCACAAAGCCTGTAACATAGTCTGTAAATTTGCTTAGGGGTTTACTTAAAACCAGTATGTGACCCAAAACCAAAATGAGCATCATTTGGTAACCAAACACCAGCAAATCATTGTTCCAGATGCCTTTTTCCCAGAATTTCATTACTGAGCCAAAGCGCTTCTCTGTATCTGTGAATTCACCAAAAACCAATGCAAGTACAATGGTTAAAACTGTCAATAAGACTGCAATCACAAAAGGTGACGGCACAAATTTTTCAAATACTTTTTCGAGGGTTTTGGTAAATGCCATTTTTCTTGAAAATAAAAAAGCGCAGAAATTCTGCGCTTTAATGTGTGTCGTTTTTTAGAAAGGTAAATCGTCGTGATCTTCCTCGTTTAAATCGCTGACAGGTTCAAAAGCATCTGCCGGTGGCATGGGAGGAATGTCTGTTGCAGTGTTTTCTTGTGCAACATTTTCAATACGCCATCCTTGAATGGAATTGAAGTATTTAGTCTCTCCTTGAGGATTTACCCACTCACGTCCCCTCAGATTAATACTAATTTTCACATTTTGACCCTCGGCATAATTATTCAACAAATCAGTTTTGTCTTGAACAAATTCAACCATAATATGTTGAGGGTATTGTTCTTCTGTAGTAACTACGATTTCCCTTTTTCTAAACCCATTGTTGCCAAAGGTTTGTGTTTCACCTATCATTTTAATTTTTCCTTGTACTTCCATTTTTTAAATTTTTGCGAGCAATACCTTCCAGGCAGAAGGGATGTCTCCTTGTTGTAAATATGATTGTGCTAATTTATGAATTTCATTGGTATCTGAAGAACTTAAAACGGTCCTCACCGAAATATTTTTTGAAACAAAATCTTTAATTTCTTCCTCAGAGGGAATTTGCTCAATATTCCCAAGCATCCCCAAATCATTTCTCGTTAAAATGGTGCTTGATTTAATTTCACCGGGAATTTTATCAACTCCAATTCCTAAAGTGGTTAAAGGTTTTGGAACTTCAAACATCCCAGCATTTGAACGGCTGTACCAGTTTCCGCCCATACGGGCAACGGTGTCGATTTTATGCTGGTCAATGGTTTGGTTTTCGTCAAGAATGGCTTCATCAATGTGCAGTTTTACTACTTCACAAATCACCAGATTTCCGGCACCGCCTTCTTTGCCTAGTTGAACAACATCTTTTACAATACATTCAAACTGAACAGGGCTTTCGGTCACTCGTGGGGGTTTTACTTTTTCTGAGGGAACAGGGGTCAATCCGGCTTTGATGAATTCATTGACTCCTTTGGGATATTCGGTAGAAGAAAGTGACATTTGTTGCACCATAGCATAGTTTACAATGTTGATGACCACTTCCTTGACCTCTAGCACATTTTCATAAGTGTGTTTGGTGGTGTTGTCACGCCCGCGCCTTGCCGGCGAAAAAATCAAAATGGGCGGGTTTGCGCTAAACACATTAAAAAAACTAAAAGGCGATAGATTTACCTTTCCTTTTTTATCAATAGTGCTTGCAAAGGCAATGGGTCTAGGGGTTACTGCTCCCAGCAGGTAACTATGCAGCCTTCCTACAGAGAGGTCTTTTGGGTCAAATGAAATCATAAAAGCAAAGGTAACGAAAGTGTGAAAAACCATAAGTGATTGTAGCTATATTTTATGAACACAATTTCTTAAATAGATTTCTGTTATATTTAGCAGTAAATTCGTGTGTTTATGCAAAGTGAAAAAAATTATTTCAGGGTTGTTTTTGTAATTCTCTCTCTTATTTCAGTGACTATAATTTTATGGAATACCTATATTTTCTTTAATGAACTTAAAGAGAATGAACGCAATAAAATGGAGGTGCTTAGTGCAGCCTATGCAGAATTACTTGGAGATGATGATTTGAATGTAAGTGTCGCTCAACTAGCTTTGGAAATCATAACTAGTAATAACAATACGCCTGTTATAATGCATAATTATGAGTCAAATGATTATGATGTTATCAATATACCTGATGACCAAGTTGAAAATAAAAATAAAATTGAAGCACTCATTGAACTATTTAAAACCCAATATGAGCCCATCAATGTCACTTATGAAGATGAAATATTTGCCACACTTTACTACGGTAATTCAAAAATAATCAATAAACTTAAATACTATCCTGCTGCTATTAT
The DNA here is from genome assembly GCA_036735625.1 of Planktosalinus sp. Classification (GTDB taxonomy): domain Bacteria; phylum Bacteroidota; class Bacteroidia; order Flavobacteriales; family Flavobacteriaceae; genus Planktosalinus. Next base: position 3,350 of record DAINOA010000005.1, on the reverse strand, counting down.
AATTATGATTTTACTTTTTGTGGGCGTGGTTTATTTCTTTTTTAGAACAAGAAAGGCAGCAGAACAAAACAGGCTTTGGGCAGGGATGGCAAAAGAAACAGCACACCAAATCGGCACACCGCTTTCCTCTTTAATTGGTTGGACCGAAATTTTAAAATCGGAGCACGTTAATCCGGAATACATCAGCGAGATAGAAAAGGATATTTTCAGGCTTCAAACCATAACAGACCGTTTTTCAAAAGTGGGTTCCCTGCCGGTTTTAAACAAAAAAGATGTGGTTTCTGAAACCATAAAATCGTTTGATTATCTCAAAGCTCGCAGCTCAAAACTCATAGAATTTGAACTGGAAATTCCAGATGAGCCTATTTATGTGAAATTGAATAAGCAGTTGTACAGTTGGGCGATAGAAAACTTAGTTAAAAATGCCATTGATGCTATGAAGGGCAAAGGAAAAGTGACAATTACAATTCAAAAGAACACAAAATTAGTTTATATATTAATTGCCGATACCGGTAAAGGAATTCCAAAGAAAAACTTTAAAACAATATTCAAGCCCGGTTTCACCACTAAAAAGAGAGGTTGGGGACTGGGACTATCTCTTACAAAAAGAATTATTGAAGACTACCACAACGGGAAAATAAAAGTAAAACAATCAGAAAAAGAAGTGGGTACAACCTTTCAAATTTCTTTGCGGTTGGAGGAATAAAAAAGCTACACAACACCAAGAGGGTTGGATGGATTCTAGATGCTGCATTTTTTTTAGATAGTATTTTTTGAAAAAAAGCTTCTTTATTTCTTATTTTTAAGTAAGTTAAAATTTATTTTGACTTTTGTTAAAGCAGTTCTTACTGTTCACGTTTGTGCTGATGGTTATCGGATTGAAGTTTTACAGAGCACCCCACACTTAGCATCTTCAAAAATCATTCATCTGTATATTATAGTGCGTCATTAATTTGTTGTGCAAGTTTTTGAAATTCTTGTGTTGAAAGCGTCACCTTTTTACTAAAATCCATATCACTCATTTGGTTTAGCGGGATGAGGTGCACGTGCACATGGGGCACTTCCAGACCGATTACTGCAACGCCAATGCGTTTACACGAAACAGATTTTTCCAAGGCTTTTGCCACTTTACGTGAAAACTGCATCAGGTTGAGGTAAGTGGTTTCCTCAAGATCAAAGAGCTTATCAACCTCTACTTTGGGAACACAGAGCGTGTGTCCCTTTGCATTGGGGTTGATGTCCAGAAAAGCGATGAAATGATCGTCTTCTGCAACCTTGTAGCAGGGAATTTCGCCGTTGATGATTTTTGTGAAGATGGTGGGCATGGTTCTTATGATTAAAATTTTTAAAAACTGAAGGAACTTTTATTTTAAAAGCGTAAATTTGAATTAGTTAAAAGGTTAAATTATGTCAACAGCAGAACTAAAGTTAAAAGTTATAAACCGTATAACAAATATAACAGATAATAATTTGATAGAGCAAATACATCGCTTAATTGACTTTGAACTTGAAAAAGATGTTTATGAGTTAAACGAAGAACAAACCCAAAGAATTGCTGAAGCCAAAGAAGAATATCAAAAGGGTGAAACACTTACCAATGAAGAGGTTATAAAAGAAATTGAAAAATGGCTCGACGAAAAATAACGTGGACGAAAACAGCTATTTTTGAAAAGAAAGAAATCCTGGAATATTGGTTTAACAGAAATAAATCAAAAACCTATAGTCTCAAACTCAATCGGCTTTTTATGGCTGAACTTAAGGCACTCTCCTTGAATCCTGAAATTGGGAAAAAGACAAAATTTGAAAATATTAGGGCAAGAATAATTCGAGACTACTTGTTATTCTATGAAATTTTAGAAAATGAATTGGTTGTCTTGTCGATTTGGGACAGTAGGAGAAATCCTGAAAAATTAAAAATTAAAAAAAGGGATTAAAATTAATCCCTTGATATTTCTAAAATTTCAAACTTAACAGTTCCGTTGGGCACTTGAATTTCAGCAGTATCGCCCACTTCTTTTCCAAGCAATCCTTTCCCGATGGGTGAATCCACAGAGATTTTACCTGCTTTGAGGTCAGCTTCACTTTGAGCTACCAGTTTGTAGGTCATTTGGGCGTTGTTTGCCACGTTTTTTATTTTAACAGTGGAGTGCACCAGCACTTTTGAAGTGTCCAGTTGAGACTCGTCTATCAATCGTGCATTAGCAACTATTTCTTCCATTTTGGAAATGCGCAGTTCCAGCATGCCTTGTGCTTCTTTGGCGGCATCATATTCGGCGTTTTCTGAAAGGTCGCCTTTATCGCGTGCATCGGCAATGGCTTGTGAGGCTTTTGGCCGTTCTACATCTCTTAAAAAATCCAGCTCATCCCTCAATTTTTTTAATCCTTCGGCTGTGTAATAAGATACTTTACTCATAACTTCATCGTTTTATATAATACAAAGATTCCCGCTACACTGAATGGCTCAGTCAACTGCGGGAACTAAAAAATCCCATTCGCGACGGGATTTCATTGCAAATATACTAAAAATTTAATTGTCCTTGATTTTATTGTAAATTGTCGGCTTAATTTATACATATGAAAATTTTTGTTACTCTTGCTCTGTTTTTGATTTTATTATCCTGCAAATCAGACGATAATGTGAATCAAAACAATCCTTTTTTGATTGACCCGCTGGTGAATTTGCAACTGGATTTAAGTTTACCGCAATACAACCCCCTAAATTTTCCAGGAAACAGTATTATCATCAATGCGCAGGGCATCAAAGGCATTGTTGTCTATAATATCGACAACAACCAGTATGTCGCTCTTGACCTAACTGACCCTAACCACGCCCCAAACGATTGTTCCCGGATGATCATTGAGGGTATTGAGGCTACCTGCCCTTGTCCAGATCATGAAAATAAATACAACATCATCACCGGGCAGCACCTCCAGCAACCCAATCTCTACCCCATGCAACGCTACAGTGCCGTGAGGAGCGGGAATGTAATTAATATTGCTAATTAGAAAGACTATTTATAAAAAAAAGCCCCCTCAAGAATCTCAATGGGGATTATTAATTCTATTAAAACTTCAAAGTCATCCCTGCCAAAAAGTGAATGCCCGCCTGCGGGTAATAGCCGGCACCTTCAATGGTGGTAATGGTTCCCGGTTCTGAAAAGTCATCATCAAAGGTGAAAAAATAGCCGTTTGACACATATTTTACATCAAAAATATTGATGACCATCCCGTTGACTAAAATGGATGAGAACACTGGAATGTCTTTGATTTCATATACGATGTTGAAGTCGTTGATAAAGAAGCTGTCCAGTTTGGAAGCCTCGCTGTCGATATTGCCCATATACTGCTCA
>DAINOA010000004.1:0-48480 GCA_036735625.1 Planktosalinus sp. | reverse complement strand
ATTGATTGGTACTTGAATAACACAAACTGGTTAAAAAATGTTACATCAGGGGCTTATCAGGAATATTATAAAAAACAGTATAAAAAATAAAATTATGAAGGGAATCATTTTAGCAGGAGGTGCCGGAACACGATTGCATCCATTGACCCAAGTAGTCTCAAAGCAATTACTGCCTGTGTATGACAAGCCCATGATTTATTACCCGCTTTCTGTTTTGCTCTTAGCTGAAATAAAAGAAATACTCATTATATCAACCCCTGATGATTTACCAAACTTTAAAAAATTATTGGGAGACGGAAGCCGGCTAGGAGTCTCAATCTCTTATGCAGAACAACCTTCACCTGATGGCTTGGCACAAGCATTTATTATTGGTGAGGATTTTATTGGCGAGGATGATGTTTGTTTGATTTTGGGAGACAATATTTTTTATGGGGCCGGTTTTCAAAAGCTTCTCGCCGAAGCTAAACAACAAGCTGTTGAACATCATAATGCCACAGTTTTTGGGTACTATGTAGATGACCCTGAACGCTATGGAGTTGCAGAATTTGATGATGCCGGTCAAGTTTTAAGCATAGAAGAAAAACCGGTACACCCTAAAAGTAATTATGCTGTAGTGGGGCTTTATTTTTACCCAAACTTAGTGATTGAAGTTGCAAAAGGGGTGAAACCCTCTGCAAGAGGCGAACTCGAAATTACCGCGGTAAATGAAGCCTTTCTCAAAAAAGGAACGCTAAAAATGCAAATTATGAGTAGAGGGTATGCCTGGCTCGATACCGGAACTCACGAAGCGCTCACAGAAGCTACAGAATTTGTCAAAACCATTGAAAAAAGAACCGGTTTAAAAATTGGTTGTATTGAAGAAGTAGCTTATAGAAAAGGCTTTATTACCAAGAATCAATTAAAGAAAATTGCACTACCTCTAGAAAAAAGCGGCTATGGTTCCTACTTAATTAAATTACTCAATTAATATTTTTCTCACAGCTGTTAAACCTTCTTTAAAAATTAGTTTCCAAAAATTGAAAACTGTAATTTAGAGGAAAAATTTAGGCATGCGAGTTTTAATAACAGGAGCAACGGGACTTATTGGAAAAGAGTTGGTAAAACAATGTTTGAAGAATCAAATCGAATTAAATTACCTCACAACTTCAAAATCTAAACTTGAAGACACAGAAAATTACAAAGGTTTTTACTGGAATCCTCGACAAGGCGAAATTGATACCAACGCTATTCAAGGAGTTGATGCAATCATACATCTTGCAGGTGCTACCATATCAAAACGCTGGACAAAAAATTACAAAACAGAGATCCTTGAAAGCAGAGTACTTACCGGGAATATACTTTTTAACACCTTGCAAAAAAAAGAGCATAATATAAAACACTTTATTTCCTCAAGTGGCGTAAATGTGTACCCAAGTGATTTTAAAAAACTATATACAGAAGAATCTGAGGGTGTAGATAGTTCTTTTCTTGGAAATGTTGTGGTAAGCTGGGAGGAAGTAGCTGATAAATTCAATCACTTAAACATAAAAGTCTCTAAAATAAGAACAGGAATGGTACTCGATGCCAAAGAAGGAGCACTACCTCAAATCATAAAACCAATTAAGTTTGGTGTTGGTGCTGCACTTGGAAGCGGGAAACAATGGCAATCCTGGATTCACATTCAAGACATAGCAAGACTTTATATTCATATTTTAACATCTGGGCTTCAGGGAACCTTCAATGCATTAGCGCCAGAACCGGTAACGAATTTAGAAATGACAAAAGTGCTTGCAAAACACTTAAAAAAGCCACTACTTTTACCCAATGTACCGGAGTTTGTTCTTAGGTTAATTTTAGGCGAAATGGCTATGTTATTAACTTCCAGTCAAAAAGTGAGTTCTCAAAAATTGGAACAAAACGGTTTTAAATTTGATTTTCCTACTTTAAAAATGGCAGTGCAAGACCTGTTATAAAAAAAACATCCACTAAAAAATAGAGGATGTCTTTCTTGAGGTTTAACTTAATTTCTTAGGCTTTATCTGCTTCAAGATATACCATTAGTTTAATTTCGTCATAAATTACTTTATCACCAATATTTGGGAAGATAGATCTTGATCTAAAATTGATTTCCCACTCTGTTCTGTCAATTTCAAAAGCTTCACTTTGAAGAATCATTTTATCTCCGTCTAGAGACATATTAACCGGAAATTTTATATTTCTGCTTGTTTCTAGTAAAGTAAGATTTCCTTGAAGCCAGGTTTTTCCATCAGCAACTTCCATGCCTGTTACTACAAAGCTTCCTGTGGGATATTTATTAATATTAAAAAAATCTCCTTCTTGACCTTCAACAGTTCCTTTTAAATGTGCTTCCAGATTTGCTTTTCCATCACCTTCAAGGTCTGTGACGGTAATAGTGCTCATATCGATTACAAATTCACCACCTTCAATTTCGTTCTTTTCATTAAGTGCAACATAACCTTTAGCAATATTTAGATAGCCAGTGTGGTTTCCGGTTAATTTACCGGCTTCCCATTCGATTTGAGAACCGTCAGTATCTGCCATATAGGTTGTGACCTCTGCGGTTGTTTCTTCAATTTCTATAGCATCTGTAGTTTCAGATTTTTTCTTATCTCCACAAGAAATAGCAAAAACTGTAAATAGAGACAGAAATGTTACTTTTAAAATGTTTTTTTTCATGGTTTGTGTTAATTTTTGATTTGATTACAAATTTACTCTCCTTACTTTTAAAATGTCTTAAAATCATATTAAAAAATTCAATGACATTTTGACACAAATCGTCTTATGGCAGTTTTTTTGTTATAAACAAAACGATTAAAACTTCAAATTTAAAAAATGAGCAAAAAAGAAACAACAGCATCTTCAACAGCGTCAAAACCTAAAGACAAGAAGATAAATAAGGTTGAAAAAAAAATAGAACAACTAGAAAAGAATATCACCTTAGTGGAAGAAGAAGTAAAGCTTGAAAAAGAAAAATTTTTGAGACTTTTTGCTGAATTTGAAAATTATAAAAGAAGAACATCAAAAGAGCGCATCGACCTTTTTAAAACCGCCGGACAAGAAGTATTAGTGTCCTTGTTGCCAGTTTTGGATGATTTTGACAGAGCACTCATAGAATTAAAAAAGGCGGAAGATGACACCCTTTTTCAGGGAGTATCTTTAATTCACAACAAATTAAAGGAAACATTAAAATCCAAAGGGCTTAATTATTATGAAGTAAATAAAGGCGATGCATTTGATTCAGAGACACATGAAGCCATCACACAAATTCCTGCACCAACTGAAGAATTAAAAGGAAAAATTATCGATGTTATTGAAAAGGGATACCAATTAGGGGATAAAATAATTCGTTACCCAAAAGTCGTAATAGGCCATTAATTGAATAAAATAAAATTATGAAAGAAGATTATTATGACATATTAGGTATTGATAAAAGTGCATCAGCTGCTGAAATAAAAAAAGCCTATCGAAAAAAAGCTATAGAACACCATCCAGATAAAAACCCGGGCGACGCAAAAGCAGAAGAAATGTTTAAGAAATCTGCAGAAGCTTATGAGGTTTTAAGTGACCCCAATAAAAAAGCACGCTATGATCAATATGGCCATCAAGCATTTGATGGTGCAGGAGGCTTTGGTGGCGGCGGAATGAATATGGAAGATATTTTCAGTCAGTTTGGAGATATTTTTGGAGGTGCTTTTGGTGGTGGCGGAGGCTTCTCCGGATTCTCAGGTTTTGGCGGTGGCGGTCAGCGTAGAATGAAAGGAAGCAATCTTCGCATAAGAGTTTCTCTTACACTTGAAGAAATTGCCAATGGTGTTGAGAAAAAAATTAAAGTAAAACGAAAAAAACAGGCTCAAGGTACCTCATATAAAACCTGTACAACCTGCAATGGTAGCGGTCAGGTAACACGCATCACAAATACCATTCTGGGAAGAATGCAAACAGCGTCTCCTTGCAACGTTTGTGGAGGTTCCGGTCAAATAATTGACTCAAAACCTCCCAATGCAGATGCAAACGGAATGTTGGTGACAGAGGAAACCATTTCAGTTAAAATACCTGCAGGAGTTGTTGACGGAATGCAATTAAAAGTTTCAGGAAAAGGAAATGAGGCACCCGGTAACGGCATTGCAGGCGATTTGCTTGTTGCGATTGAAGAAAAAGCACACCCCACCTTACAAAGGGAAGGCGATAACCTGCATTATGACCTTTACATTAGCTTTTCTGAAGCAGCACTAGGAACTTCAAAAGAAATAGACACCGTTACCGGAAAAGTGAGAATTAAAATTGATGAAGGCGTTCAAAGTGGTAAAATATTAAGATTAAGAAATAAAGGAATACCAAGTATTAATGGTTATGGCTCAGGAGATTTGTTGGTTCATGTAAATGTATGGACTCCAAAATCCCTTTCGAAAGAACAAAAAGACTTTTTTGAGAAAATGGCAAATGACCCAAACTTTACCCCAAAACCTGAAAATGATGACAAATCATTTTTTGAAAAAGTAAAAGATATGTTTTCTTAAAAATATGTAATTGATTTTTTATTGTTATATTTGTATATGGTTAAATTCTTTTAACCATATTTTTCTTTTTCATAGCAATTTTTTTTCCCATCCTTTGTTTCTTTAACTTAGGGTGGGTTTTGTTTTTAAACAACTGCTCATACTTGTAACAAATATGATACTTTTGACACTAATTTCTTAAAACAATCAACTTGATGAATAGCATATTAGTAGCAGATAAAGTCACAAAGAAATACGGAAATTACACGGCCTTAAATTCAATATCCATTGAAGTGCCATCAGGAAGTATTTTTGGGCTTTTAGGCCCCAATGGAGCTGGAAAAACCACTTTCATTCGCATTATTAATCAAATTACATTGCCAGATTCAGGCAAGGTATTTCTTGATGGAGAAGCCTTGCAGCCTCATCACATTCAGTATATTGGTTATTTGCCCGAAGAAAGGGGGTTGTATAAATCGATGAAAGTAGGCGAACAGGCCTTGTATTTATCGCAGTTAAAAGGTCTTTCAAAAACTCAAGCAAAAGAGCGGCTCAAATATTGGTTTGATAAACTCGATATAGGAAACTGGTGGGATAAAAAAATAGAAGAACTATCAAAAGGAATGGCTCAAAAGGTACAGTTTATTGTAACAGTTTTACACCAGCCCAAACTGCTTATTTTTGATGAGCCCTTCAGCGGATTTGACCCGGTAAATGCAAATCTCATTAAAAATGAAATTCTGGAACTACGAGACAAGGGTGCAACCATTATTTTTTCAACACACAGAATGGAATCTGTTGAAGAACTCTGTGACCACATTGCTTTAATACACAACGCCAATAAAGTTCTTGATGGAAAAGTAAGTGACATTAAAAAGACCTTCAAATCAAACACATTTGAAGTAGCATTAAAAACCGAAAACCCAGACGATTTAAAAAATGATTTATCTCAGAAGTTTGATGTATTACCTGCAAATTTTCAAACCCTTGAAGATGACTTAAAACTAAGAATTAAAATAGATTCCCAATCACCACCCAATGAGTTAATTAACTATCTAACTTCAATAGCTCAACTCAATCATTTTGTCGAGGTAATTCCCAGCGTTAATGATATTTTTATTCAAACTGTTTCAAAATCATAGTTATGAAAAACTTACGACTCATCATAAAGAGAGAATTCAATTCCAGAGTGCGCAATAAATCGTTTATAGTGATGACTATTCTGAGCCCGTTGATTGTTGTGGGAATGATTTTTTTAGTGATTTTCTTAAGCGGTTTAAATAGCGAAGATTTGCGAACAGTAGCGGTACTTGATGAAACACATCTTTTTGCTGAGGCATTTGAAGACTCAGAAAATTTAAAATTCAAACAATTATCAGCTGTTGGATTGGAAGATGCAAAAATCCTAAGTGAAACAAGCAACTATCACGGTTTATTATACATTCCTCAGACAGAAGATTTATCACAACTTGATAGAAACATTCAATTTTTTATAGATGGCTCACCTAATATTTCAACCATACAATCTATTGAAAGGACTTTAAACACCAGCCTCACTAATATTAAATTGGAAAACGATGGTGTAGATTTGTTAAAAATTGAAACTTCAAAATCCAATGTGGACATAAAAATTGAAAACTATCAGGGAGAACAAACCTCAAAAATGTCCAGTTGGATCAAAGCAATTTTCGGAGGTGCTGCCGGTTATTTGTTAATGATGTTTATCATTATTTACGGTAATATGGTGATGAGAAGTGTGATTGAAGAAAAAACAAACCGCATCATTGAAATTATCATTTCCTCTGTAAAACCGTATCATTTAATGATGGGAAAAATTATAGGCACATCCCTGGCTGGTGTTACTCAATTTCTTATTTGGGTGGTTTTGGGAGGCGTTTTGATGGTGATTGCAACTAGTGTTTTTGGTCTCAACTTAGAACCATCAACCATGCCAAGTCAGGAAATGATGGATCAAGCGAATGCTTCAGGTATGCAAGTAGTGCTTTATGATATCGCAAGACTACCCATCGGAACGTTAATTATTTCCTTTTTGATCTTTTTTATAGGAGGGTATTTTCTTTACAGTTCTATTTATGCCGCTATTGGAGCAGCTGTTGATAATGAAACAGATACTCAGCAATTTATGTTTCCCATTATCATTCCTTTGATGTTGGCGATGTATGTTGGTTTTTTTGCAGTCATTGAAAATCCACATGGGTCTGTAGCAGTCATTTTCTCACATATTCCACTTACTTCACCCATTGTTATGTTGATGCGTATTCCTTTTGGAGTGCCTTGGTGGGAAATTTTAATCTCTATGTTGCTCTTATTTGCTACATTTGCTTTGGTCGTTTGGTTTGCTGCAAAAATTTATCGTATAGGTATTTTGATGTATGGTAAAAAACCCACTTACAAAGAGTTGTACAAATGGCTGAAATATTAGAAAAGTTATGGAAAGCAAAGAGGAGAGCGTAAAAGATGTACTACCCAATTCTTTTTGGAACACTTTTAATGATTTTCTGCAACTAGAGCTCATTCGTTTTGGTAATGAAAGTAAAGCTATTGTCATCACGGTAGGACTCATATTAATGCTCATTACGGCACTTTTTGTAGTTAAAATCATACTTAGACTTATCCGTAAAGTCTATACCCGTAAGCTTGATGCAGATGAGAAACTACGGTTTTTAGGGGCTTTCAATTTTATAGGATACCTTGTTTATATTTTAGTATTTGTATCTGTACTAAGTTCTGCAGGTATTGATATAACGTTACTTTTGACAGCAACCGCTGTCATTTTTATTGGTTTGGGTCTCGCTATGCGCGAAATTTTCCAGGATATTATTGGAGGTATTTACATTATTCTTGATAAATCTGTTCAAGCAGGTGATATTATTGAAGTCAATGGAATAGTATGCAAAGTTTTTGAAACCAAATTACGTACCACTAGAGCAGTATCACGAGATGAAAAAGTGATTGTCATACCAAATCATAAATTCGTTACAGACAATGTGATTAACTACACTCAAAACTATAAAAACACCAGACAATCAGTGAGTCTTAGAGTAGCTCTTGATGCAGATGTAGAAAAAGTCAAAGAAATTCTTATTCAAGCCGCTCTATCACAAAAAAGAATTCTCAAAACACCTATGCCTTTTGTCATTTTTGAAGATTTTGGTGAGTATGCTCTTCATTTTGGAATCTATTTTTTTATATCCGAAAGCTTTTTGGAGCCAAAAATAAAAAGTGATTTGCGATTTACCATCGAGAAAGAATTTAGAAAAAACAACATCAAGTTCCCATACCCACAACGGGACATACATATCAAGCAAAACTCACCCAAAAATCCAAGCTAAAATTCATAATACAACCTTATGCCAAAAATATTAATCATAGAAGACGAGTCATCCATAAGAAGAGTTTTAGTAAAAATTTTAACTGAAGAAAGCGACAGCTACAACGTTTCTGAAGCTCAAGACGGTCTCGCCGGAATGGAACTTATCAAAAATGAAGATTTTGACCTCATCCTTTGTGACATCAAAATGCCAAAAATGGATGGGGTAGAAGTGCTGGAAGCCACAAAAAAGATAAAACCTGAAATTCCTATGGTAATGATTTCCGGTCACGGAGACCTTGATGTGGCCGTAAACACGATGCGTCTTGGCGCCTTTGATTATATATCCAAGCCTCCGGACCTCAACCGCTTGCTAAATACAGTTCGCATCGCATTAGATAGAAAAGAACTTGTAGTTGAAAACAAGCAACTCAAGAAAAAGGTAAGTAAAAACTATGAGATGGTGGGTGAGTCCAAAGCCATTGAGCACATTAAAGACATGATTGAAAAAGTGGCTCCCACAGAAGCCCGTGTCTTAATAACAGGTCCCAACGGAACCGGAAAAGAACTTGTCGCTCATTGGATACACGAAAAAAGCGAACGCTCAAAAGGGCCAATGATAGAGGTCAATTGCGCCGCTATTCCACCGGAACTTATTGAGAGTGAACTTTTTGGTCACATCAAAGGAGCGTTTACATCAGCCATCAAAGACCGCGCAGGCAAATTTGAAGCTGCAAATGGAGGGACACTTTTTCTGGACGAAATAGGGGATATGAGCCTTGCCGTACAAGCCAAAGTTTTGCGAGCACTCCAGGAAGGAAAAGTACAGCGTGTGGGCAATGATAAGGACATCAAAGTAGATGTCAGAGTCGTTGCCGCAACCAATAAAAACCTGAAGGAGGAGATTAAAGACCACCGCTTCAGAGAGGATTTATACCACCGTTTGGCAGTGATTTTAATTGAAGTTCCATCTTTAAATGACCGCAGAGATGATATTCCTTTATTGATAGACTTTTTTACTGATAAAATTTCGCAGGAACAAGGAACATCAAAAAAAGAATTTAACAAACAAGCCATCAAACTCCTTCAGGCCTACGACTGGACAGGAAATATCAGAGAATTGCGCAATGTGGTCGAACGACTCATTATTCTTGGTGGTAAAGAAATCACAGAAGAAGATGTAAAATTATTTGCAACGAAATAAGATTTTATAAATCTTTCTTATCTTTAGAAATTCAAGTAAATTCAAAAAATGGATAACATCAATCTTCAGCAATTTAAAATAACACATCCCGTTACTTTTAAAGATTTACCAACAAGCTTTCCTCTTGATTATTCAGAAAAAAAAATAGAAAAAGAACTCGATAAAACCAGAAAAAAACTGGGCGATTTGCAAAACACACAATATGCCCATGGAAAATATGGAGTATTGGTTTGTTTTCAGGCGATGGATACCGCCGGCAAGGACAGTCTCATTAGGGAAGTATTTAAAGATTTTAACGTACGAGGAGTTGAAAACCATAGTTTTAAAGTGCCTTCGGCTAAAGAATTGCGGTATAATTATTTGTGGAGACATCAAGTAGCACTTCCCCAAAGAGGAAAATATGCCGTTTTTAACCGCACTCACTATGAAAATGTTCTGGCGACCAGAGTCCATCCAAGTTTTATTCTAAACGAAAATATTCCAGGTATTGATTCTGTTGACGATATTGACGAAGCCTTTTGGGAAAAACGTTTTGAGCAAATCAATAATTTTGAAAAAACAGTAGCCGAAAACGGTACAATCATCCTTAAATTTTTCCTCAATATTTCAAAGGAGGAGCAAAAATTCAGATTGTTGAGACGCCTGGATAAACCAAATAAGAACTGGAAATTTTCACCTAGTGACCTCAAAGAGCGAAAGCTTTGGGATACCTATATGAAGTATTATGAGGACATTTTTAACAAATCATCAAAAGTACATGCTCCTTGGTATAGCATTCCTGCAGACGACAAAGCTACAGCCCGTCTTCTGGTTGCCAAAATTTTGTTGGAAACCTTAGAAAAATACCCAGACATTGTGGAACCTGAATTACCTGATGAACTCAAAGCTCAAATCCCGGATTATATCAAACAACTTGAAAACGACTAAACCTGCTATGACACCCAAAACATTTGTAAACACACTCAACATCCTTCACCTTGCTTTTTTTGGTACTGTACTGGGTTTTGCAGTTGTATCATACGTTCTTGTTGAAAATCATACACTTGATTTGGAAAATATAGATTCTATTTTTTTTATTGCAACCCTGGTATTAAGCACTTTAGGTGTCTTGGGGGGAAGCATCATAAAGAAGAAAGTGTTAGAAGCAGCAAAATCAAAAAACAGCTTACGCGAAAAGTTGGGTATTTATCAAACTGCAAGCCTTATTAGATATGCTACCCTGGAAGGACCGGCACTCTTTGCAATTGTTTCTTATATTCTAACCGAACAGTTTTTATTTTTACTTATTGCAATAGCACTTATGGGTTATTTTTTATTAATCAGGCCCACCAAATCAAAAATAGCTTTGGAGCTTCTGCTTAACAGAGAAGAACAAATGCAATTTAACAAAGACAATCAAGAATTAAATTAAACTCTGAGACCTGTCAGGTTTTAAAACCTGACAGGTCTTTAAAATATATCTTATTATATTCGATAACAATTATTAAAATAAAATCCAATGAAAAAACAACTTCTTATCCCTTTTGCTTTATTACTGTGTAGTGTTGTTTATCCTCAAAAAGTCAATCAAGAGGACTCCATTATGTTGCGAAAAATTTATGATGAAGCCCTTGTAAACGGTCAGAGTTATGAATGGTTACGTCACATCACAAAAAACATTGGACACCGTCTTTCCGGTTCTGTGGGTGCAGAACAGGCAGTGACTTACACAAAAGAGGAACTGGACAAACTCGATTTAGACAATGTTTGGCTTCAATCAGTCATGGTGCCCAAATGGGTAAGAGGCATCAAAGAATATGCTTATATTGAGACTTCACCGGGTAATACCACAGTGGTTAATATTAGAGCATTGGGGGGTTCTACCTCAACACCTCAAGGTGGTCTTAAAGCAGGTATAATTGAAGTGCACGGAATAGACGGTTTAAAAAAATTAAACAGAAGTGATGTGGAAGGAAAAATAGTATTTTTCAATAAACCAATGGACCCCAGATTTATTGAAACCTTTGGTGATTATGGAAACACCGTAAGTCAGCGAACAAGAGGAGCTTATGAGGCTTCAAAACTTGGGGCAGTAGGTGTTATCATACGTTCTGTTACGTTAAAAGACCATGAAACACCACACAGTGGAGGTATGTCTTACCAGGATTTACCTATTGATCAATACATACCTGCAGCAGCAATAAGTACCACTCACGCCAATTTATTAAGCAGTATGCTAAAATTACAACCCGATTTAAAATTTTATTTCAACCAAACCAGCAAAATGATGCCCGATGTAGAATCACACAATGTGATTGGGGAAATCAAAGGAAGTGTTCATCCTGATAGAATCATTCTGGTTGGAGCACATCTTGACTCCTGGGATTTGGGGGAAGGTGCTCACGATGATGGTGCCGGTGTGGTACAATCAATGGAAGTGATGCGAATGTTAAAAAACTTTAATTACCAACCCAAACACACCATCAGGGTTGTACTGTTTATGAATGAAGAAAACGGGACACGTGGTGCCAGGAAATATGCTGAAGAATCTGAAAGAAAAAAAGAACCCCATATTTTTGGAATTGAGAGTGATGCCGGCGGCTTCTCGCCCAGAGGATTTTCATTTGCCTGTTCTGATGAAGAACTTGCTTACCTTAAACAATGGCAACCACTTTTTGAGCCCTATTTAGCCAATTTGTTTGTAAAAGGTTTTAGTGGTGTAGATATAAGGCCTCTAGAAAAAGAAAACAACATCATGACCGGTTTAAAAGTAGATTCACAACGCTATTTTGATATTCATCACGCAGATACCGATGTTTTTGAATTGATAAGTAGAAGAGAGCTGGAACTGGGAGCAGCTGCCATGGCATCCATTATTTATTTAGTGGACAAATATGGGACTGTGAATTATCCTTTGGAGTAGACTTAATAAAATAGCAGAAAAAACACATTCATCTATTTATGAATGTGTTTTTTATTTTTAAAAGGATACACCATCTGATTACCAAAATCTTCCGGAAAGTCATCGTCGCCATGAAAACCAAGTTCGATATCCTTGCCGTCATTAGGAATATAGGCCGTTTTAAAAAGATAATCCCAAATGCTTAAGCTAAGGCCAAAATTCATCCCATAAGGATGCTCTTTGGGTACTATTTTTGAATGGTGCCAAATATGCATTTTTGGATTGTTGAATATATACCCAAAAATACCATAACTCCAACCCACATTAGCGTGATTCAAATGCCCAACAAACACTGAAAACATATGAACCACAAAAAACTCCTGAATGCCAAATCCAATCATTGCCAGCGGAAGATATTGAACTGTTTTATAAAAAATACTTTCCATAAAATGAAACCGAAACTGTGCCGCAAAACCCATTTCCTTCACACTGTGATGTACTTTGTGAAATTCCCAAAGCCAGGGTCGTTTATGTAATTGTCTGTGAACATTCCATTGAATGAAGTCTGCTATAAAAAACATGATAAGCAATTGACTCCATCCAGGAAGGTTTTGAATATTCAAAGCCACCAGATTGGTGATGCCAAAAAGCCCCAGAAAATCATTGAACAATTCTACCCCCACATTAGAAAGTGCATGGAAACCTACAAGTGAAAAAATAAAAAAATTAAACAGAATATAGAAACTATCCAGCCAAAAACCACGTCTAACTATTTTTTGGCTTTTTCGCCAGGGAATAATGATTTCTATCGCCCAAACTAAAAGTGATAATCCAATCAACCAATAAAAATAATTGGTCCACGATGGGTTTGATATTTCACTAATTAAATAGTGAAAATAGTCTGAAAAGGAATTTTTGGCAATGTGGATGTATTTTTCCATACTAATTTAATTACGCAAAATTACCCAAACCGGTTATTTCAATAAGTAACATCTGTTAAACATACTTATTCAATTTTTGCATCCAAATCTGCAATGGTGTTTGTGATGAATTTGACAACATGATAATAAAAGTCGGGATTTATGAATTTAAATTCATCTGAAGGCTTGTGATAACCGGCATGGTCTTCTACACCAAAATACAAGAAAGGAATGTTGTTTCTAAAAAAGTGAAAGTGGTCAGATTGGGTACTCCAGTCGTCTTTTCCGTCAAGACCATCGTGTCCTAAATTAAATTTTATTGGGTAGGTGCTTTCAGGTATGTTGTTGAAATAATCAGCCAGTGAAGGGGTGTAGCGCGTTCCACAAATATAGATTTCGTTGTTTTCGTTTCGACTTATCATATCCATATTGATGTTGAGAAGGATGTTTGTATCGCCTTTGTTTTCAACAAAATACTTTGCCCCTTGAAGGCCTAATTCCTCCGCGTCAAGAGCAATAAAAAGCAACGAATTTTTCGGAGGATTTTCTTTAAAAAATTTGGTCATAACCATCATTGCAGCGACTCCGGAGGCGTTGTCATCAGCACCGTTGTATATAGAATCGTTTTCAATAGCTTTACCAATACCCACATGGTCATAATGTGCAGTAATGGCTATATAGTTGTCAGGATTTTCAGATCCTTTAATAGCGGTGATGATATTTACGGCTTTGTAAGGAGTTCCTCTTCTTTCAAATGAAAAAGGTTGTAAAGTTACTTCCAAGCCTTGAGATAGAAATTCATTTACAATATGATTACGAGCTATTAAGTTTCCGGGTTCACCTGTTTTTCTGCCTTTCAAGTCATCTGAAGCCAAAAAAGCGAGATGGTTTAAAAGTGTTTGTTGAGAAATTAATGATGAAGATTTTTGAGTATTAAAAAGAGGATGGTGATTTGTCTCTGATAATTTTAAAGGTAAAGAAGTTGGAAGGTTTTGTCCAAAACCAATGGCACTAATAGTAATTATAAACAGTAACAATAAAGATTTTAAATTCATAATAGTTATATTTTAAAGTGTACAAAAAATCAACTTAAATGATGAATGAAATTAATGTAATTTAATTAATACAGGCTTAAAAAACGCCCAGTTTTTTTCTTGTAAGAAGCATATTCAGGAAATTGTTCTTGGAGTTTTTGTTCTTCATAGAGTGATTTAAAGGTAAAAAAAAGGATAAATACAATTGTTAGTACTAGTTTATAACCTGAGCCACAATAAATACTTAAAGAAAAGGCACCACCAATTATAGCAGTGTAAATGGGGTGTCTGGAGATTGCAAAAACTCCGGTTGTAATCAGTTTTGAATTTTTAACAGGAGTGGGGAATGGAGATAGGTATTTGTTGAGTTGGAGAAAGGCAATCAACATAAAAATAATACTCAAAAGAAGTAGGGCAATACTTAGGCTTTCTATATATTTGGGAATGGAAAATTGAAGTATTTTAATTTCAAACAGAAACAAGGCAAATAAAATTAACTGAATAAGTACATAAACAATATCTGTTGTAGAAATTTTCACTTTAAAAAAGCTTTTCGTTGTAATTTGTTTTCAAAGATAAGTATTATGTTATTGCACTTTAAACAACTATTTTTATTGTTGTATTTTTTTAGGTAGAATATTGTGGATTGAACCATGAAAGCAATCAGGATAAAACCCATAAAAAAGGTAACATACATTCAACTTTTGGTCTTGCATCTAGCAATGGCACTAGTGGTCTATCTTTTTCCTTTTACGTCACAGTTTATTTTTTTAGGAGTTTGTGGTTTTTTCTTTTTTTTGATAGTTACAAAAGGTAATAAAAATGACGAGGCTTTACTGGCAGCAGCATACATCACAGGAGCCGAATTGTTTTTTAGAATGACGGGAGGGGTTTTTTTCTATGAATCTGGAAAATATCTGGTCATCCTTTTTTTACTCCTGGGTATTTTTCTCAACGGAACTTCAAAAAAAACCATTCCATACTGGTTGTACCTTTTTTTATTGGTTCCCGGAGTGCTGTTTTCTGCCATGAATCTCAATTATGATACTAACATTAGAACAACAATTGCCTTTAATATAAGTGGTCCTGTAACCGTGGGTATTGTTGGAATTTATTGCTTTTACCGAAAAATTTCTGCTCAAAGAATTCATCACGTTTTTTTAGCCATTTTATTGCCAATAATAACCCTCACATTTTACCTTTTTGTCTATACACCCAGCATCAGGGATTCATTGAGCGGAACAGCTTCAAATTTTGCAGCCTCCGGCGGTTTTGGTCCCAATCAAGTGGCTACCATAATGGGACTGGGAGCAATTATCCTTTTTATTAGACTATTTACTATTAAAAGCAGATTGGTAAACTTAATTGATCTTTTCTTATTAGCTTGTGTTTGTTATAGAGGGCTCGTTACATTTTCAAGAGGAGGAATGATTAGTGCTCTTATTTGTTGTATTGCGTTTTTTATCATTTATTTTTATATGTCTGACGCTTTTACAAAAGCTAAACTCTTGCCTAAAATTGTGGGTATCTTAGGCATATTATTCATAACGTGGCTTTTCACATCAGTACAAACCCTTGGGTTGCTAGACAAGCGGTATAACAATCAAGATGCTGCCGGAAGGGTCAAACAGGATGTGACAACCGGAAGAGCTGAGCTTATGGTAACAGAGCTTGATGCCTTTTTTGGTGCTCCATTAACCGGAGTTGGAATTGGTAAAATAAAAGAATACAGAGAAGAAAAAACCGGAGTTTCAATTGCTACTCACAACGAGTTGAGCCGCCTTATCTCAGAGCATGGTGTCCCCGGATTGATTGCTTTATTTATATTGGTTGTGAGCCCATTGTTTTATTGGCTTGCTTATAAACCTAGTGTTTATTTTTTTGCTTTTTACTTTTTTTGGTTACTCACAATAAGCCATTCTTCAATGAGGCTTGCGGCTTCCGGTTTTATATATGGTTTGTGCCTGCTTTATATCATAAATGAAAAAAATACTCTACATAGGAAACAGGCTAAAACACGATAAAGTCACTATCACTTCTGTGGATACTTTAGGGATGTTTTTAAAAAAGGAAGGGTTTGAAGTGCGCATTGCTTCCGGAATTAAAAATAAGTTTTTACGTCTCATCGATATGTGTTGGGCGGTTTTTAAATATAAAAACAAAATCGATATCGTTCTTATAGATACTTATAGCACAACAAACTTTTACTATGCGGTTGCAGTTGCCTGGTGTTGTAAAAGAATGAATATACTTTATGTTCCAATTTTAAGAGGAGGTAATTTACCTCACCGACTTCAGAACGATAAAAAGAAAAGTGATTTCTTATTTAAAGGTGCCAAAATCAATGTTTCACCTTCACTTTATTTGGAGCAGGTCTTTATAAAATCGGGTTATAAAAATGTGGTGTGTATTCCAAATAGTATAGAAATCAAAAACTATCAATTCAGTCAGCGTCCTGTGAAGCCATCTCTTTTGTGGGTGCGCTCTTTTGCTCAAATTTATAACCCGTTACTGGCTCTTCAGATTTTTGAAAAATTGCGTCAGGATTTTCCAGATGCCACTTTATGTATGGTGGGCCCCGAAAAAGATGGTTCTTTAGCGACTTGTAAGAAATATGCAGAGGATCACAATCTTCCTGTAGAATTTACCGGAAAGTTATCAAAACAGAAGTGGATAGAACACTCCAAAGATTTTTCAGTGTTTATAAACACTACAAATTTTGACAATACCCCGGTAAGTGTGATTGAAGCGATGGCACTGGGATTACCGGTGGTCTCAACAAATGTTGGTGGTATCCCATATTTATTAGATGATGGAAGGGATGCTTTACTGGTAGAACCTAACTCAGTTGATTCATTTTTGAAAGCACTCAAAGACTTATTAAGAAACCCTCAAATGGTTTCTTCACTTACAGAAAACGCTCGAAAAAAAGCAGAAAGTTTTGATTGGGAAAAAGTAAAATACCAATGGTTTGATATTTTAAAATAACTTGTTGTATTTTTAATTCCCAAATTTATACTCATGGCAAAGTCATCAAAAATCCATTTTGAGGTTTCTGAGCGGAAGGTCTTGTTGCGCATCCTGGACATTGTAACCGTGTTTTTGATGCTTTATGGTATGGGTGTTATTTTCTCATTTGATTATGTGACCATATCTACAGACAGGTGGGAGTGGTTGATTGTACTCGCTTTATACATTTCTGTTTTTGGAACCGTTTTTGAATTGTATGACCTTCAAAAAGCGAGTAAAGTGGATGTTGTTTTCAAAAACATTGTATTAACAAGTTCCATTACTGTTTTATTTTATTTACTAACACCCTTTTATACTCCTCAATTACCCGGAAACAGATTACAAATTATTTATTTATTTATTGCAATTATCCTTGCATTATTTCTCTGGCGACTGGCTTATATAATGTTCATTTCAACTCCCCGTTTTTATAAACGTATATTGATTATAGGTAATGTGAGTAATGTTAAATTAATGAAAGATGCCATTGAAAAGTCTGATCCCAACTACAAAGTCATTGGTTTTGTTAATACAGGGAAAGAATCATCAGAATCACTTGATTTTCTTCAATTCACCTCCAGTGATATCAAACGCATCATTCAGGAGAACGCTATTTCAGAGATAATAGTAGCAGGTAGCTTCTCAAAACGCATTTCTCTTCCAGTGTATACTCAGTTACTTGATTTATTAGAAAAAGGATTTTCAATTAAAGAGTACACACAAGTTTATGAAGATTTGACTCAACGAGTTCCCGTGCATCACGTTGATAAGGATTTTTTCAGATATTTTCCTTTTAGCAGAAGCAATCAAAATAAGCTATACTTATTTTTTCATCGCTTTATGGATGTTTTCATTGCCTCAGTTGGTCTTCTTTTGGGAGTTGTCGTGATTCCCTTTATCTTTCTTGGAAACCTCCTAGGAAACCGGGGACCATTACTTTACTTTCAGGAGCGGGTTGGTAAAAATGGAAAAACCTTTTTTATCATAAAACTGCGCAGTATGGTAAAAAATGCCGAGGAAAATGGAGCCGTTTGGGCAACAAAAGATGATATGAGGGTAACTAAATTTGGAAGATTTTTGAGAAAATCCCGCCTGGATGAAGTGCCCCAATTTATAAATGTTCTTAAAGGGGATATGAGTATAATAGGCCCAAGGCCGGAGAGACCTGTTTTTGTAAACGAGCTCACAAAACAAATTCCCTTTTATGAAATTAGACATATAATCAAACCGGGACTTACAGGCTGGGCACAGGTAAAATGTGAATATGCTTCATCAACAGAGGATACACTGGAGAAACTTCAGTATGACCTGTACTACATAAAAAAACGAAGTTTATTTCTCGACCTAAACATTTTGATAAAAACTTTTAGCACCATTATTTTTTACAGAGGATATTGATAAACAGATGTTTAAAAGTCTATGTTTCTGCCTATTCCCAATATAACTGAAAATTATTAACTGTTAAATATTATCTAATAAGTTGAGGTAAGCTATTTTTTTATTAAATTAGTCATCGTTAATCTTAATCCCCTGCCTATTCAACATAGCTACTCTAATTAATTGAAATTTTAATTTAATTTTAATTCCATTTGTATTATGGCTAGAGCTATGTTTGATTACACTAAGGCTGTTCTTGCAAAGGTTAGTTTTGACGCTAATCTTTTTTGCAAAGAATTACAAAAAGCACTCAAAAGGCTACTTCCTTATGAAATTGAAGAATTAAAGGTTTGGGTGAATTCGCTAATAAAAGAAAACCCGGATCTCAATCAATGCCTTATTTATTTGAAACCTTAGTTCTCTATGGAGGCTTTCTGAATTGTTATTTTAAACAATAGCAGTGAGATTAGTTTTAAGTGTTAATGAAATTTTTATCCCATATCTGAGATATCTTTTTAGGAAGCCTCTATTTTTTACCCACAGGACTTATTATTTTTACGTCCTGAAATGCAATTGCACCTCTCACCACCCCTGAAATTACATCATACAAGGCATCTACAATTTGTGGTTTAAGTTTGCTCTTGTGTTGAAGAATACTCACTTCTCTCGCCGGTGATGGCTCCTTAAAATGTTTTAAATAACGATTTTCTTTTTCTTTGATGTCTAAAGTATGTAAAAAAGGGAGTAAAGTCATTCCCAAGCCTTCATTTGATAACTTAATGAGAGTTTCAAAGCTTCCACTTTCAAGCTGAAAGTGTTCTCCCATATTGACCTTAGAAGTTTTACACAAATTGATAACACCGTCTCTAAAACAATGACCGTCCTCGAGTAACAAGATATCTTCAATATCCAAATCTTCAACAGTTATTGTTTTATTTTGAAACAACCTATGATTTTCTGTGATATAAGCCACAAAGGGTTCATAATACAATACTCTTTCATAGATGTTTTCATTTAAAAGAGGCGTTGCGGCAATAGCAGCATCTAGGTTTCCGTCCTCAAGCCTTTGAATGCACTCATCTGTGTTTAATTCCTCAATTTTTAATTTTACTTTGGGATATCTGTTTGTAAATGCTTTTAAAAACATAGGCAACAAGGTTGGCATTACTGTGGGAATGACTCCTAGTTTAAAATCACCTCCAATAAATCCTTTTTGTTGATCAACAATGTCTTGCATTCTCTCAGCTTCATTGACAATGTTTCGTGCTTGTTCAATAATGATGGTGCCTATATCTGTTAGCTTTAATGGCTTTGTGCTCCTGTCAAAAATTAATATGTCCAGCTCTTCCTCAAGCTTTTGAATTTGCATACTGAGCGTGGGCTGGGTTACAAAGGTTTTCTCAGCAGCTTTGGTAAAGTTTTTGTGCTCGGCAACCATTAAGACATATTTCAATTGTGTGATGGTCATAGTATCTGTATTTCTGATGTGAATTTAATGATATTATAAGAATATCTTATACAATAAATCAAAAATTATAGTAATCCGCGTGCTTTAATTTCCAAATACTTATTAATGGTATTGACTGTAAGATTTTGGGGTGTTGTGAGTACCGTTTGAATTCCTTTTTGGTTTAATTCTTTAACGATTCGTTTTTTATCATACTGAAACTGCCTTGCTATGGTCTGGTCATAAAGGTCAATGGTGTTTTTAATTTCTATGTTTGCAAGTTTATCCAATTCAGTATTTTCAAAAAAGATGACCACCAGAAGATGACGTTTTGCAATGGCTTGCAAATAAGTTATTTTTCTGTGTAAAGATGAGATGTGTTCAAAATTTGTGTAGAGCATCAACAGGCTCCTTTGATTGATAGCTCGCTTAATAGTTGCTTGTAAGACTCCATAATCTGAGTCGAGAAAATGAGTATCTACATTGTACAAAGTATTTAAAATAGTATTCAAATAAGTGCGCTTTGCTTGTGCGGGCACCATTTTATTGATTTTGTTAGAAAACTCAATTAGCCCCACTTTGTCGCCTTTCTTGAGTGCTATGTTTGAAAATGCAAGTGTGCTATTTATGGCATAATCAACTAGTTTGAGTTCGTCAAAAGGCATTTTCATAACCCTGCTTGAATCAATAATAGAATAGATGGGTTGCATTTTTTGATCTTGGTATTGATTGACCATCAAATGGGAATTTTTTGCTGTTGCATTCCAGTTTATTGAACGCAGGTCATCACCCGTAACATATTCCTTTATTTGCTCAAATTCCATGGTGTGACCTATGCGCCTTATTTTTTTTAAGCCAAAATGACTCAACTTACTGTCAATTGCCAAAAAATCATACTTTTTCATCTGAATAAATGAGGGATACACTTTAACACTTTGTTTGGCATCGAAATTGAATCTGCGTTTTATTAGGGAGAAGGGAGAGGAAGCAAAACAATTTAAGTTTCCAAAAAAATAGGAACCTCTATCAACGGGTCTCACATCATAAGTTATTGTTTTTTGTTCTTTAACTTTGAGGGGCACTTTCATCAAAAAATCCCGTTTTTGAAATTGGACAGGCAATTCATCTATTATTTGGAGATTTATTTTAAAATCATAAGAACTTTTGAGTTTGATTTGAACATAATTGACATCACTGTTTGAAAAACGTTCCGGTAAAATGCGACTCGCCGTAATTCCTGTTTTTGAATAAAGCATACTAAACTCTGCAATAATGAAAAGAATTAATATAAAAACCAGAATCCATACCACTCCATAGAGACCTTCAAACCAGTATGACACAAGAAAAAGTAAGGCAATCACAGCGATTGCTAAAAAAAGACGCTCAGTGAGATACAACGATTTTAAGGATTTAATCATATTATCGTGGCAATTCAACAGATTTTACAATCATATCAATAACAGTTTCAGGTTTCATGCCTTCCATTTCACGTTCTGGAGACAGGATAATTCTGTGACCCAATACCGGAATGAGTGTTTTCTTGATATCATCGGGGATGATGAAATCTCTTCCGGCGAGAGCTGCAAATGCTTTAGAAGCATTCATAATAGCGATAGAAGCTCTTGGTGAAGCCCCAAGATACAAATGAGGATGGTTTCTTGTTTTTTCAACCAGCTGGGCTATGTAGTCAAAAAGCTTATCTTCTATGCGTATTTGCTGCACTTGTTCTTTAAATTTTTTGAGGCTTTCAATTGTGAGAACGGGCTCTATTTCGTCAACCGGAAGGTTCATTTTTCTATCGTGATGAGATTTTAGAATAAGGACTTCTTCACTCTTTGATGGGTAACTCACATTGATTTTAAATAAAAACCGGTCTAACTGGGCTTCAGGAAGGGCATAAGTTCCCTCTTGTTCCAGTGGGTTTTGAGTTGCAATGACCATAAAAGGATCGTCCATTGAATATTTTTTTCCGTCCATAGTAATTTGCCGTTCTTCCATCACTTCAAACAAAGCCGATTGGGTTTTTGCAGGAGCTCGGTTTATTTCATCAATCAAAACCACATTAGAGAAAATGGGGCCTTTTTTAAATTCAAAATGGGCGGTTTTCATATTAAAAATGGAGGTGCCCAAAACATCACTGGGCATCAAATCTGGCGTAAACTGTAAGCGGCTATAACCAGTCTGTATAGATTTTGCAAAAAGCTTTGCAGTGATTGTTTTTGCAATGCCGGGAACACCTTCAATGAGCACATGGCCGTTTGAAAGCATGTTTACCAGAAGTAGCTCTATAAACTCTTGTTGCCCAATAATAACTTTTCCAAGCTCGGCTTTGATGTTTTCAGCAGCAGTTTTTAATTCGCTTAAATCGAGTCGGTTGTCAAAATGTATTTCCTCATTTAAATTTTCAGTATTTTCCATCTATTTTGGTTTTAAATTCATTTATTTTATTGAGCAATTCTATCAATTCTTTTTCATTAATTAAGGTGAGATTTTCTAATTTTTTAATCCTTTCAAAAAGTGCTTTTATTTCTGAATATTCTTGATTACTTCTCACGGCTACTTCATTGTAGAATTGACTGTTGATTAGATTTGTTTCAACTCTTAGTTTAACTCTTATATGTTCCAAAAACTGAGCAGTTATTTTTCTCAATATGGCTCTGTTGTCTTTAGTATCCCGGTAAATCCCAGAGATGGTTTGGGTATATTCAAAGGTTTTATTGGTTAAAGGCTCAAGTACCGGAACAGGGCGTTGTTTTCTTTTTCCGTTGAAGAAAACAAATAATAAAACACCGATGAGTAAGGTGTAATAGGCCCATTTTAGACTCCTTGTACTAAATAGTATGTGCAAAGGCGATACATCCACTCGACGCCCTGTTTTGTAATAAGTATCCCAATAAATGAAACCCTCAGAACTAAGATAGGATAGAACTTTTGCCGGAAAAGTGTTCTTTGAGGTGTCAAGAAGAATGAAATTGGTAAAAATCTCTGGTTGGTTGTAAAAGAAAATTTCCCCATTTTCAAAGGGCACTTTCAAGAAATTTACCTCAGGTTTGTTTGATGTTTCTTCCTCTTCATAAGCTTGTGAAAACCCTAAAACACGATTTGTAAGCGTGTCAATACCATTGAAATAGGAAACTCTTAAATTTCTTTCAATATGAACGCTTGCTGCAGGTTTTTGATTTTTGTCAACAAGACTTAAAACAGGTTGGGTTTGAAATCGATCATAGAAAAAGAAATTCTCCATCTCCAGACCCAGTGTGTCAAGCAGGTTTTTACTGTAACTGTTTGCAGATAAAAAGACGGTATTGCCTTGTGCTGTCCATTTCAAAAGGCTTTCCAATTCCACATCATCAAACCCCAAGTAGTTATTTATAAACACATATGTTCCATTTGATGCTTCTTTTTGCAGAAAAATATAGGGTGGTTTGTCCACATCAATAAGGTTTTCCCGGAAGTGTTGCGCTAATAAATCGTGCAAAACAAGTGTTCCCAGAGGTATTTTATCATTTTTTGTGTAACTGGGGTACCAGTTTACAGGCACAGGTTTTGTAGCTTCAACATAGACCAAAAGCCCAATTAATATCAGGAAAAAACCAAACATTATTTTTTGAAAATTACTCAACTTCTTGTTTAATTTTAGAATGCAAAGCCGCAAATTGATTACTAGCTTTTGCATAATCGGTTTCATTGACTAAAAAATTACCATACCAGGTATATTCATAAAGAGTCGATACTTTATTAAAGAGCGATAAAATAGAATCTTTTTTAATTTCTTTTTTGTAATCTGAATTGGTCTTATCAAACTCATAAGCAATGATTTCAGAATCACTGAGTCGTTTTAGAACCAAAAGAAAACCATAGCGCACTGCAAGCCGGTAGTCTTTATTTGAAAAGGCTTGATCGATGAGTTCCTGAATGTTTTTGGATTTTATGATTTCTTCTTCATCTGTGTAAAAAACTTCCGGTGGCTCTTTAGACAATAGTAATTTAGCCCCAGGATTGATTCTGTAAAATAACCAAATAATAAAAACAAGAACACCGCCCAATATGATATAGGGAAGGGCTTGAAATAAAAAAACCAAAAACGCATTGGATTCATAATCGCCAAAAATCCAGGTCCAGAATTTAGACCACAATCTCGATAACCACGCTTTAAATTGGCTCCACCAATTCTCTTCAAGTTCAACTTCTGTATAATCAAAGTGTGGGTCCTCTTTATATTTTTTGAGAATACTTTGATCAAAAGGCAGAGGTTTTACAGAATAGGATTCCTCATAAATTATAGATAACGCCTCTTCATTTGATTCGGTCGCTTCCTGAGCCTGTAAAGACAAACTTAAAAATAAAACAGCCGCTATCAAGAAAAGTCTTCTCATAGTTTTATTCCCGCGAACCCAATCTCTCAATATTTTCAATCGTTCCTGTGAAATTTTTCTTTTCGTTGATATGAAAATAAACAAAAGCAATAGCGATGAGTATAAATGTAAATAACAAATAACCGGCTACCAAAGCAATTACATCCAGAGTAATAGAAACCCAATCAATAATATCAAGTGGATTTGAAGATACTTCATTACTCAAAGCAAATCCTTTTATAAAGAAATAAAGTAATTGTGGAATTTGAAAAATCATTGTGACAATTGAATACAGTATATAAATCACAATAAGTGTTGCAAAAGTGTTCCACCATTCATCTTTGATAAGTTTAAAACTGTTACTTATTGAATCCCCAACAGAGTTACGCTCAAATATGAGAATGGGATATGCAAGCGTGAGGCAAACCATAAGATAGATGCCCGGCAAAACACAGAAAAGAAATCCAACAACAACAATAACGGCTATGAGCAAGTTTAACCCAAGCATATTCCAGAAATAGTCTTTTATTTCACGGCTTACAGTATCCATTTGAGCAGCACCTTGATTAAAAATGTAAGACTTTATATAAAGTAATACAGTGCTATAAAGGAGTGCATAAAAAACAATTACAGAAGCAAAGAGTAGAAAAATGGATAAAATAACATTACTGCTAAAATTTTGCTGTGTGATTATATTTTCAAAGTTTCCTAGGGTGGACTGAGTGTAATATACATAACTAAATATCACTGCCAGCAAGGCCGGACCGGTAATTTTTAAAATAAGAGATCCCAACTCTTTTCCTTCCAGTCTTATAAATTTAAAAGCATCTGTAATGATGGTTCCTAGCTCACGTTGTTTTTTAAAATCTATGGATTCTTTCATTTTTTCAATTTATTTATTTTTTTGTTCAGTTGTATGGGGTAAAATACATAGTAAAAAAGTATAAGGTAGAATGAACCGCCAATGATTAATAATGCAAGCCAATCTGGCATGTGAGTCTGACGGGTAACAAAACCTTCCAGAAACCCGGCAACAATAAAGAATGGAATGGTGCTTATCAGGATTTTAAGACCGTCTTTTGCTCCCCTTACAAAAGATTGCAAACGCGTATAAGTGCCCGGAAAAAGGATGCTGTTACCAATAACCAAGCCTGCACAACCCGCTATGATAATCACAGAAATTTCTATCGTTCCGTGAATCCAGATGGTTCTCACAGATTCCCATAAAAGCCCTTGATCATAAAAAAAGTATTGAAATGAACCAAGCATAACGGCATTATTCATCAAAATATATAAAGTACCGATGCTTAATAACATTCCAAACACAAATGCATAAAGCGCCACCCGAATGTTGTTAATGGTTATTCCCAAAAACATTTCTACTTCACCCATTTGTTTGTAAACGGCCATCGGGTCACCTTTCTCAATGTTGTCCAGAGTCATATTTACATACCCGTCACCTAGTATCAACCTTACAAAATCACCATCTGTGGCTGCAGAAAAAGCTCCAATCAAGCTGAACAGAGCAAATGTGATAAAAGAAATTAGCAATTGCTTATGATATGTTTTAAAAAGTTGTGGAAACTCTTCTGTGTAAAAGGTAATAAAACGGCGGCGGGATTCCCGTTTTGTTTTGTAAATTTTTTGATGGGCAAGAATTGCCAGATTGTTGAGGAAGCTTAGGGTGCTGCTTTTAGGATAAAAAGTTTGCGCATAACTCAAATGGTCGGTAACTTCAATATACAATGCACTAAGCTCATCTGGTGAAATTTGAATATTATTCTTAAGAACACTTTCAAATCTTAACCATTTATCTTTATTTTGTTTAACAAAAGCCGCTTCGCGCATTAATAAACTATTAGCTGTTCAAAGAAACATATTTAATGGATAATTTTCAAATAGAAACCGCACAAAATGTCACAATTTCTCAAAATGTTGCGGGGGTTATGGATCGCATTCTTGCTTTTATAGTTGATAATCTAATCATAGCTGCATATTTGTTTGTTGTCATTTTCATTTTTGTGCAAACAAATATGGTTGGTGATGCAGTTTTTGTTTATTACTTCACCATTGGACTTCCTTTGTTTTTATATCATTTGTTATGGGAAACTTTTTGGAATGGTCAAAGTCCCGGAAAAGCTGCTTTAAAGATTAGAGTGGTGAAACTCGATGGTTCCAAACCCGCTTTTTCAAACTATCTGTTGCGCTGGTTATTGCGCACGGTTGATATAGCACTTGGTTTTGGCTCTGTTGCAATTGTAACCATTCTGTTAAACGGAAAAGGCCAGCGAATGGGAGATATTGCAGCGACAACCACTGTTATTTCAGAAAAAATTTCAATGGGCATAAGTGCAATTGCAATCAGCCAATTGCCCGAAGATTATATCCCCAAATACCCTCAAGTAATGGTTTTTAAAGACGATGAAATTCAATCCATGAAATCTATATACAGAAATGCCTTGGTTTATGGAAGTCACCATATTATTTTAAAACTTGCTGCTAGAGTATCAGGAGTTATGGAGGTTTCTTATGATGAAAAACCCATTGATTTTATCAGGAGAGTTATTGATGATTACACCTTTTATACACAACAATAATGAGTTTATATCTGGTCATAGACATTTTAGGAACCATCGCTTTTGCAATTTCAGGGGTGTTGACGGCCATGCACAAACGTCTTGACCTCTTTGGCATCTTTATCATCGCCTTTGTGACCTCTGTTGGGGGCGGTACCTTGCGGGATGTATTGCTGGATGTTAATATCGTGTGGATGCATACCATGACATACGTTTATGTTATTTTTCTTTCGGCGGTTTTTGCAATTATTTTCAGGAACAAACTCAACTATTTTAGGCGTACGCTGTTCTTGTTTGATACTATTGGAATTGCACTTTTTACTTTAGTGGGAATAGAAAAAGGCGTTCAAATGGATTTACATCCCATAATCTGTATTTTCCTTGGAACAATGTCTGCTTGCTTTGGGGGTGTAATCAGGGATATATTGTGTAATGAAATTCCCATTATTTTTAGAAAAGAAATTTATGCAACCGCTTGCATTTTAGGAGGTATCTTTTATTTCCTACTTGAATTAACCTCCTTGGACCCTAACTGGATTGTGGTTATCTCCGGTTCGGTTGTGATTTGTGTGCGATTGCTGGCTGTAAAATTCAAATTGTCGTTGCCTTCAGTCTATACAAAAAATTAAACTACTCTTCAATAATCGCCTTAATAAATACATTGTAAAGTGGCCAGTCGCCATCATCAGTTTCCAGTTTTGCAATATTATCAACCACGTCCATCCCCGAGATTACTTTGCCAAAAACTGTATAATTTTTGTCCAAATGATAGGCTCCATTGGGGCTTTGAACGATGTAAAATTCAAAAGCGGCTGAGCGGTCATCAGGGTTTTCCCTGTATTCCTTTGCAGCAGCTAGTGCCCCGCGATGATGTCTGTGAATAATTTCTGCCGGCAGGGTATATTTCCCCATTTTACCGCGCATTCTGGCAGTTTCCATTCGGTCACTGTTTCCACCTTGAATAATAAAATTTGTAACCACCCGATGAAATACAGTGGTATTTAAATAGCCGTTTTTTATCAAATAGATAAAATGAGCCCGGTGAAGAGGTGTGTTTTCGTGAAGTTCAAGTTGTATAGAACCTTCTGTGGTTTCAAGCGTTACAAAACGTTCCGGGTTTTTCTGTCCATAGTGCAGCAAAAACTCTTCAAGGGTCATATTCGTTAAATTGACTAGGGGTTGCAATGTATCTTGATTCTCTTCTTCAGGCATTTTTTCTGTATCGGTTACAGAAACTTTTATGGAATTTTCCACAGGGGACTCTTCGATTGTTTGATTGGATTTTTTACTATCTTCACAATTCAGAAACAAAAAGGGCACGCAAAAAGAAAGGATATATTTTTTCATCAATGGAATTTAATAGATTTAAAATAGCACTTTCAAAGTTAAAAAATTTGGACTTACCAGGTGAGGAAATTCAGCTTAAGATGGCTCCAAAAGAACGTTTGCAAGAACTTAAAAATTTAGCACAATCCCAAGAAAATGCGAGTAAAGCAGGTGTGATGGCGCTGTTTTACCCAAACAAGCAGCAGGAGACAAATTTAATTTTAATACTCAGAAAAACATACAAAGGGGTTCATTCAGGACAAGTGGGATTTCCGGGAGGACGGTTTGAACCACAAGATGGCAATCTCACTATGACTGCTTTACGAGAAACCGAAGAAGAAATTGGCGTTCCAAAAGGAGAAATTAAGGTCGTAAAAAAATTGACAGAAATGTATATACCGCCGAGTAATTTTATTGTGCAACCTTTTATGGGATTTGTCGAAAATTACCCTCAATTTAAAGCACAACCCTCAGAAGTGGAAGCACTCATTGAAATTCCTTTAACACATTTTATGGATAATGATGTGATTATAAAAAAATCATTGACAACTTCTTATGCCATTGATATTGAGGTTCCTGCTTATCATTTAAACAATCATATAGTGTGGGGTGCCACTGCGATGATTCTAAGCGAAGTGAGACACTTGTTAAAAGCTGCTTTATAAAAACTAGTTTTTGTATATTAGCCACCCGTTTTTCTGTGATAGAAAAACACAACCTCAAAAGTTAATTTATGGGATTGTTTAAAAAAAATCCTTTTGGTCATATACTCTTTTTAAAGCGTTGGTTGATTCGAATAATGGGAGCGATGACCCACCGCAGGTTTAAAGGTTTTAATGAACTTCAAATTGAGGGGTCAGATAACATCCGTAATCTTCCCGAAAGTGGGGTTCTTTTTGTTTCTAATCACCAAACGTATTTTGCAGATGTGGTTGCCATGTTTCACGTTTTTAACGCCAGCCTTCATGGACGAGACGACTCCATCAAAAATATTGGCTATCTCTGGAATCCAAAATTAAACATTTATTATGTAGCTGCCAGCGAAACCATGAAATCTGGTTTGCTACCCAAGATTCTTGCGTATGCAGGTTCAATTTCTGTAGAACGCACCTGGCGTGAAAAAGGGCAAGATGTAAACCGGCAAGTAAAAATGAGTGATATCTCAAACATTGGAAAAGCACTCAATGATGGATGGGTTATCACCTTCCCACAAGGCACTACAAAACCCTGGAAACCCATTAGAAGAGGAACAGCACACATCATAAAAAAATACAAACCCATTGTAGTTCCTATTGTAATTGATGGCTTTAGAAGATCTTTTGACAAAAAAGGAATCAACATTAAAAAAAGAGGCATCCTTCAATCGATGGAAATCAAAGAACCCCTTCAAATTGATTATGACAACGAGACTATCGAAGAAATAGTAAACAAACTGGAGCACGCCATTGAGCAACACCCATCCTTCTTAAAAGTAATTCCGGTTGAGGAACTTGAAAAAGCAGAAGAAATGAACACAACACGACAATGGAAGTATTAGGGTTTCCGGTTCAAATCAAACTTGAAACCCTAAAACCTTTTCCTAAACTTCAAATTTTTCCAACTCCTTGTAGTTCTTTTTTAGCTTTCCTAGCAAAATTCCATATACCACTCTATAAAAGAGGAGTAGTAATAGTATTAAAATAATTCCCACAACTATTTGAGCAGCAAAAAAGAAGGTAAAGAATTCAGGTCCATCTGGAATGGGACCGTAAGTTTCGCTCATAGCTTCTAGAAGAATATCACTTTTTGTATAATAAAAATAATTGATAATAATCAGGGTCAAAGCAAAAGCACCCACATTATACATTACAAAATAACGCACCGTTCTTCGGGTATTCAATATGCTTTCCATCAATGTCTTTGTGCTCTCAGTAACTTTTATGGATAGGTAATTCTTGTAGAAATAATAAATAAAAAAAATGATTACAATATAATGTATGATATTAAATGCAATCATAAAGGGCATCAAGCCCAGTTTTTCAATGATTTCAAAAGTGGATTTTGGGGTAACAAAATAGAGCCCCACCCAAAACAAAAGTTCAAGAACACTGATGATAAATATCCATTTCACAATAGAAGTGGAGCGTTTAAATAACATATTGTAAATCTCAGTATAGCTTAGCTTGGGGTGGTCTTGCTCCCTGTTTTTCCAGTTCTGTTTTAATAATTCTAATTGATCCATAGCTTTACGGATTGAGGATTGTCTTTAATTTTTCTTTTATACGGTTCATTTTCACACGGGCATTGACTTCTGTGATACCCAATGTGTCAGCAATTTCACGATAGTTTTTATCTTCCAGATACAAAAACACCAGCGCTTTGTCAATATCGTTGAGTTGTTTTACGGCATCATACATCAATCGCAATTGCAATTCAACCGTATCATCATATTCATCTGCCGTGATTTTAAAGCTTACACTTTCAAAATCCTGCGTGGCAATGCTGCGCTTTGACTTTCGGTAAAGCGTGATTGCTGTGTTCAAACCCACTCTGTACATCCATGTACTAAACTTTGAATCACCCCTGAACTTGGGAAATGCCTTCCACAACTGTATAGTAATCTCCTGGAACAAATCATTGTGAGAATCTGCATCATTGGTATATAAGCGGCAGATTTTATGCACAATGTTTTGGTTCGCTTCCAGCTGAGTGACAAAACTATGTTCAAGTTCTTTGTTCAAAGTTTTTTGATAGTTAGTTATGATAAGTTAGTAGTTGGTTTGTGTTTTTTGTTACAAGTACTTAAATAATGTAGACTTTTTAAAGGCTATTAATGAGTTGTTGAAAAGAGATTCAGAATCTGGTTTTTATGTTTTATAAGCCTTCAAAAGTAACAAAAAAGATTTTAGTTAATTTTTTGCTAAGTGAAAATCAACTATTGATTTCTGTTGTACATTCACGATGGTTTTAAATCAAACCCTTATGGACAAAAACAAGTCAAACAGCAAGCCTCAGCCCAAAAAAGCTGCGCCAAAAACGGCGGTAAAAAAGGCTCCGCAGACTGCTTCAAAGAAGAAGTAATCCCTGCAACCCTTTCGCTTTAAGCGAAAATTGTATCAGAAAACAACAACAAGCCACCTCAAAAAGGTGGCTTTATATTTTTAAACAACTCATCCAACGATTTCAACAATTGGGTCAGTATCTTTTAGAGAATAGCTCACTTCTTCGCACTTTTGATCCAAAACAAATCAAAATGCGAAACCACAGTTTTTTTATCCTCTTCTTTTTAACGGTTCAACTATTTTCACAAACCACCATTTCGGGAAAAGTGACAGACCCCAAAGGCATTCCCATTCCGGGAGCAAATGTTTTTATTGAAGGCACTTATGACGGTACAACATCCTCTGAAGATGGCACTTTTTCATTTTCAACCCTTTCAACCGGAGTACAAACACTTCAGGTATCCTACCTTTCTTTTGAGACCTATAAAATCAGTAAGGAAGTAAATGAAATGAAACTTTTAAACATTCGCTTACGCGAAAGCGTGGACGCCCTCGATGCTGTTGTACTTTCTGCAGGAACCTTTGAAGCCGGTGACAAAGCACGGGTTTCAGTTTTAAAGCCGCTGGATATAGTCACCACGGCGGGAAGTGCCGGTGATATTGTGGGTGCCCTGCAAACCCTTCCGGGAGCGCAAACCGTGGGGGAGAGCGGCAGATTGTTTGTGAGAGGCGGCGAGGCAGATGAAACACAAACATTTATTGACGGCATCAGGGTGGCACAACCCTATGGGGCTTCTGTACAAAACCTGCCCACAAGAGGACGCTTTTCACCATTTCTTTTTAGTGGCATCTCCTTTTCAACGGGTGGTTACAGCGCAGAATATGGCGAGGCACTTTCCAGTGTGTTGCTCTTAAATACCAAAGACGAAGCCGAGCAGAACCAAACCGAACTTTCGCTAATGACCGTTGGTCTGGGAGTGGGACATTCACTCAAAAAAGAAAGCAGCAGTTTAACAATCAATACAGCCTATATTAATCTGGAACCATATCAAGCACTGGTTGCTCAGGATCTTGACTGGAATAAAGCCTTTGAATCAATAAGTGGTGAGGCCGTCTATGTAAACAGATTTAATAAGGGCATTTTGAAATCCTATGCCGCTTTTGATGCATCAAGCTTTGACTTCAATCAAGAGGACATCAACAGTCCAACGCCTCAACGAATCGATTTGAAAAACAACAACTTCTATACAAACGCCTCTTACAAAAGTTACTGGAACAACAATTGGCAGTTTTACAACGGCTTGAGTTATGGATTTGGAACCAATACTATTTTTATCAATTCAGATAGGATACAAAACGATGAACACGCCTTCCATCTCAAATCAAAAGCAAGTAAGCGTTTTTCAAACAGGATAAAAATGGATGTGGGAGCCGATTTTTTCAGCACAAGTTTTGATGAAAGTTTTCAAAATGCAACCGGAGCGTTTGAGAGTGGGTTCACTTCAAATGTACTGGCGCTTTATGCAGAAGGCGATTTTTTCTTCTCTAAAAAGCTGGCAGTAAAAGTGGGGGTAAGAGCCTCTCAGCAGTTCTTACTAGATGAAACACGGGTTTCACCTCGACTTTCATTGGCGTACAAATTTGGGGAATATTCCCAATTTGCATTAGCTTATGGTCGCTTTTCCCAAACACCAAAACAAGACTATCTCAAGTACAACACCCGGCTAGATTCAGAAAATGCGACTCATTACATTTTAAATTATCAGTTTGATAAAAATGGACGCACCTTCCGCCTGGAGGGGTATTATAAAGACTACAATGACCTGATTCGCTTTGATGAAGCGATTCCACAGTTTGACTCTCAATTCAACAACACCGGATCCGGTTATGCTGCCGGGCTTGATTTATTTTGGAGGGATAACAAAACCATTAAAAATTTGCAATATTGGGTTTCTTATTCGTTTATCGATACCGAGCGTTTGTACCGCAATTTCCAAAAACAGGCGACCCCATCATTTGTAGCACAACACACCGCTTCTTTAGTAACAAAATATTGGGTGCAAAAATGGCGGTCGCAGCTCGGTTTTTCACATACCTTTCACACAGGCAGGCCTTTCAATAACCCCAACGAGCTAACATTTATGAATGGAAAAACAAAAGCATACAACAGCTTGGCATTTAATTGGGCTTATTTATTGAGCGAACAAAAAATCCTGTATTTTTCAGTTTCCAATGTGCTGGGCACACAAAATGTATTTGGCTATGAATATGCCAACACCCCCAATGCAAATGGCACCTTTGAAAGGCGCGCCATCACACCCACAGCCGACCGGTTTTTCTTTGTAGGCTTTTTCTGGACCATTAGTGATGATAAACAAAGCAACCAGTTGGAAAATTTGTAATTTTTCAGGTAGGAATTGAAAAATATCCCGTCTGTAAAAGGAGGAGAGGTAATAATCAATTACCTTACTTCTTCCTCAGTAAACCCCATACTCAATGAATTCACACAATACCGTTGCCCGGTAGAAGTAGGGCCATCATTAAAAACATGCCCCAGATGACTGCCACAGTTGGCGCAGAGAATTTCCGTGCGTTGCATACCATAGCTGGTGTCTTTGACATATTCAATACTTCCTTCAACAGATTGGTCAAAAGAAGGCCATCCACAGCCACTGTCAAATTTTGTGTGGCTCTCAAATAGCAGCTGATTGCAGGCGGCACAGTGATATCTCCCTTTTTCATTGTTAAGATTGTAAGTTCCGGTAAAAGGGCGTTCCGTGCCTTTTTCTCTCAGGATGCGATACTTTTCTTCACCTAGTAGTTCCAGCCATTCCCCTTCGGTTTTATGAACCGGATACTTTTTGGTTTTCATGGTATTATTTTTTAGGCTTAAAACTCAGTGCGACCCCATTGATACAATGTCTTTTTCCGGTGGTGTTTTTGGGACCATCATCAAAACGATGCCCCAGATGACTTCCACAATTCCCACATTTTAACTCGGTGCGGGCATAACCCACATGGTAATCAACATCCAGTTCAAGGTTTTCATCAATTCCGCGATCAAAGGAGGGCCAGCCGGTTCCCGAATCAAATTTGTGTTCACTTTCATACAACAACACATCACATGCTTTGCAGTGGTATGTCCCGGAGGTATAGTTTTTATCAAGTTCACTGGTAAAAGCGCGTTCTGTACCGGCTTGTCGAAGTACATAATATTCAAGTTCGCTTAACTGTGCTTTCCATTCAGCATCTGTTTTAACCACAGCATAAGGGGTCTCATTTTCAGTTTCAGTTTGGGCTTTGCTGTTGCAGCTCCATAGACTTATTGCCAAAAGGCAAAGGGTGATTTTTGATGTCATAACGCTTTTTTTTTAAACGAATTTAATTGATATACATACGAATTAAAAGTGCAGGAAGTTCTTTTAACTTAAATTTAGTGTTCTCAATAGTATCTCATAAAAAAACCTCCTAATGAATAAAGTTCAGGAGGTTAATGAATAAATACTACTTAATTCTTAATCCAGTTTAAGCGCTTGCATCACTGCGCTGTAATCGCCTATATCAACACCCGTTTTAAGAGCAAAGTCTGAAGGCACCACCACAAACCTGAAGGTCTGATTTTGAGTAAACCCAACAGGAACGGTCGCTAAATCAAAATTACCGTCAATCTGAAGCATGATGTCAAAAAAGGTATGGTTATATACATATTGAATAATATCGCCGTTGTCTAAAAAGAAGTTTTGAGGAATCAAACTCCACAAGTCAACATTATCAGGCAATTGACCCTCCAAGCGATACACCAATATAGCATCAGATTCAAATACTTCAATAGAAGTTGGGATTGTTACTAGCGTTTCCTGAAGTCCGTTTTGATTGTTAAACTGAAAGTTCACTGTGCGTTCAAAAGTTTGTCCCAGTATGTTGATGCCATCAAATCCCGGAGGGCCTTGTGGTCCTTCGCAGGAAGTGAATAAAAAGAAAATGGTTCCTAAAGTAAAAATGAGCTTTTTCATAATAGATGTTTTTGATTTTTATAACTTAAACAAATTGCGTACCGAAAATTTTTAGATAGCCAAAATAGGAACAATTTTTGATTGAAGTAGCTAAATAAGTCACAATTTTAATAAGTGACTATGAATAAACATTAATCATTAATAACTAAACAAATTCAATTCATTAAAACAAAGTTTTTGTATTTTTACATTCAGCATCAAAAAAAATAGTATGAAAACGAAAACCTTCTTTAAAGTAGCATCAATGATGATGATGCTCATTGCCTGTACCACTAACCCCTTTACAGGAAAAAGTACCTTGGCATTGGTGCCAAACGCTCAAATTTTACCTATGTCTTTTCAGCAATACAGCCAGTTTTTGTCTGAAAATAGGGTAGTCAATGGCACTGCAGAGGCCGAAATGATTAAAAACGTGGGTCAAAAGATTGCCACCGCCTCAGAGCGCTGGCTCAATGCAAACGGTTATCAAGGTTATTTAAAAGAGTATCAATGGGAATTTAACTTGGTTGATGATGAGGCTGTAAACGCCTGGTGTATGCCGGGAGGTAAAATTGTATTTTACACCGGTATTTTGCCGGTTGCAAATACTGAGGCACGAGTGGCTGCCATTATGGGACACGAAGTGGCGCACGCTCTTGCCAATCATGGTCAGCAACGTATGAGTGCCGGGCAATTACAACAAATTGGCGCCGTTGCCGGTAACATCGCTTTGGCCAATGACCCTGAAAATCAGGCATTGTTTAATACCGCTTATGGTGTGGGTTCCTCGGTGGGTGTTATGCTCCCCTTTAGCAGAAGCCATGAAACCGAAGCAGATAAAATCGGCTTGACATTAATGGCAATCGCAGGTTATGAACCCGCTGAAGCGGCAGAATTGTGGCGTAGAATGCAACAACAGGCTGGTGGCGCCACCCCACCTGAATTCCTAAGTACACACCCTGCAAGTCAAACACGCATCAACAATATACTTTCCTGGGTAGAAGAATCAAAAGCAGAAGCCCGTAAGTTTGGAGTGACTACTTTTAAAAAGTAACAAAAAAATAACCGGATTCATAAACTTATTTTCTATTTTTAAAGCTGCCTTTTTAGGCAGCTTTTTTTTATTACTTTTTAAAAGGGTTCAGTAAAAAAATAAACGGACTTTGTGAAAGGGAGATAGGGTAATTGGAAGCAAAGGTTTAATGCTTCATAAATTCCTTTTTTTAATTAAACAATATTTTTAAATTTAATTACTCAACCAACCCCGGCCTAAGAAAAATAGCCGTTAAGAATTTGTGAAATAAGCCGTAAAGCATTTTCTTCTGTTTGAGCCGGCAAAATTGTAGTTTCAAAAACGTTTTAGAACTTAATTAGATTGCTTAATTAATTTGAAAGTCTTTCGGGCGAGTTAAGAAAATGTAGGCTTATTTTGCAGAATTTAGGTTATTTTTCTTCAGCCTAGATTTTCTTGTTTCTTTTTTCATCGATGGAAAAAAGAAAAGAAAGTAAATGGAATATCCCGAGAATTAAAAATATTCCAACATTTACTTAACATTACCTAATTTTCATTTTACAAAAGATTAATACACTTAATTTTTACGCCACAGCGAATGAAATTTTTAGGAACGCTTTCGTCAGCCTTCCCCTCACGCCCGTTTTACGCTTCAAAGCTTCAGGGTGCCTACGCTAAAGCTTCTGCGACAGTGCGCGGCGAAGTGGCTGGCTCGTTCACTAAAAATATCCTCACTTCGACAGGCTCAGTGACCGCAGGACATTTTCTTAACATTTCGTCCTGGTTCTTTTGTGTCGAGACAAAAGAACACGAGAAGTAAATGAACTTGGCATCATTTATAAAGTTAAGTCGAAAATCACTTAACTTTGTATTCTTAGCGAATATTATCTTTAGGAACACTTTCGTAAGCCTAGCGTTTTTTGGTTTTTTTTTGGGCGATGCAAATCGACGAAGGAGATTTACGAACACCCTTTCAAAAATAAGTATGACGTGAGTAAAAAAGAACAACTCAAATGAAATAAAAATGATGATACTGATTTAAAAATAATATGAGACAAACACCCGAAAAAGGAAGCAAAAAACTACTATTTGCCTGGGCATTTTACGACTGGGCAAACTCAGTTTACAGCCTGGTCATAGCATCAGCCATATTTCCCATATACTATGCCTCTTTGTTTGAGGCTGCAAATACAGAAACCGTGACCGTTTTTGGTGGTGAAATACGCAGCACACCCCTCATCAGTTATGTGACCGCTGCAGCCTTTATGCTGGTTGCATTTATGTCGCCGCTGCTTTCAGGTATCGCAGATTATGTGGGGAATAAGAAAAAGTTTATGCAGTTTTTCTGCTACCTGGGTAGCGCATCCTGTATTGGTTTGTTTTGGTTTAGTCTTGACGCGATTTATTTCAGTCTGCTGTGTTATTTTTTAGCTCTTATTGGCTTTTGGGGCAGTTTGGTGTTTTATAATTCCTATTTACCAGACATTGCTTTCAATGAACAACAAGACAAAGCGAGTGCTCGCGGATTTTCTATGGGGTATCTGGGAAGTGTCCTTTTGTTACTTTTTAATCTGTGGATGGTTATGAAACCGGAGGTTTTTGGACTTGGTGAAGGAGGAGAGGCAGCCATGCTGGCCATGAAAATTTCGTTTGTAACAGTGGGTATTTGGTGGGCACTATTCAGTC
Organism: Planktosalinus sp.; assembly: GCA_036735625.1. Lineage (GTDB taxonomy): Bacteria > Bacteroidota > Bacteroidia > Flavobacteriales > Flavobacteriaceae > Planktosalinus. The sequence goes on along the minus strand of DAINOA010000004.1, from coordinate 10,853 downwards.
AATACAGTTTTTATTACTTACCGGTGGGTCCCAAAAACAACAACAAAATTACCCGCAATGTGCTATTAAACGGTTTCAGGGAACTTCAAAAAGTGCAAAAATCCCTTTTGCAAAACATCAAACTAAAACGCTATCTGTCTGCATTCTTTGTGTATAGTATGGCAGTTCAAACCGTGATGCTTGTAGCAACTTATTTTGGCGAACAGGAAATCAATTGGGCAGACTCCACAGAAAAAACGATGGGGCTCATTATAAGCATTCTCATCATTCAGCTGGTGGCTGTGCTTGGCGCCGAAATGACCTCAAGGTCTTCTGAACGCTTTGGAAACATCCCAACGCTCATTGTTATCAACAGTATCTGGCTGGTGATTTGTATTGTTGCATACACCATTACAGAACCCATACAATTTTATTTGACAGCCGGTGTGGTTGGACTTGTAATGGGGGGAATTCAATCGCTATCGCGTTCTACCTATTCCAAGTTTTTACCTGAAACCAAAGACACCACGTCTTATTTTAGTTTTTATGATGTGACCGAAAAAATCGGGATAGTCATCGGGATGATGCTTTATGGTTTTATAGACCAAATAACAGGAAGTATGCGCAATTCGGTATTGTTTCTAGTCGTGTTTTTTTTCTTGGGCATTGTTTTGTTGTTACGCGTTCCGCGAAAACCCACTTCTGATGGTAAGGAGTGAAATAATGATAAGAAGTTTCACCGCACTCAAGTGCCTTTTTGAGGGCAATTTTTTATCAAAAAATGAGTTGTATGGATAAATTGAACTTCAAATAAATATTTTTTACTTAAGTTTGCGAAGCATCCAACTAGTTTAAAAATCTACTTATGAACCTGAAACATATTTTCACAACAGTATTTATTAGTGCATTAGTTTTTATTTCCTGTGACAACGAACCGCTGGAAGGTGAGTTTGTTGTTGATGACCCCACAGTCCTTATACCTGAATTTTCTGCAGAAATTGAAGGCTTTACGTTTATTGCAGATACGGCTCGGGCACAGACAGTTCAGGGTGTTACAACAGTAACCGGTATAAGAAGTAATGGCGATGTGATCAATTTGAGACTTAACGGTGCCGGTGTGGGTACTTTTGATATGGTCACTCAGGGAGAGGCTATTTTTGGAATCAATGTAGATCCTGCAGCTTTTTCATCGCGAAATCAGGGTGGTTCCGGTCAGGTTGTGGTCACTCAATATGATACCCAACTGGAAGTGATTTCAGGAACATTCTCTTTTACTGCAACGCGCCCATTGCTGGATGCAAACGGTCTGCCCATACTGGATGGAAACGGTAACCCCACTTTTGATGTTGTTGTCATTACCGAAGGAACATTTACAAACATCGCTCTTGAAAGTGATGGAACCGTAGGAGGAGGAGATGAGCCCGAATTCTTTGCTGAAGTTGATGGATTGCCCTTTGTGGCCGGAAGCGAAAATGCAGGAGCCACATTTATTGAAGAGACTAACACACTCATCATCCAAGGTATTAACAACGAAAGACTAATTCAAATCAATATCATTAATCCTGAATTAGGGACTTTTGACCTGGGTGCAGAAACTGAAAATGACAGCAAAGCAACTTACATAGTTGATGAACAGGAACCTTACACAAGTCTGCTATCAGAGGGCGGTTCCGGAACAATAACAATCACTACACTCGACTTTGAAAACAATACAGTTTCGGGTACATTTTCATTTGTTGCCGGAAGAAACGAGGGTACAGAGACCGTGACAATTGAAAGTGGCTTTTTTAACAATCTGGTTATTGCAGCCGGATTACCCGGTGAAGGAGACGATTTTATGTTTGCTTTTATTGATGGCATTTCATTTTCAGCAGATGATATTACAGTGATTACCACAGACATTTACGCCATTCAAGCGGTAAAAACCAGCACAGGAGAAGCCATATTTTTTACAATTCCCGCCGATTTGCAAACCGGAACTTACCAATTGACTTTTAACGGTGATATCAATGCCGAATATTTTGACGGAGAAACAACGTATGGTTCTCAAGCTGGTTTGTTGGTATTACTTGAAAACAGTGCTCAGTTTATAAGATTTGCCTTTAACTTCCAAACAGCCATAGAACAGGGCGGAGAAATAATACACCAGGTTTCTGAAGGGTCATTTAAATTTGCTTTGTAAACACGACTTTTCTTAAAACATAAAAAAGCCGCTTTCAAATAGAAAGCGGCTTTTTAGCTTTTCTAAAGGAATTTAATCAACCATTTTAATCTTTCCGGAACCGGCGACTTTACTGTCAATTCTAGTGGGTTTGCCTTTGTAACTAATTGACCCGGAGCCACTCACTCTGCCTTTAAAATCACCTTTGCAATTCACTTTGTAATCCCCGGATCCTGCAACACTAATAGAAGCGTTACCTGCATTTAATCTGCTGGCATCTACTACTCCGGAACCGGCAATACTCCCAGTGAGATTACCTGCCAGCCCGTTTAAAATAATGTCTCCGGAACCGGCAACCTTTGTTTCTAAGTCAGTTACCTCAATGTTTAGCTTGATGTCACCGGAACCTGCCAGTTTCACACTGAGTGCATCAGACTTCAGGTTGAAATTGTTTTTAATTTCACCCGACCCCGCCAGTGCTATTTTAGTGAGGCTGCTTGTCGGTACGGTTATTTCAATTTTCTTTCCGCGGCTTGGTTTTAAATTGGTTTTGTTTTCTGTTTTGATGTGCAAGACGTTATCCTTTACTTCAACGATAACTTCTTCCAGCAGATTGGATTCTCCCGTTAAAGTGATGTTTCCTTCTCTACCCTCCGCGATGGTGACATAAAAATTTCCGGCTACAGAAACACCTTCATAATCTGCCGTTTGGACATTTATAGTGGTTACCTCTCCATTGCCTTGAATGGTATTTGAACTCCACCATTGTGCTTGAAGCGAAGTGAAACTAAAGAAAATAAATAAACTTGTTAATAGAATTGAATTTTTCATACTGTACGATTTTTAGATTGATGATTATTTATAATGATTTGTAATTTATTCTGATTTATTGTTTTTGGATTTTGACCCCACCATAGCTTGAAGAAACCTGAATACTGTTTCCGGAATTTCTTTTTTTATGGTGGCCTTCATAGGTACTGCGGCTGCTCTGAATGTCTCTTACAGAAAAGTCAATAGCATCATCTGTTTTTAAACTTGCATAAGAAAGCTGAGCATTCAAATCAAATGCGGCTCGGGCATCATAGGTCAAATTTACTGAAGTGTATTTTGCTGTGATGTTTACATTTTTAATGCTTTCTTTCAGGAGATCCACACTTATCTTTCCATAATTAGCGTTTAAATCTAGATTGTGTGAAATCTCACCAAATGAGGTCGTAACATAACGACTTCTTCCTGTTACATTTTTTGCTTTGCCAACGTTCAACCTTCCGTAAGAGGAGTTGAAATCAAGGGTGGAAAGAATTTCCATCAATTCAGCACGGCTGTAATTACCTTTGTATGTTATGTTTTCGGCTTTATTGATTACATATTCAGAATAATCGGCATCAATGACGGCATTTTTAACAAAGCCTATGGTGACTCCATTTGTATAATCAAATGAGAGCTGATTGGAATCACCGTTGAGTTCGCCAATAATAAACGAACCATAATTGCAAGATAGTGTGGAGTTTCCATTCAAGCGATTGAGGCTTATGGCTCCATAATTATTTTTGATATCCAGACTGTTTGATACCGGCATTTTCACCAGATAATTGATTTTAATATTGACATTACTTGATTTGGAACCCCAAAACGTCCAGTTGTTGCGCTGGTTTTCAATATGGGTTACCGCACTTACACGACTAGAAGAGGCTTCAAATGCTACTGAAATTTCATCGAGTCTTTTTTGAACTTCCTGTTCATTGTTGCCATTGGTTATGATGGTAACTTCAATTTCAATGCGGTTTTGATTCCAGGTCGCGATATCGACATTTCCATAACGGTTATCAATGTGAAGCAACGTGCTTTTATTGACATCAAACTGTCTTTCAATTTTCTTTTCCTTGGTGTGTTTACCACTCAGTTTGCTATTATTGGCAATAGCCAGTAAAGGCAGCAGCAGAAGCAGCATCAAAAGTTTAGATAGTGGTCTCATGGGTTTCTTGTTTTAAGGTTTTTAATTGGTCTATTTGTTCCAAAACGTTTTGCAATAAGTCAATACGGCTTTGAAAATTTGAAATCATTGCGTGAATAACACGATCATCTTGACCGCTTTTAACCAGGTCCTTTTTCAAAGTTGCATACTCTTTTTCCAGCACTTCCATTTGTTCCAGAGCGTCTTCAATAAGGACTATGGTTTCAGGAGACTTTTCAGCTTTCAATGTAGCGAGTTCCCGTTTGATGGTTGAGGTAAAAAACTGTTGGGTTTGAGCAAACTCGGGCGAGATACTTGCCAGGTCTGCCTGAGTTGATCCGGGATTCATAAATGGAACCGCCAAACCGAAAAGGATTAAAAAGGAAGCTGCAACGGCAAGGGGTTTCCAAAATAACAGTCGTTTTACAGGCTTTTTATTCTGCTCATTCAGCTTTTGTAAAAAGCGATAACGATGCCCGTCTTTAGGTTCCAAATGGGGCACATCCTGCTCTTGAAAGAGGGTTTTTAAACGGTTATCTAAATGATTAGTGTCCATATTTTTATATTTTTCGCGCAAGCGCTATATTTTAATTGGTTTGTATTTGCAACTTTTTTCTAAGGCTTTCCCTAGCTCTGGAAAGCAGGGTTCTGCTGTTTGCATAACTGATGTCCATTATTTGTGCAATTTCTTCATAATCATAGCCTTCAATATAATGCAGTGTCAAAACAGTGCTGTAATTGGTTTTCAAATCGTTGATGGCTTGCAGTACTTCATTTGCTTTTAAATCACTGTATGTCTCGTTTGTTTCATCAAAAGAATCATCTGCAATCGCTGTCATTTTATACTCTTCCCATTCTTCATTGTGCTCCATTTTTTTTGATTTTGTAATGCTTTGATTCACCACAATCCGTTTTAACCAGGCACCAAAACTGGCATCTCCCTTGAACGTATACAGTTTATGAAAAGCCGTCAAAAAGGCCTCCTGCATAATATCTTCTGCTTCATCTGTTTGCTTCACGATGCGCAGGGCTGTGTTGTACATCGCACCATAATAGCGGTTGTAAACTTCCATTTGCGCAAACTGATTTCCTTGAAGGCAAAGTGCTAGCAAATCGTCAATATGTGTTTTGGTTAGTGTCAAATAATGGGTTGTTTGTACTAAAGATACGTTTAAAACAAATTTGTTACAGTTTGAAAAAGATTTTTTGAATCTTATTCTTAAGATAACTGAAAATTTGTGTGGTTTTTTATAGGTTTAGGCAAAGCTATATTGCGTTCCTAACGGGACTTCCAAGAATTTGTGATTTCTTTGTTACCGATATTTCGTCCCTTAAATAGGTTGTCCATTTAAAGTTATTTATTAATTAAACTAAAAAGATTTAATTACTTTCCAAAACAAACCCGGCCTAAGAAAAATAGCCGTTAAGAATTTTGTAAAATGAGTCGTTAAACATTTTCTTCTGTTTGAGCCTTCAAAATTGGAGTTTCAATAGTGTTTTAGAGATTAATAAGATTGGTTAAATAATCTGAAAGTCTTTTGAGCGAGTTAAGAAAATGTAGGCTTATTTTACAAAATTTAGGCTTTTTTTCTTCAGCCTAGACTTTTTTGTTTCTTTTTTGGGCAATGCAAAAAAGAAAAATTTGTAAACCAAATTGGTAAAACTTTTATTTCTAAGATATAATCTAAAAAGCAGAACTCGTATACCAATGTACCGTTATTTTTCTTCAGCCTCTCCTTTGTGCACACTGGCTCGTTCACTAAAAATGTCACGCCCTGTTTCTTTTTTCATCGATGGAAATCGACGTAGGAGATTCACGAAAACCTTTAAAAAACAATAACAAGGGCTTGAGTAAAAAAGAAAGGAAGTCAATTAAATCTCAAGAGCCTTAATAGTAAACCATATTTTACTCAACTATAAATAGTTTCCATTTTACAAAATAACTTATTTCCTTATTTTACAAAGTAATTATTTGAGAAGACCTTAAGGTTACCCATTAATTTCTACTAAGTGATAAACAAAAGGGATCCCAATATAAAGATTGAAAACACCTTTTCTTAAAAAGTACCCCCACTGGCATAACTATTGCCTAAATATGTTGGATATTTGCCGATGAATATCCCATACAGCGCATTTTGTCGTTTGTAAGTTAGTGAACACGCTTTATAAATCCCTAAATTCACATTGTGCTCTATGACACAATGACTTAAATATACGTATGTCAAATTCAAAAATTATAGATATAGACAGTTTGTCATTTCAGGAAATCAATGAAGAAGCCGAGTTGATTCCCTTAATGACGCCTGAAGATGAAGATGCAATCAATAAAGAGGTTTTACCTGATGAACTTGCCATTTTGCCTCTGCGCAATACGGTTTTGTTTCCCGGGGTGGTGATTCCCATCACAGCCGGACGGGATAAATCAATTAAACTCATCAATGAGGCCAATAAAAAATCAAAAGTCATAGGTGTGGTATCCCAAAAAGCCGAAGGCGTTGAAGAACCCGAGGAAGGAGACATCAACAGACTGGGCACTGTTGCCCGCATTTTGCGTGTCCTGAAAATGCCTGATGGAAACGTTACGGTGATTCTTCAGGGAAAAAAGCGCTTTGAAATTGATACAATCACAAATGTTGAGCCTTACTTTAAAGCCAAAGTGAAGGAAGTCGCTGAGGCACGCCCGGCAAAAAACAACAAAGAGTTCAAAGCGGTCATTGAGTCTATCAAGGATCTGGCATTGCAAATCATTAATGAAAGCCCTAATATTCCTTCAGAAGCTTCCTTTGCGATAAAGAACATAGAGAGCAACTCGTTTTTAATCAATTTTGTGTCTTCAAATTTAAATGTAGATGTTCAAGACAAACAAAAATTACTCGAAATCAATTCGCTGGAAGAACGCGCCATGGAAACCCTGAAGTATATGAACATCGAATTTCAGAAACTGGCGTTAAAGAACGATATACAGTCTAAGGTGCGCTATGACCTGGACCAGCAGCAACGGGAGTATTTTCTGCATCAGCAAATGAAAACCATCCAGGAAGAATTGGGTGGCGTTTCCCATGAAGAAGAGCTGGACGAAATGCAGCAACGTGCCAAAAAGAAAAAATGGTCTGAAGCGGTCGCGAAACACTTTGAAAAGGAATTGGCCAAAATGCAGCGTATGAATCCGCAGGTAGCTGAATATTCCATACAACGCAATTACCTCGATTTATTCCTTGACCTGCCGTGGAATCATTTTTCCAAAGACAAATTTGATTTAAAACGCGCCAAACGCATCCTTGACAGAGACCACTACGGACTGGACGATGTTAAAAAGCGCATTATTGAATACCTGGCCGTTTTAAAATTACGTAACGATATGAAATCGCCCATCCTTTGCTTGTATGGACCTCCCGGAGTGGGGAAGACCTCTTTGGGAAAATCCATCGCCGAGGCGTTGGGGCGCAAATATGTAAGGGTATCTCTGGGTGGTTTGAGGGATGAATCTGAAATAAGAGGCCACAGAAAAACCTATATTGGCGCGATGCCGGGGCGCATCGTGCAAAGCATCAAAAAGGCTGAGACTTCCAACCCGGTTTTTGTGCTTGACGAAATTGATAAGCTTTCTCTGGGCAATCAGGGTGATCCTTCTTCTGCTTTGCTGGAAGTGCTGGATCCTGAACAAAACAATGATTTTCACGACAACTTCCTTGAGGTGGGCTTTGACCTGTCAAAAGTTATGTTTGTCGCTACGGCAAATTCATTAAATACCATACAACCAGCCTTACGTGACCGTATGGAAATCATCAATGTAACAGGCTATACCATTGAGGAAAAAGTAGAAATTGCCAAGCACCACTTGTTGCCCAAACAGCTCAAGGAACACGGTCTTGATAAATCACATTTGAAAATATCCAAACCACAACTTGAAAAAATTGTGGAGGGTTATACAAGAGAATCAGGTGTGCGAGGATTGGAAAAACAAATTGCAAAAATGGTGCGCTATGCCGCAATGAATATTGCCATGGAGGAAGAGTACAATATCAAAGTTTCTAATGAAGATGTGATTAAGGTGTTGGGTTCCCCCAAGCTGGAGCGTGACAAATATGAAAACAATGAGGTGGCAGGAGTGGTAACAGGACTAGCCTGGACACAAGTGGGTGGTGATATTTTATTTATTGAATCAACACTTTCAAAGGGAAAAGGGAATCTTACCATCACAGGAAATCTTGGGAAAGTGATGAAGGAGTCGGCGACCATCGCAATGGAATTTATCAAATCAAATGCAGATAGTTTGGGCATCGACCCCAATGTGTTTGAAAATTACAATGTGCACATCCACGTGCCGGAAGGCGCCACTCCCAAGGACGGTCCCAGTGCCGGAATCTCGATGTTAACTTCTTTAGTCTCCCTCTTTACCCAACGTAAAGTAAAGAAAAGTCTTGCAATGACCGGTGAAATTACCTTAAGAGGGAAAGTGCTTCCGGTGGGAGGAATCAAAGAAAAAATTCTCGCTGCCAAACGCGCGCGAATCAAAGAAATCTTGCTTTGTGAAGACAATAGGAGCGACATAGCAGAAATCAAGGAAGATTACCTCAAAGGACTTACCTTTCATTATGTGAAAGAGATGAGTGAAGTCCTCCAATTGGCGCTTACAAAAGAAAAAGTGAAGAACCCTAAAACGCTTTAAAAGAAATTTTTAGATAAACATAAAAAAGGGGCTGACTAATAAGTTGTATAACAAAAGAACCCCACGAAGGCACAAAGACACCAAAAAGCACAAAAAGCTAAATATTAATCACTTAATTCTTAGTGTAACTTTGAGCTTTGGTGATTTTGTGGCAAAACACGATTTTTAGACAACCTCTTTTTTTAATCCTTAAAAATAAATTATACTTGCACTCGTTTACTTGTTAAGCTTATTCTCAATATCGGGAGGATAAAAACCCAGACCTCATTTATGCAAACCAAGATAGTTGTTGCTTCCTTATTGTTTTTTACAGTTTTGAGTTCAGCTCAAATCGGGGGGAAGGGAACCTATCAATTTCTCAATTTGATGAATTCACCGCGTCAAGCGGCTTTGGGTGGTAAAGTCATCACAAATTATGATTATGACCCCAGCCAGGGTCTCTACAATCCCGCCACCATCAATCCCGAGATGGACAACCAGCTTTCAGTAAATTACACCAATTATTTTGCCGATGTCAATTATGGCACCGCTTCCTATGCCTATTTGTGGGACAGGCGCACCCAGGTTTTTCACACGGGTGTCACGTATATCAATTATGGACGTTTTGATGGTTTTGACGAGCAAGGAGAATCTACCGGAAAATTTGGGGGTGGTGAGGTCGCCTTATCTTTTGGGTATGCGCGCAACATACCCTGGACCGACTTTCACGTGGGTGTGAATGTGAAACTGATTTCCTCAAAACTGGAAGAATACAGTTCGCTCGGTGGCGCTGTTGATATCGGATTGATTTATGTGTATGAACCCTGGGATTTGCATATTGCAGCCGTTGCCAGAAACATCGGTACTCAATTTACCCCTTTTGCTGAAACCTATGAAAAACTTCCTTTTGAAGTCGATTTTGGTATTTCCCAAAGTCTTCAAAATGTTCCACTAAGATGGCACTTTACCCTCGAAAACCTGCAAACCTGGAACATAGCTTTTGCCAATCCCGCGCGGGATGAGTTTGACCTGGAAGGCAATGTGGAACAAGAAAATATTACCTTTATAGACAATATTTTTAGGCGTGCTATAGTGGGAATCGAATTGTTTCCGGAAAGCGGATTCAACATTCGTTTGGGATACAATGTAAGACGATCTGAAGAATTGCGCATTGTAGAGCAAAGAGCCTTTGCCGGTTTGAGTGCCGGTTTTGGTATCAAACTGCGCAAGGTGAGAGTGAGTTATGCCTATTCAAAATTCAGTACTGCTGCAGCAGCCAATTTTTTTGGTTTGAACATCGATTTGCAATAAAAATTTTACCCTGTTTTGAAAAAAATCACCATCGCCATAGACGGCTTTTCATCCACCGGTAAGAGTACGGTTGCCAAACAACTGGCGGCTTATCTGGGCTATGTGTATGTGGATAGTGGTGCAATGTACCGTGCCATGACCCTTTTCGCTTTACAGCGAAACCTCATAGGAGATGATTTTTTAAACCATGATGAATTAATCAATCAACTTCCTGATATTCGTTTGCATTTTGAGTTCAATCCGGCAACGAAATCTGCTGAAATTCACCTGAACGGAACCAACGTAGAAACTGAAATTCGCTCTATGAAGGTATCTGATAAAGTGAGTCAAATTGCTGAAATACCACAGCTGAGAAAAAAGCTCGTGGAGTTGCAGCAACAATTTGGGAAAAATAAAGGCGTGGTGATGGATGGAAGAGATATTGGTACAGTGGTTTTCCCCGATGCCGAACTCAAAGTATTTATGACTGCCGATGCCAAAGAGCGAGCCCGGAGACGTTTTCTTGAATTCAAAGAGCAAGGAAAAGACATTCCGTTTGAATCCATTTATGAAAATGTAATGCAACGGGATCACATCGATACCACACGAGCAGATTCACCACTCACCAAAGCAAAAGACGCCATAGAAATCGACAATACCCACACAAACCGGGAAGACCAGTTTCACATCCTCCTTCAACTGGCAAAAGACCGCATCGCCGGAAGGGTCTCCTAAATTTTTAGTACTGTGTTCAGTGTTTAGTGGTCAGTGAGCAGTGAGCAGTGAGCAGTGTTCAGTATTAAGACCATTAACCACTATCC
>DAINOA010000003.1:0-55721 GCA_036735625.1 Planktosalinus sp. | reverse complement strand
ATTGATGAAATAGAGGAAAATAAAAGTGAGTTTGTTTATATTGAGGATTGGGAAACTAATTAACGAGATTCCCGCCTACGCGGGAATTGCAGGATGAAAGAAAAATTTTATAACTACATACAACAACTACAAGACATCATCACTTCCAAACTGGAAGCAGTTGATGGTAAAGCAACTTTTAAGGAAGACCTCTGGGAGCGTCCGGAAGGCGGTGGCGGCAGAACCCGTGTGATTGAAAACGGAAATGTTTTTGAAAAAGGAGGCGTTAATATTTCTGCCGTTCACGGGGAGTTACCCAAAGCGATGCAGGCATATTTCAATGTGCAGGACTGCGACTTTTTTGCTTGCGGGTTAAGCTTGGTACTACACCCCAAAAACCCGATGGTGCCCACTGTGCATGCCAATTGGCGTTATTTTGAAATGTATGACAAGCAAGGAAATATCATCGATAGCTGGTTTGGTGGCGGGCAGGATTTAACGCCTTACTATCTTTTTGAAGAAGACGCAACACATTTTCACAGCATTTGTAAAAAAGCCTGTGACAACCATCAACCCGATTTTTATTCGGAATACAAAAAGAAATGCGACGACTATTTTCACAACAGTCATCGTGGGGAAGCACGTGGCATAGGCGGCTTGTTTTTTGATTATTGCAAGGCTACAGATAAAATGTCAATGGAAGACTGGTATGCTTTCGTCACCGAAGTGGGTGAAAGTTTTCTGGAAGCTTATGTTCCCATAGTAGAAAAAAGAAAAGACTTACCTTACACTGCCGAAAACCGAAACTGGCAGGAGATAAGACGCGGCAGATATGTAGAATTTAATTTAGTGCACGACAAAGGCACGTTGTTTGGTCTCAAAACCAACGGCCGGATTGAAAGCATATTGATGAGTTTACCTCCGGTTGTGCAATGGAAATATGATTATCATCCCGAACCTGGAAGTGAAGAAGAAAAACTACTGGAAGTATTAAAAAATCCTAAAGATTGGGTTTAAAAATATCGAATATCAAATAATGAACACCGAATAATGAAATATTAATTACTGAATAGAACTTTGAACCTTGAACATTAAACTTTAAAACCATGTTCCCACTAAGAAGAAACCGAAGACTACGCGCCAACGAAACGATAAGAAGTCTGGTGCGTGAAACAATCATAACCCCCAAAGATTTTCTGGTGCCGCTTTTTGTAGTGGAAGGCAAGGGGGTAAAAGAAGAAATCGCTTCGATGCCCAATTATTACCGATTGAGCCTGGACAACTTGTCCAAAGAAGTAAAGGAACTTTGGGACTTGGGGTTAAAAGCCGTGTTGCTATTTGTAAAAGTAGACGACAAACTCAAGGACAATAAAGGCACCGAAGCTTTAAACCCAGACGGACTGATGCAGCGTGCCATCAAAACCGCAAAAGATGCTTGCCCTAATATGCTGGTGATGACCGATGTAGCTTTGGATCCTTTTTCAATCTATGGCCACGACGGAATTATCCACGGCGGTGAAATTTTAAATGATGAGACCAACTCTATTTTAGCAGAAATGTCGCTTTCACACGCCAAAGCCGGTGCCGATTTTGTCGCTCCAAGCGATATGATGGACGGTCGCATTTTTGAGATTCGCAGCCTGCTTGAAGATGAAGGTTTTCACAATACCGGTATTATGAGTTACAGTGCTAAATATGCTTCGGCATATTATGGCCCATTTCGGGATGCGCTAGATTCTGCTCCCGTGGATTTGGAAAACATCCCAAAAGACAAAAAAACCTACCAAATGGACCCAGCAAACAGACAGGAAGCCATCAGGGAAACTTTAATGGACATTGATGAAGGTGCAGACATTGTTATGGTAAAACCGGGGCTTTGTTATCTGGATATCGTTCGGGAAATTGCCGATGCAGTTACAGTTCCCGTAGCTGTATATCAGGTAAGCGGAGAATATGCGATGCTGAAGGCTGCTGCTGAAAAAGGATGGCTCAACCACGACGCAGTTATGATGGAACAAGTCACCGCCATTAAAAGATCCGGGGCAAGTATTATTGCTTCTTATTTTGCCAAAGATGTAGTGAAGTTGATTTCTTAAAATAATTATCTTTCCTTTAAGTATCACGAATCGAATTTTGTCGTAATCTTGCAGTGTGCAAAGCAATAAAAACATCTGGATTCTATCACTTACTCTGCTGCTGGTATTTCTGCAGCCACTAGTTTCCTTCGGTCATGTTTCAAATGTGCCTTCTGAGATTGTTAACCCTCAGGAAGAGATTACTTTACTCAAATCCCAAAGTGCAAAAGCGATTGTTCTTCAGGAAATATCAGTTACTTCTACAGAACTTATCGTAAGTTCTGATTCAGCGAACAAGAGGTTTCTTTTTGAATACAACAATTCTGAAAACCCGAAAAAGTTTCAAAGGACATCAATTTATCTCATCGATTTCAGGAGTGTTTTGACCACTCGAATTTTTCCTTTCCATTTCTTTTTGTAAAGTGTAAAAAGACATCTCGTCATTTTAAACCTGCTGTTAAATCAGCATGAAAACTTTTTACAAAAAAATTAAACAAATTAAAATCTAAAAGAAATGGATCTAGTATCAATTGAATTGGGCATTGCAATGTTATTGCTGTTTGTAGTTCCTATAGTATATGCCGTCACGAACCAATCCCGAAAGGAAAAGAAAACCATCAAAAAGGTAGAAACACTTTGTGGGCATGGAAATGTTAAACTTACAACTTCAGCCATATTTCATTCCTTATTTATCGGGATTGATGAGAGTTCAAAAACTCTTGTAACTTCTTCTGTTCCGGTTAAAGAAGAGCATATCGATGTATTTCCTCTGAAAGAGGTCAAGTCATGCAGCCTGATAAAAATTCAAATTCCAAAACCGGGGCAACCCAAAGCCAGTACCATAGAAAAAGTAGCCGTCGAGCTTACTTTTAAGGATAAGGAAAAAAAGAATCATCAAATTGTTTTTTTTGATGATGAAGTGGGGATGGATCCTTATGCTAGTGCAAATGATGCATCTAAGTGGACAACTTTGATTCAGAATAATTTAAAATAAATGAATAAGAAATAAGTGGGTTTTAAAGCCCACTTATTTATTTGGTTTTTAATAAAATAGAACATGTCTTCTTTAAGGAACATTTATAAATTTTATAAAAATAATTAGAAACATCAAAGAATAATTAAGTAATTTTGCACCAACTTTTAAAACAACTATGGCCTTATTAATTGTATACGCAGTAGTATCAATTTTCTTTTCTTTTTTGTGTTCCATTCTAGAAGCTGCTCTTCTTAGCTTTAGCCCCTCTTTCCTAAAAATGAAAATGGAGGAAGGTAAACCCTATGCAAAAAAATTAATTGCTCTTAAAAAAGACATTGATGTTCCATTAACAGCTATACTCACTTTTAATACCATAGCACACACAGTAGGAGCTATTCTTGTGGGGGTTCAAGCTGAAAAAACTTTTGGAAGTGGTGATAATTCGGTTATGATTATTTCAGCCATTATGACCTTTTTGATTTTGGTCCTCTCCGAGATTATCCCTAAAACCATTGGAGCTTCCTATTGGAAGTCACTAGGTTCCTTCACTGCACTATTCTTAAATCTTTTAATTTTTCCATTAAAATGGACAGGCATAATTTGGTTTTTAACTTTGACCACAAAATTGATTGGAAAATCTGCTCACATACATACATTTAGTAGAGAAGAATTTATCGCCATGACTGATACTGCAGAAGAAGAAGGTGTTTTTGAAGAAAATGAAACTGCTTTTATCAAAAACCTTTTAGTTTTCAAGAAAGTTCAGGCTAAAGACGTGATGACGCCATTTTCTGTTGTTATTACTGAAGATGAAGACACTAGTATAGAAGAGTTTTATGAAGATAACAAACATTTAAAACACTCACGAATTCCTATCTATAAAGAACGATCCAACAATATCACAGGCTTTATTTTAAAAGACGATGTGCTGGAAGAAATGATTGATCAAAAAGGACCTGAACCTCTTAGCTCTTTAAAAAGAGAAGTACTTACCACTTCAAGCGATACTCCCATCCCAGAGTTGTTTGATATCCTTATCGAAAAGAGGACTCACATTACCATCGTTTCTGACGAATATGGAAACCCCATTGGCATTGTCACGATGGAAGATATTATTGAAACCCTATTGGGTCTTGAAATTATGGACGAAAGCGACAATGTTGCCGACATGCAGGCTATGGCTAGAAAAAACTGGGAACTAAGGGCAAAACGCCTGGGCATTATCAGTCCAAAAAACGACTCAGAACCAGGATAATTATTTTTGCTTTTAAATAATTCCTGATGGTATCTCAAAATTATCTATATTTGAGAAAACCAATTAATTTATCACAATGACCTTATTAATTATCCTTGGAATTGTAGTTGTACTTGGCCTTTTCCTAGCCGGTATGTACAACAACCTTGTTAGTTTAAGAAATAACAGAGAAAATGCCTTTGCAGACATTGATGTTCAACTCAAACAACGTCACGATTTAATCCCGCAATTATTGGGTGCAGTAAAAGGCTATATGGAGCATGAACGCGGCACCTTTGAAGCCATCACAAAAGCCCGTACTCGTGCCATGAATGCTCAGGGAGTTGATGAAAAAATAGATGCAGAACAAGAACTTAGCGTTGCTCTGCGAGGCCTAAACATTCAAGTGGAAGCCTATCCTGATTTGAAAGCTAGTGAAAACTTTATGCAACTTCAAAATGAAATGGCAGACATTGAAAACAAACTTGCTGCCGTGAGACGCTTCTTTAATGCAGCAACTAAAGAACTCAACATCGCCGTTCAAAAATTTCCAAACAACATCTTTGCAGGTATGTTTGGTTTTAAAACCGAAAAAATGTTTGACCTGGGCGACACCCAAAGAGAACAACTGGATAAAGCTCCGGAAATTAAATTTTAATCAGTGAAATTTGTTGGCATCAATCAACAAATAAGAAGCAACAACAGAAAATCAGTCTTGTTGTTACTGTCTTTTCCACTATTGATATTGGCTTCTGTGTTTGCCGTGGTTTATTTTATGAGCTATGACGAATTTGGGAATCCAAATTTTGATGCAACCTTAGAGGTATTCTACAGCGTTACCCCACTCGTTGTAGGAGGCGTTTTAATCTGGTTTTTAATTGCTTATTTTGCTCATGGCAAAATGATTGCTGCTTCAACCGGAGCACGCTCGCTTTCGCGAAAAGAAAATATGCGCGTGTACAACCTTACAGAAAACCTCTGTATGAGCGTAGGCATGCAAATGCCCAAACTGCAGGTAATCGACAGCCCTGTTTTAAATGCCTACGCAAGTGGCTTAAAATCCAAAGATTTTACCGTAACACTCACTCAAGGAATTATAGACACCCTTAAAGACGATGAACTTGAAGGCGTTATAGCACACGAGTTAATGCACATTCGCAATAAAGATGTGCGCCTCTTGGTTGTAAGTATCATTTTTGTGGGTATTTTTTCATTTATTTCTCAACTCGCTTTCAGAAATGTGCTCTACTCCGGAAGCTCAAGAAATAGGGACGCCGGTAAGCTCGTCTTGATCATTATGATTGTATCAACGGTTGCCTATTTATTTACGCTTCTGTTTCGGTTTTCTTTGAGCCGAAAACGAGAATATATGGCAGACAGTGGCGCAGCAGAAATGACCCGAAAACCCTGGGCACTTGCTTCAGCTCTCAAAAAAATTAGTTCAAATCATCATGTTAAAGTGAAAAGTGAAGATGTGCAGCACCTTTTTATTGTCAATACCCCTAAAGATCATACCCTCAATTTCAAAGGAGGTCTTGGTGGTATGTTTGCTACTCATCCTCCCATTGAAAAACGCATTCAGTTTTTAGAACAATTTTAAACATGGAAATCGCTTTTTTGCAATCCCCACTTGGAATCGCCGAATTAAAAGGCGATAAAATTGGGCTTGTTTCAATCTCCATTCTAAATGAAAAAAAAGACTTTTCATCAAGAATCCCTTCTTCTTTAAATGATGCTGTACATCAACTCCAGGAATATTTCGCCGGCGAGCGCAAAACATTTGAATTAAAACTGAACCCTCAAGGCACTCCTTTTCAGCAAAAAGTGTGGAAAGAGCTCATTGAAATCCCTTATGGGGAAACAACTACTTATTTAAAACTTTCACAAAAGCTTGGTGATGAAAAAGCCATTAGAGCAGTCGCTTCTGCCAATGGCAAAAACCCACTTTGGATTGTTGTGCCCTGCCATCGTGTTATTGGAACAGATGGCACTTTAACAGGTTATGCCGGTGGCTTGTGGCGTAAAAAGTGGTTGCTGGAACTTGAAAATCCGTCGCCTCAAACTTCCTTGTTTTAAATCTAAGCTTAACTTAACATTTTTTGTTACTTTTATAAGAACAAATCCATTCTTATGAAGATTCTCAAGCATTTATTTATTTTTTTACTCTTTTTGGTGTTCATTGCAATAGCTCTGGCTTATATTTTTAATGTCGATTATTTACTCAAAGCCGTGCGGACCATTTATCTAAAAGGTCACACCACAGCCTTTCTTGAAGACTACAAAGCCTTTGATAATGTGACTGTAAAAGCAGGTGAAAAAACAATTCCTTGGCCCATTCATCCAGATTACAACAAAGCCGAGCTTACAGAAAAACTACTAAAAACTCACCAAGAAGCCGGAACAGTTGCTTATCTCATTATTAAAAATGACAGTATCTGGCATGAAAGTTATTATGACGGATTTGACAAAAGCAGTAAAAGCAACTCCTTTTCTATGGCAAAAAGTTTTATATCCGGGTTGCTCGGTAAAGCGATTATGGATGGCTACATAGAAAGTCTTGACCAGCCCTTGAGTGATTTTTTTCCAAAATATGAAGGTACAAAAACCACTGTGGGCGATTTATCTTCCATGGCGTCTGGTATTGACTGGGATGAACGTTATTACAGTCCGTTTTCAATAACAACAAAAGCTTATTTTTATGATAATCTTGATGAGATGATGCTTGAAC
Source organism: Planktosalinus sp. (assembly GCA_036735625.1). Taxonomy (GTDB): domain Bacteria; phylum Bacteroidota; class Bacteroidia; order Flavobacteriales; family Flavobacteriaceae; genus Planktosalinus. Next base: position 48,729 of record DAINOA010000003.1, on the reverse strand, counting down.
TTGATATAGTAGAAGAGCCCGGTAAAGATTACAAATACCTTAGCGGAAGCACCCAATTGCTGGCTATGGTCATTGAAAAAGCATCCGGCAAAAAAATTGCCGACTACTTTTCTGAAAGCTTTTGGAAACCACTGAGAGCAGAACACGATGCCCTTTGGCAGGTGGACAGTGAAAAGAACGGTATGGTAAAATCTTATTGTTGTTTTGCTTCAAATGCGCGTGATTTTGCCCGTTTTGGCAAGTTGTATAAAGACCACGGCAACTGGCAAAATCAACAACTCCTCGATTCGGCTTTTGTGGCAAAATCAATCAATCCTCGCTTTGAAGGAGCACCCTATGGATATGGATTCTGGCTGGGCAATAGTCAAGGAAAAGAGTACTTTGCCATGCGTGGTCACTTGGGGCAATATGTTATCGTTTTTCCTGAGGAAAATATCATTGTGGTGCGATTAGGTCACTCAAAAGGAGAAACTGACGGTATTGAAACCTATCCTAAAAACTTTATAATTTATATAGAGGAGGCGTTTGAAATCTTAAAGTAAATGACTTGTTATGATACAAAAAATCAACCTAGAAAACATTCTTTTTCTCGATATTGAGACCGTGCCCATTCACGAGTCTTTTGATGAGGTGGACGACACCTTAAAATTGCTTTGGGAAAAGAAAACCGAGTACCAACGTCGCGACGAACACACGCCTGAAGAATTTTATGAACGCGCCGGTATCTGGGCAGAGTTTGGAAAAATCATTTGCATTTCTGTGGGTTATTTTGTGCAAAAAGGCGATACTAGAAACTTTAGAGTAACTTCGTTTTCAGGTGATGAAATCCAGTTGCTTAAAGATTTTAAAAACTTGCTGGACACTCATTTTAATAAATCTCAACATATTTTATGTGCTCACAATGGCAAAGAATTTGACTTTCCCTTTATAGCTCGCAGGATGATTATCAACCGGATTGAAATTCCTGCTAAATTAAATCTCTTTGGAAAAAAACCCTGGGAAGTGCCTCATCTGGATACATTGGAGCTATGGAAATTTGGTGATTACAAACATTTTACCTCCTTAAAACTTCTCACACACATACTCGATATTCCATCGCCTAAAGAAGATATTGATGGAAGCGAAGTGCGTGGCGTTTATTATGATGAAAAAGACATCGACCGCATTATTCGTTACTGCGAAAAAGACACGGTTGCGGTCGCTCAGGTTTTTCTTCGATTGCGAAATGAAGCTATCTTAAGCCCGGGCGAAATTCTTTCTGTATAAATAAAAAAGCCCGCAAATTGCGGGCTTTTCTTTGGGTTATACAAAATGATTATTCCTTTATGAATCGTTTTCTCAACGTTTGTCCATCTTGAGTTTTTACTTCAACAAAATAGACCCCGCTAGTTAATTGAGAAACATTCAGGGTAGTATCAAAAGCTTGATGCTTTAAAATTTGTCCCAGAACATTTAAAACTTTTATTTCTGTACCAACAGCATCTCTAAGCTGTAAGTTTAAAACACTTCCTTTTACAGGGTTTGGATAAATCACAAATTCTGCCAACGAATCATCAAAAGACGTCTGTCCATAATTTTGACCGCCCGTTGTAGAAATTACAACAGTATAATCTTCTACTTCACCCCAGGCAAAAATTTCACAAGCTGTTGGGCTGGCATTATATTTCATAGACACCCGCATTCTTGTTGGACCATTAAGTGCTGTTGATGGAACGGTAAAACTTCCACTAACAGAGGTAGCATTGGTTCGGGTTCTATTATAGACTAGCTCGTTAGAGTCAAAAACGCCATTTTGATTGTAGTCAATCCAAACGCGATAGGCTTCTCTGTAGCGTGTTCCTGACCAACCCGGTGTAATGGTAATGGTGTTTGACACCCCTTTAACTAGGGTTGTTGAAATATTGGTAAAGTCTGCATAACCCCCGTTATTACCGGAATTGTTATTAATACTTCCCAATTGTACTCGTTGAATCCATTCATCACTTGAGTTATTTCCTTGAGATGTACAATACGTGATGGTATTTCCAAGGGTTGTTACCGAAACAACATTGCTTGAAGGAGATATATTCCCAGCAGCATCTTTAGCTCTAACTGAAAAGCTATAAGTAGTACTCGCAGTTAATCCCGTTACTGAAGCTGATGTTCCCGTTACAGTTCCCAATAGTGTTGCCCCCTGGTAAACATCATAACCCACAACACCCACATTGTCTGTGGAAGCACCCCAACTTAAATCTACCGTCGTTTGAGTGATATTTGAAGCAGTTAAATTTGTGGGAGCGGTTGGAGCTTGTGTATCTGGTGGAGCCAGTGTTGTGACATTTACAGTATTACTGGCAGGCGAAATATTGCCTGCAGCATCTTTAGCCCTCACTGAAAAACTATAAGAAGTACTTGCTGTCAATCCAGTAACTGTTGCTGTTGTGCCCGTGACTGTTCCTAATAAAGTGCTTCCAATATAGACATCATAACCCACAACGCCAACGTTATCTGTAGATGCGCCCCAGTTTAAATCAACTGTGGTTTGTGTGATATTTGAAGCAGTTAAATTTGTGGGAGCGGTTGGAGGTTGTGTGTCTGGTCCTTCGCCAACAATATTTACTGTATAATCCTCTACTTCTCCCCAGGTGAAAGTTTCACACGATGTAGGGATTCCGTTGTATTTCATAGAAACCCTCATTCTTGTGGGGCCTTCGACAGCTCCAGCGGGAATTGTAAATGACCCACTTACAGGGCTTGCAGTTGTTGGTGATTGTGACCATACCAGTTCGCCGGTATCAGTAAAATCTCCATCATTATTATAATCTATCCAAACAGCATAGCCCTCTGCATAAACGGTTCCTGTCCAGGTGGGAGTTACTGTAATGGTATAGGAATCTCCTTTGATCAAATCAGTTGAAATATTGGTAAAATCTGAATAACCGTTACCGGAACCTGATGGGTTATTTATCGTGTTGAGTTGAACACGACTTATGTATTCATCACTCACATTAGTTCCCTGAGAGGTACAATATTCTAACTGTACTTCCTGTGTGGTGAAAGTGGCTGAAGAGGAGTAATTTGAATTAGTTCCATCTGGGCACTTGCTTCTTACCTGAGCCTCATAAGAAGTATTTTCAGATAAGCCAGAGAGTGTTGTGGTAGTCCCTGAAACAGCAACCGTGGTCCAGTTTGAGGTGCCTTGCACACGGTATCTCAAGTCATAAGAAGCTCCATCAACGGCGTTCCATGACAAAATTGCAGAAGTCGTTCCTACGCCCGAGGGTGTTAAACCACTAGGAACTGTAGCATTACAAGCAACGGGTTCGCTGGAAATTCCTGTGATTATTAATGAATAGTTTTGGCTTCCGCCGGAAAGACTGCCTTTATGAGTTACAGTAATGGTGTATGTTCCCGAAGCATTGGTAACATCAACTCGCTCAAAAGGATCACGTATGTTGTCTCCGTTGTTTGCATTGGTATTTACACCTGTAAGTCTCCAGGGATAGTAAGTAGTGCCTCCTTGAGTTATTCTTAAATCTAAATCATTCACCAATCGCGGAGTGGTATTGTTTGTCGCTGTTGTAGCCGTTCCCGCAGGGTCTGTCCACGAAATCGAAGCCATAAGAGCATTGACTCCGTCACTATCAACTTCGATAGTGTATGTTTGACCCGGAAATAATGTCAATTCACTAATAAGAGATTCATTGCCATTGTTTGAAATAGCTTCGGCAGCACGTTTTGCATTCATCAATCCCCATCCAAAAATGGCATCGGGGCCTGTCATACCTGCATCATCAGCAGTGTGTAATGCCAAACCTTTTAAAGTAGCAGAACGCATATAGTTTCCATTTACGTTATTTGCATGTTCCTGAAGTAGAAGCAAAGAGCCTGCTACATTGGGTGATGCCATAGAGGTCCCTGAAATTGTATTATAAGCCGTGTTACTGTTTTGATATGTGGAATACACCCCTTGCCCGTTTCCGGTAATATCGGGTTTAATTCTGTAATCGTCTGTGGGACCCTGACTACTGAAAGTACTAATATTTACAGAAATCAAATCACCATTACTATTGACATTGGCATCTTGTGCACTGGCTACTACCATATTATTTTTTGAGGTAGAATGACCTGTTAATTTATCATATTGAGGAAAACTTGGGTTAAGTGGTGCTGCATTATAGTTGGTTGTACCGTCATTTCCGGCAGCTACAACCATCAAATAATATGGGGCGTTATAATGAAGCGCATCCCAGTCTCTGGAATCTGTTATATAAGCTCCAAAATAGTAATCTGGAACTAAGTCTGATCGAAACCCATAAGAATGATTTGAGATTAACATTCCATTTCCGGCTGCTGTAGTGGCTTCAGATAAATCGCTGTTCCAATCATAACCTCTTACTCGAGAGTGAGGCGCCATCCCTTTTGCGTTGGCCACTACACCAGAAGCCATAATCGTTCCTGTAACGTGGGCTGCGTGAAAATTTAATGAAACTGAGCCGTCCATAACGGTATAACGATTGCTGCCACCGGCACCATGGTATTCCTGATGAGATGCCCTGGCGTGACCCCCATCCCAGACATAAGCATACATATTTTGACCCATTAGATTTAGGCCTAGAGATCCCCCGGAGTTCAAATGATTGGTTCTGGTTGAAAGTGCTGCTGCAACATTCAAAGTGCGGTAATAGATTAAACTTCCATCTGGATCAACTCGCTGAAGTTCAGCATAACCGCCATCCTCAAGGGTAATTCTCGTTTCAATTCCTCTTTGTTGAGCAAATTGGAGAGCCGTTTGCTTTTGCTGTAATTCCTGACTTGTAAATAAACTTTCTAACTGATTTAACTTTTGTAAATCATAACGCGAGGTTATTAATTCCTGTTCTTCTTTCGATTGGGAAAAAACAACAGTGCAACTTAGTAGCAAAACAGAAAGTACTATTTTACTAATCGAAACAAAATTTTTCATAAAATAATTGGGTTAATTAAACAATAATAGGATTTATTGAACTCTTTATCCTCTTGAAAAAAATAAAAAGAATCTAAATTTAAAAAAAATATAGTTTAATTATGATTTTTATCGTTCAAATACGCATTTTGTTAATAAGTTTATTAATTATTTCTTAATCTCATATTTGATTTTTCTTTGATAACCTTTTTAAATAAAACTATATTTGAAATATGAATAGTAATGCCCTTCTAGAAATTAAAAATTTATCCATTTCCTTTTATTCAGGGAAAGTGGAAAATGAAGTTGTTAAATCTGTTTCTTTTCGTTTAAATAAAAATGAGATATTAGGTATTGTGGGAGAGTCTGGTTCAGGGAAGTCAGTAACAACCTTATCTTTAATGGGATTACTTCCTAAGAACATTTCCAGAATAAAAAATGGAGAAATACTATTTCAAGGGCTATCACTTCTAAATCGTAGTGAAAAAGACCTTCAAAAAATTAGGGGAAATGAAATTTCTATGATATTTCAGGAACCCATGAGTGCTCTAAATCCCTCGATGCGTTGTGGAAATCAGGTTTCAGAAATTCTCATAAATCACAAACATCTATCAAATTCTGTTGCAAAAAAAGAGACGCTCAGTCTTTTTGAAAAAGTAAAGCTTCCTCACCCCGAAGAAATTTTTAATAAATACCCACATCAATTAAGCGGTGGACAAATGCAACGTGTGATGATTGCCATGGCTATTGCTTGCAAACCTAAAATTTTAATCGCCGATGAGCCAACAACAGCGCTCGATGTAACCGTTCAAAAGGAAATTATATTGCTTTTAAAGGATCTTCAGAAAGAAACCGGGATGAGTATTCTTTTTATCTCTCACGATCTTACTTTAGTTTCTGAAATTGCAAACAGAATTTTGGTAATGTACCAAGGAGAAATTGTAGAGCAAGGAACTGTTAATGACATTTTTATCAGCCCAAAACACACATACACAAAGGCTTTAATTCATGCTCGCCCCAGTTTAAAACAAAGAAGGGAAAAACTATCGACGATTCAAGATTTTTTAGAGAACAAAGTCTCTGCAAAATTTGTCTCAGAAACTCAACGGGCTGCAAAACATAAGAAAATATACAATCTTGCTCCGTTGCTAAAAGTTCAAAACTTGAAAAAAGAATACTATTCATCCGTTGGATTATTTAGAGATAAAAAAGTAAACAAAGCAGTTGATGGTGTAAGTTTTGAGCTTTATGAGGGCGAAACTTTAGGTCTTGTAGGAGAATCGGGTTGTGGAAAATCTACATTAGGTAAAGCCATTCTACAACTAGATCGAGCAACTTCCGGAAGTATTTTTTACAAAGGGAAAAACATTTCTGCTTTAAACGAAAATGATTTTAAAAAATACCGAAAAGAAATACAAATTATCTTTCAGGATCCCTACTCATCTTTAAACCCACGTGCATTAATTGGTGAAGCAATCCTGGAACCTATGAAAGTTCACAAACTTCATTATAGTGATAAAAAAAGAAAGGAAAAGGTGATTGAGCTATTAAATCAAGTGGGCTTGAGTGCTGAGTTTTATTATCGGTATCCTCATCAGCTTTCAGGAGGACAAAGGCAACGTGTGGGCATTGCCAGAACGATTGCTGTTGAACCCAAATTAATTATTTGTGACGAATCTGTTTCTGCGCTTGATATTTCTGTTCAGGCACAGGTTTTAAATCTTTTAAATGAGCTGAAAGATAAGTATGGATTCAGCTATCTTTTTATATCTCATGACCTTGCAGTTGTAAAGTTTATGGCAGACCAACTTATGGTTATGAATGCCGGAAAGATCGAAGAAATTGGAGAGGCTGATGAAATTTATGCGAGTCCTATGAAGGATTATACTAAAAAGCTTATTGAAGCTATACCAAAAGGGAATTTGAATTAAATAATAAGAGATTCCTGCATTAGCGGGAATAAAAAAATCCCGCTCTAACCTCACAAAGAGCGGGATTGACCTTTAAATCTGAAAATGTCAACAGATTCGGGGTTTATTTTAAGTTACATCAATAAAAAAACTTTTTTGGAAATGTAAAGCACACTATTAACTAAAATTAAAGTAGGTTTAACTTTTTTGTGCAATGCTTGAAAATGTTTTTTGACTATTGCCATATTTTCAATCCTTTTGTTTTTTTACTTTTCTAACTCACATAGCTTAGGTTAAATAAGCTGGTTGATTTTGGGACTGCTAAGATGCAAACAAAATTCTCAAATTAACGATAAAAAACATATTTATTCGATGAAATACGCTTTATTTTAACATTTGTGTGGTATTTTACCTTGTTTGGCATAAAAAAAGCTCCATAATTTAGGAGCTTTATAATCGTTTTAAATAGTTTTAAAAATTCATTTCGGGGATTTCTCCTTCGATTATTAATGTTCCTTCAGTTGATTTTTTAATTTCTTCTACACTAACGCCCGGTGCTCGTTCCAAAAGTTTAAACCCTTTATGGGTTATTTCAAGAACTGCGAGGTCTGTAACTACTTTCTTTACACATTTAACACCGGTGAGCGGGAGGGAGCATTTTTTTAATAATTTGGATTCACCTGCTCTGTTGGTGTGCATCATGGCGACAATAATATTTTCAGCGGAAGCGACAAGGTCCATAGCACCTCCCATTCCTTTGACCATTTTACCGGGTATTTTCCAGTTTGCAATATCGCCGTTTTCATCTACCTCCATAGCACCGAGTATAGTTAAATCGACGTGCTTTCCTCTAATCATAGAAAAACTCATAGCAGAATCAAAAAAGGATGCACCGGGTAAGGTGGTGATGGTTTGTTTACCTGCATTGATTAAATCAGGGTCTTCTTCTCCTTCAAATGGAAAAGGTCCCATTCCTAAAACCCCGTTTTCACTTTGAAATTCAACATCAATGTCATCACGCACAAAGTTTGCTACCAGTGTTGGGATGCCTATACCAAGATTGACATAGTAACCATCCTTAACTTCCTTAGCGATGCGTTGTGCGATTTGTTCCTTTGATAAGCCCATGGTTAGATTTGTTTTCTTACTGTAAGTTGCTCAATTCTCTTTTCATAATTCATACCCTGAAAAATGTGTTGTACAAAGATTCCGGGTATATGAATTTGGTTTGGGTCGAGTTCACCGGCGGGAACCAGTTCTTCTACTTCAGCGACAGTAACTTTTGCGGCTCCACACATATTAGGGTTAAAGTTTCTGGCGGTTCCTTTAAAAATTAGATTTCCGGCGGTATCTCCTTTCCAGGCTTTTATAAAGGCAAAATCTGCCTCAAAAGCTTTTTCAAGTACATACCATTTACTGTTAAATTCTCTGGTTTCTTTTCCTTCAGCTACTTCGGTTCCATATCCTGCAGGAGTATAAAAAGCGGGAAAACCAGCCTGAGCTGCCTGGCAACGTTGTGCTAACGTACCCTGAGGAATAAGTTCTACTTCGAGTTCGCCGCTTAACATCTGTCTTTCAAATTCTGCATTTTCGCCCACATAAGAAGATATCATTTTTTTGATTTGCTTTTTATGAAGCAGTAATCCCAGTCCAAAATCATCTACTCCTGCATTGTTTGAAATGCAAGTCAAGTTTTTAACTCCTAACTTCACAAGATGGGCGATTGCGTTTTCTGGGATACCACTCAATCCAAAACCTCCAAACATTAAGGTCATTCCATCATTAACATTTTTACATGCTTCCTCTACCCCTGAAATTACTTTATGTATCATATTCCTATTTTAAAAACTAAACTCATCTAGCAGTTCATCCTTTTCCTGACCTTGCTTCCATTTACTACAATCTGTTTCTATAGAGAGGTTGCTTGGCCTTTTAAATGCTTCTTTAGAGACCTCTAAGCTCTCGTTTTCATAACACATCTTCATAAAGTATCCCCAGATTGGAAGAGCCATAGTAGCACCTTGACCATAAGTGATTGTGGGAAATCTTACAGACCGGTCTTCTCCACCCACCCATACTCCTGTAACAAGGTTTGGAACCATCCCCATAAACCAGCCGTCACTTTGATTTTGAGTTGTTCCGGTTTTACCGGCGATGGGGTTTGTGAATGCATAAGGGTAGCCGGTCATCACATTTTTGTAAAAATCATTTGCCCAGGTTCTTCTCAATCGTCCACCTGAACCTCCTTGTGTGACGCCTTCCATCAAACTAGTCGTCACATAGGCACTCTCTGCGCTAATCACATCACGAGTGTTTGGAACGTGTTGAAATAAAACCGTTCCGTTTTTATCTTCTATCCTAAATACCATGACCGGTTCTACATACACACCTTCATTGGCAAATACACTATATGCGGCAACCATTTCAAAAACACTTATATCAGTTGTGCCAAGTGCAATTGCAGGTCCGGTTGCCATTTCTGAGGTGTTTATCCCAAGTTTTTTTACCAAATCAATCACTGGGGCGGGTCCTGTTTTATCAATAAGATTTGCAGAAATTACATTGTGAGACTCTGCTAAAGCTACTTTGAGATTAACCATTCCACCATATTTATCACCGGCGTTTTTGGGTGTCCAGGGCTTTAGTAAACCATACTTTCCTTCTTCGATGGTGTATGGTGTATTGGGTAAAGTATCACAAGGTGACATATGCAATTGATCAATTGCCGTGGCATAGACAAAGGGTTTGAAGGTAGAGCCCACTTGACGTTTTCCTTGTTTTACCATATCATATTTGAAATGCTTATAATTAATCCCACCCACCCATGCTTTTACTTCACCGGTTTGTGGATTCATAGACATCATAGATGCTTGTAAATAAGATTTGTAATATTTAATTGAGTCGATAGGTTTCATAATGGTGTCAATATCACCTTTCCAAGAAAAGACTTTCATTTCAGTGTCTTTATAAAAAGTGTTTTTTACCTCTTCATCTGTCATTCCTTGGTCTTTCAGGATTCGCCAGCGGTCGCTGCGTTTCATAGCATTATATAAAAGACTTTCTGTTTCTTCCGGAGTAATTCCTCTAAAAGGGGCTGTTTTATTGTTCAGGTTTTGCTTGTCAAACTCTCTTTGAAGATTTACAAGATGAGCATGAACTGCTTGCTCTGCATACTCTTGCATTTTAGAATCGATGGTTGTAAATATCTTTAAACCATCTCTATATATATTGTAGCGTGTGCCGTCTGGTTTTGGATTTTCATCAATCCATTTTTGAATCGCGGCTCTCACATATTCTCTAAAATAAGTTGCCAGTCCTTCATCGTGACCTTCTGGAGTGTAATTTAACCCTAATGGACGTTGCTGTAAAGAGTCTTTGATTGCAGTTGTAAGAAAGTTATTCTTCTCCATTTGCTTTAAAACAACATTTCTCCTTTGATGTACCATCTCCTCTCTTCTTAAGGGATTGAAAAGCGATGAGTTCTTTAACATCCCCACAAGCATTGCTCCTTCTTCAGTAGAAAGCTCTTTTGGTTCTTTTCCAAAATAGATGCGTGATGCTGAGCGTATTCCAACCGCCTGATTCAAAAAGTCATATTTATTAAGGTACATGGTAAGAATTTCTTCTTTAGTGTATTGACGCTCAAGGCGGGTTGCAATGACCCACTCTTTCATTTTTTGGATAACGGCTTGAAGGAAGTTTTTTGAACGTACTCCCGTAAAAAGTTGTCTAGACAATTGCTGTGTGATTGTGCTGGCTCCTCCTTTTTTACCTAAATAAATAACGGCTCTTACAAATCCTTTTGCATCTATTCCAGAATGATTGTAATAACGTTCATCTTCGGTTGCTATAAGTGCTTGAATGAGTGGTTCCGGGAGGTCTTCATATTGAACCGGTGTTCTGTTTTCACGATAAAATTTACCTAGGGTTTGACCATCTGATGACACGATTTCTGTAGCAAGATTGGTTTCGGGGTTTTCAAGTTCTTCAAATGTTGGCAATGCTCCAAAAACACCCCAGGAAGCTAATAAAAACATAAGGGCTATAAATGTTAGGCCCCCAGCAATTGTCAACCAAAACCATTTGATGTATTTCCAGTTTCCCGAAGCTGATTTATTTGCTTTTTGTTTTGTCATAAAATTTTTATCTGTCGGTCTCACTTTTTTCTATAATAATCCCTACGTCTTTAACCCCTTCAAGCTTATTAACGCCCATAATTGAAGCGTTATTGCGCATCGCATGCCTCAGTTTGATTCTATAATTTCCCTCCTCAAAAAACCGAATGTTCTCTTTATACCACAGTTTATTATCTTTGACCCTATTTCCCGTTCCCAGCCAGGTGCCATCAGGATTGGCCATTTGGTACTCAAGTGTGTCTTGTATCACTTTCCCGTTTGGGAAATGAATTGCCGCAATTAAAAATAGATTACTATACTTAAACTCATTTGTGTTTCTAACTGTAAAAAACAAATTATAACTAGATAATGAGTCCATTTCAGGAACTAAAAACTCAAGGTTTTGTTCAAGGGGCCAATGGTTTGTAAAAGTGACAAACTTACTGTGAATCTCGTTTGTTTGACAACTTAGAAAGAGCCAAGTAAAAAGAAAAAAGAATGCCTTTTTAATCATTTTTTTGGTGATTTCTTTTTTTTCTCTTTTGATTCTTTTGACGTTTATTTGACCGTTTTGGTTTATCAAATCTTGTTAAACTATCTTGTCCCACAACATTGTTATAGACGGCTTCTTCTGAAATGGCAACTTCTGCAACAAAGGCTTCTAAGCTTACTGCTTTTTTATTTTGTTTGTTTAGAGCTATTATTTCATTTGCCTTTTCGGCTTTGATTTCAAACCAGTTCATCCATTCTCCCTCATAGCAGTACCACAAAACTCCTTTGAAAATGTCTAATTTTTGGCAAATAGCTGTTCCTTTTTCTGTTATGAGTTTTGTATCTATGCTTGGAAAATTTTCAAGTGCTTCAAGATACATATCCAATTCATAATTTAAACAACATTTCAATTTTCCACATTGCCCTGCCAACTTTTGCGGATTGAGCGAAAGTTGTTGATAACGTGCAGCAGAGGTATTTACTGAGCGAAAATCTGTCAACCAAGTTGAACAACAAAGTTCCCTGCCACACGATCCTATTCCGCCAAGTCTGGAGGCTTCTTGTCTAAAGCCTACTTGTTTCATCTCAATTCGGGTGTTAAACTCGTGTGCAAATTCTTTGATAAGTTCTCTAAAATCAACTCGCTCCTCGGCGGTGTAATAAAAAATAACTTTTGAGGCATCTCCCTGAAATTCAACATCAGAAATTTTCATTTTCAGATTAAGTCTTATAGCAATTTGACGTGCTCTTACCTTTAGGGTTTCTTCTCTGTCTCTCGCTTTTTGCCAAATATCTATGTCACGTTGAGATGCTTTTCTGTAAACTTTTTGATGGGTTTCATCTATTCTTTGCCTTTTCTTTTTCATTTGAATACGCACGAGCTCGCCGGTTAATGAAACCAATCCAATATCGTGACCTGAAGCTGCTTCAGTGGCTATAATATCTCCCACGGCAAGGGGGAATTTGTCAGTGTTTTTGTAAAAATCTTTTCTTCCATTTTTAAAGCGCACTTCGACAAAATCAAAAGGTTCCTGCTTTTCGGGAAGTGTCATATTTGCCAGCCAATCAAAAACCGTGAGTTTATTGCAACCGTCTGTGCCACAGGTGCCATTGTTTTTGCAGCCTTTTGGTTGACCGTTTGATGATGTTGAACAACTTGTACAGCCCATAAAATAAGTATCTTGAATGTGAACTAATTCACGTTGCTAGTAAAATTTTCTTCAAAGGTAAAGATAGTATTTTTGATAAGAAGATAATAATGTAATTAAACCTTTATCAGTAAATCTATAAAAGCTTATATACTTTGTCTGACATTCTCAACCTGAATGGCAATTGAAGGGTAACTTTATCTCCTGCTACTGCTTTTGTTGCCAGAGTTCCATTGACGTGCATTACTTCAATCTTTACTTCTTGTTTGCCGGTTGTGGGCCCATAAATGAGCAAGGTATCCCTAGTATTAATTTCACCTTCTTCCATTAAAAACATCCCAACTTTAGACTTGGTATAGTAGTGTTGTCCTTTCCCTACAATTACTTTTTTGACTGCTTCTTTTATGATTTTGACTTTTTTCTTTTCGGCTTTAGCCAAAGGGGTTGTTGTCAAAACACCAGAACTTTTAAATTTTAAGGCAGAGGATTTTCCTTTTCTAAATATTTTATTCCCAACTTGCTGTCCCTTTCTGAGTTTGATTTGTTCAACTAAAGGAAGCTGAATCATTTCAAAACACGCTGAAGAACAGCAGTTTTCCATTTTTTGTTTACAGGAATCACATTGTAAAAATAATAGATGACAGCCATCATTTGCACAATTTGTATGGTCATCGCAAGGCGCGCCGCACTGGTGGCATCTTGAGATAATATCTTCTGTGATGCGCTCTCCAAGTCGGTGATCAAAAACAAAGTTTTTACCTATAAATTTACTGGGAATATTTTGTTCATTGATTTGACGGGTGTATTCAATAATGCCCCCTTCCAGTTGATAGACATTTTTAAAGCCTTTGTGCTTAAAAAAGGCGCTTGCTTTTTCACATCGTATGCCACCTGTGCAATACATCAAGAGGTTTTTATCTTCTTTGTGAGCTTCCAATTGTTTTTCTATAATGGGCAGCGATTCTCTAAAAGTTTCTACGTCCGGAGTGACGGCGCCTTTAAAATGACCTATTTCACTTTCATAGTGATTGCGCATATCAACCACAATTGTGTTTGGGTCATCAAGCAATTCATTGAAATCTTTTGCTTTGAGGTGAATGCCTTTGTTTGTGACATCAAAAGTATCGTCATTTAAACCATCTGCGACGATTTTTTTTCTAACCTTAATAGTAAGCTTTAAAAATGAAAAATCATCTTGTTCTACCGCAATATTCAGGCGAATGCCTTTCATAAAATCATATACTTCTATGCGCTTTTTAAACTCATAAAAATTATCTGCCGGCAAGGAGAGTTGTGCATTGATACCTTCAGAGGCCACATAAATTCTTCCAAGCACTTCAAGTGGGTTCCAAGCGAGAAACAATGCATCTCTAAAGGTTTTTGGGGCTTCAATTTTTGCATAGGCATAGAAAGACAAAGTGAGTCTTTGTTTTCCGGCTTTATCAATTAGCTCGGCTCTTTCATCTGCGCTTAAAGTGTTGTACAGTTGCATGCTATAAACGATTTAAGTGAGTTAAAAAATGCTGCTCTAAATGGAAGAACAGACTGCAAAAGTAAACGAATTGACACTTTTCTTCAACAAAAAAAGCATCAAATTGATTTGATGCTTTTTTTCGAACGGCTAATTCGTTATTACTAAATTTTATTTAATCGGTTATAAAAGTAGTAACAACGTTAGCCCCCATCAATTTTGCTACTACAGCAAACTGCAATTGTAATAGCAAAACCAGATGCATTCAATATTAAATTACGTTTAAGTGTTCTCATTTTGATTTTAAATATAGTACTTTCATTTGAAGATGAAAAATATTATAAAAGGTTGCGCACATCTATTGTGATGAACCAAAAGAAATAGTATTTTAGCAGTAACTATTTAAACTAAATCATTAGAAATGAGCAACGAGAAAGACGCAAAATTAAAAGCATTAAAACTTACTTTAGACAAACTTGATAAAACTTATGGAAAAGGGGCTGTGATGAAGCTTGGGGATCAGGCTATTCAGGAGGTGGAGTCCATATCTACAGGCTCTCTTGGGCTGGACATTGCTCTGGGGGTAAATGGTTTGCCAAAAGGACGTGTCATTGAAATTTATGGTCCAGAGTCCTCAGGAAAAACAACCTTGACCCTTCATGCAATTGCTGAAAGTCAAAAAGCGGGTGGTATTGCCGCATTTATTGATGCAGAGCACGCCTTTGACAGAGGTTATGCTGAAAAACTGGGGGTTGATATTGAAAACCTCATTATATCTCAGCCAGATAATGGTGAGCAAGCACTTGAAATTGCCGATAACCTGATAAGAAGTGGTGCCATCGATATAGTTGTGATTGACTCTGTTGCTGCGCTTACGCCAAAAAGTGAAATTGAAGGCGAAATGGGAGATTCAAAAATGGGCCTTCACGCCAGGTTAATGTCACAAGCATTACGAAAGCTCACCGGCTCAATAAGTAAAACACATTGTACAGTAATTTTCATCAATCAACTTCGTGAAAAAATTGGCGTGATGTTTGGCAACCCAGAAACAACAACCGGTGGAAATGCACTTAAGTTCTATGCTTCAGTGCGACTGGACATAAGAAGATCTACGCAAATTAAAGACAGCGATGGTGAGGTTCAAGGCAATAGAACACGTGTGAAAGTCGTTAAGAACAAAGTAGCTCCCCCATTTAAAACTGCTGAGTTTGACATAATGTATGGCACCGGTATTTCTAAGGTGGGCGAAATTATAGATTTGGGAGTTGATTATGAAATCATCAAAAAAAGCGGATCTTGGTTTAGTTATGGAGATACAAAACTGGGGCAAGGAAGAGATGCTGTAAAAGCGCTTTTATTAGACAATCCGGAACTATTTGAAGAATTGGAACTAAAAATTAAAGAAGCTATTGCCTTATTAAAAAGTTAAAAAAAACACAATAACGCAACCTAACATCATAATTTGCATCTACAAGTAAAGTTCCTTGTTTTTAAGTGAAAATCTTGTAGATGCATTTTTTTAACAGCAAACTGCTGTTTATTTCACATTAAAAAAGAGGAAGTTTGGTTTTAGAGGAGCTCATAGAAAAATGTAAGCAAGATGATATCAAAGCACAGGGAGAGTTGTACACACTTTACTCAAGTAAACTTTACGCTGTTTGCCTAAAATATTCTCGTAATGCAACTGAAGCACAAGACAACCTTCAAGATGCATTTCTTACAATTTTTAAAAGTATAAGTCAATACCAACATAAAGGGTCTTTTGAAGGATGGATGAAGCGAATAACGGTTAATACTGTTCTTCAAAAATATCGAAAAGAGCGATTTTTTGAAATAGTGAATGAAAACCAGATTGAAGATCCTGAAATAGAAGTTGAAGAAAGTAGTTTTTCTCTCGACTTTTTACTAAAATTAATTCAAGAGTTACCAGACCGGTACCGAATGGTTTTTAACTTATATGTTCTCGATGATTATTCGCATCAAGAAGTATCAGAATTGTTGGGAATAACTGTGGGAACATCAAAATCAAATCTTGCCAGAGCACGAATGATTTTAAAAAATAAAATTGAAGAAAGCAAACCGGCTCAAGCAAAGAGCAACTAACAAATGAACACAAAAAAGCAACTAGACCGGCTTTTCAAAGAGCAATTCAGAAATATGGATGTTGCTCCACCACCTGAGGTGTGGGATAACATTGCTACTGCTTTGCAAAAGAAAAAACAGACCAGACGTGTTGTTCCTCTGTGGTATAAGCTTGCTGGTGTTGCCGCTGCACTTTTGGTGTTTTTTAGTCTTGGCAGCCTCTTTTATAACCCTTCTACTTCATCTGAAATTACCTCAGAGGATACTGAATCAACGGTTCCTTCTGAAATTATTTCTCCTTCAGAAAATCAAAACAATGAGTTCCACCCTCAAGATGCCTTTGTTGAAGAGCTTTCAGAAAAAGCTTCTTCCGATGATACTAAAAACCCTATAAAACAATCCTTAAAAGACTCCAAAGAAACTCAAAAATCCAATTCTGTATCCAATACTTTTGTAGAGGCTAATCAAACATCTATTTCAGTTACTGAAAATAGAAATGCACAAATTAAAAATTCAACCACTGAAAGTTTTACTGATAAAGATAAGATTGCCCAGGTTGTTTCTCCTGAACAAAACACTGAAACTAAAGACATCTACAACACAAATCCTTTAGATACAGATTTAGAATCCCTAATTTCAGATACTGATGTACAATCAGAAGCAAAAGAAGAAAACAAAAAATCACTCCTTGATTACATCGCTGAAAAAAATGAAGAAGCAGTAACTGTTTCAAATCCAACTCCTATAAATCGTTGGGAAGTAGCTCCTAACGTAGCTCCGGTTTACTACAGTTCTCTTGGGAACGGCTCCTCTATTGACCCTCAGTTTTCTGAAAATTCCAAGTCTGGCGATGTCAATCTCAGCTATGGCGTAAAAGTGAGTTATGCTATTAACAAAAGGCTAAGTATAAGAACCGGAATAAATAAAGTAGATTTAAGTTACTCAACAAATGATATCGAGTTTGCTATTGCTTCTGCCTCTGGCGGTTTGCAATCCATAGATTCTAAAAGTAAAGGATATGCGATAGCCGTGGGCAAACGCGGAAGTTTACAACCCCCTTCAACAAATATACCCACAATGACTGAAGATGGAACGGTAATTGTCCCACGCAATGGCGTTATTCCCGGAACGATGCAACAGGAATTAGATTATTTCGAGGTTCCGTTAGAGTTGAAGTACAGCCTATTAAATAAAAGATTTGGCTTGAATCTGGTGGGTGGAATGAGTACGCTTTTTTTAAACAACAATCAGGTAAGCGTTTTGTCTGATGGTTTTCAAACTGAAATTGGAAGCGCAAATAATTTAAACAATGTAAGTTTTAGTACCAACGTTGGGTTAGGATTTGACTACAAACTTTCAAATCGATTTGTGTTTAATCTCGAGCCCATGTTTAAATACCAACTCAACCCCTATTCTGACAGCAATATTGACTTTAAACCTTATTATCTAGGGGTTTACAGTGGTTTTAGTTACAGATTTTAGTTAAGTTAAGTTTAATTTAGTTGACTGTTTATTTTTGTTTTTGTATTGTTTAGCAAATAATAAACTAAAGAAAAGCTACTCACTGTGCCAATTGAGTGGCTTTTTTTATATCAGTATTCTCAAATGACTGTGGGTTGTTCAAGTTCCTTAAGAATTATATTTCTAACCACATCTTTTACTCCTCGTTTATTCTCTTTAGAAACGGCATCTGTATAAACAAATGAATGACTTTTCACTCTCATTTTTCCGGGGCTACCGCTGAAGAAAGTGTAAGAAAATCTTTTTTTATTATCGTGAAAGGTCATCGGTACTATGGGAATTTGATGGTCAATTGCAAGTCTAAACGCTCCGTCTTTAAAAGTATCTAGTATCACATTATCATCTTCTGGAACACCCCCTTCGGGAAAAATACAAATACTCAAACCGGCCTTTAAACGTGCCTGAGCTTCATCAAAAACATCCTTGCGGCTTTTAGCGTTACTTCTGTCAACCAAAATACAGGTGCGTTTATAAAAAAATCCAAATAAAGGAATTCTACCTAACTCTTTTTTACCAACAAATACAAATGGGTTTTTCACAGAGTAAAGCATCAACATTATATCTGTCATAGAAGTATGATTTGCAACAAACATATAGCTCTTCTTTCGGTCTGGGTACTGTTCTTTTCTAACCTTTGGAAAAAAACCCATTCCAAATAAAATGATAGTAGCCCAAAGTCTTGCAAGGACAAAAAAACCGGGATACCATTCTTTTTTTAAGATACTCACAATGAGAAATGGAAATAAAAGTACAATCACCAAAGTGATTAACAAATAAAACCAAATGCGCCACAACGGAATAAAAATATACTTCTTTAGAAACATAGACCTCAAAAATACACATTTGTATTGAGCCATTTAAACAAAAAAAGTACCTTTGTTTCAATTCTTTTTTAGACATAAGATACATGGCAAGAATTTTAACAGGCATTCAAAGCACGGGTACTCCGCATCTGGGAAACATACTGGGAGCTATCTCCCCTGCTATAAAAATGGCCAATGAGCCTCATAATAAAAGTTATTTATTTATAGCAGATATGCATTCGCTCACTCAAATTAAAGACCCTGTTACTTTGCGTGAAAACACCTATAGCGTGGCAGCTGCCTGGATAGCCTTTGGACTTGACATCAATAAAACCGTGTTTTACAGACAAAGCGACATCCCACAAGTGACCGAGCTTTCATGGTACCTCAGTTGCATGTTTCCTTATCAACGACTCACATTGGCTCATTCTTTTAAAGACAAGTCAGACCGTCTTGAAGATGTCAACGCCGGTTTGTTTAGCTACCCAATGTTAATGGCTGCAGACATTTTATTGTATGATGCCGAGTTTGTTCCCGTGGGAAAAGACCAATTGCAGCATCTTGAAATGACTCGTGATGTAGCGGCTCGTTTTCATTCCAAATATGGAGAAACCTTTGTTTTACCTGAAGCTAAAGTACAGGAAGAAAGTATGTATATTCCAGGAACAGATGGTGCTAAAATGAGCAAATCAAAAGAAAATACTATCAACCTCTTTTTACCCGATAAGCAATTGCGCAAACAAATTATGAGTATAGAAACAGACAGCACTCCTCTGGAAGACCCAAAAAACCCAGACACCTGTAATGTTTTTGCCCTTTATAAATTACTCGCTTCAAAAGAAGAAATAGCAACAATGTCTGCAAACTATAAAGCAGGAAATTATGGCTATGGCCACGCCAAGCAAGCCTTGTTTGATCTTATGCTCTCACGATTTGAAAAAGAAAGAAAACACTTTACATATTTGATGGAAAATAAACAGGAGCTTGAAGATGCACTACAAAAAGGTTCAAAAAAGGCCAAATTGGTTGCCGATGATGTTTTAAAAAGAGTCAGGAAAAAAGTGGGTTTTTAAATCAATAAAAAACCTCTTAGTGAAAACTAAGAGGTTTGTAATTTTAATACGGGTTGGGGTGTGTTTATCTCTTTACAATATTAAAACTTCCCACAGTACCATTAACAGTCGCTTTCATTACATACATACCAGTGCTTAAGTTTGAAATGTCAACTTTCGCAGAAAGCTTGTCTGGAGTCACACTGATTAATTGCTGACCCAATACATTGAAGATAGTGATGTTTTCAATGTTTGACTTAGCACTTACGTTAAGAATGTTTGTGGTTGGGTTTGGGTAGTAAGCAAACCCTTCAAAAGAGTTGTCAACTAGACTTAAAACAGTTCCAGTTACATCAAATGGCATCCCGAGCGGATTCCCTGATCCACCATCAAGCAAATCACCCCAAACTCCTGCTAAAGATTGCTTTGCATTACCTGAAGCACCTGTGCCAAGTGGCGCAGCAATTGGAGGCGCCCAAGGACCTGATCCTAAACTGCCATCTGCATCCCAGTCAATCCAGTATGTGCCAGGTGTTAATACTAACCCTGGTGTTTCAACTGTGTTTCTCATTATGGGTCTAGTAGCATCTAGTGGTGTGGTCTCAGAAGCTCTATAGACTCCACTCCAATCAGTGTTTATCATTGCACTGATAGCGTCATCACCAAATATTGCTGTACCAACTCCCGGCTCACCATCCCATACTACTATAGTCACTCCTAATATTGTCGAGGTTGTAGTTGATCCGGTTTGATAGGCATAAAAGTCTATTGAAGTAACTTCAACGGTTTCTGTTAGCACCCATTCATCAGCAATACGGTTTCCATTTGCAGTTTGATGACCCGCGCCAAGAGTTGTGTTCCCAACTGAAAGGTTTTCAAGCAAACTAAGGTCTGCGTTGCCAGCACCTCCACCAGCAACGTTAAAAACAGGTCCATTGCTGTAGATTACAGAACCTTGAACTTGATTATTGTTGCTAAAATCTGGTATCTCACTTGAAGCAGCAGGTGGATTTTGGTTGTACTCGGTAACATTCTCAGCTACCTGTGCAGTCATTTGCCCTGTTAAGGCCAGTATTGCAAGAGTAAATAAAGATAAAGTAATTTTTTTCATAATTTATTAGTTTAAGTTAATAACAGTAAAAGTAATAAATATTTAAATTGGTTGATAATTTTTTTAAAGGAATTCAAATAATTTTCCAGGTAAGGGTTTTATCAATCCCTTTAACTCAAGATCCAGTAGAAGCGTTGTTGCTCTAAAAATAGGCATTTTGCAATCAATCGCAATGGCATCAAGTTGTGCTTTTGTATGTTCTTTTAAATAGTTAAAAATCACTTTTTCGTCGTTACTTAGCTCAACAAAAAGCTGTTTTTGAATTACTTTGGGTTTATTTTCTTCCAGTTTCCAGTTTAAAATATAGATTAAATCTGCTGCAGAGGTCAATAGATTGGCTCGTTGTGTTTTAATTAGATTGTTACAGCCTTTACTTTGACTGTCATTGACCCTACCGGGCACAGCAAATACATCTCTGTTGTATGAATTGGCAAGTTCTGCAGTAACCAGACTGCCTCCTTTTTCTGCAGATTCAATCACGATAGTGGCTTCAGAGATACCGGCAATAATGCGATTGCGTCTTAAAAAATTGGTTCTGTCAAAAACATCACTGCTCCAAAACTCAGTAATAAAACCTCCATGATGTTCCATCTCTTTAACATACTTTTTATGTGTTTTGGGATAGATTTGATTCAACCCGTGGGCAAGACAGGCAATGGTTTGTAAACCATTTTTAACAGCCGCTTTATGCGCTGTTATATCAACCCCATAAGCAAAGCCTGAGACAATGATTGGGTCAAGCGGTGCTAACTCTTCCATCAATTGTTCACAAAAAGAGCTCCCATAACTTGTGACTTTTCGTGTTCCTACTACACTGATAATTCGCTTTTTGTTTAGATTGATGTTTCCGCGCTGAAAAAAGAGTATAGGACCATCAATACAGTGTTTGAGTTTTTCAGGGTAATCTTCGTCTTTAAAAAAACAGGTTTTAATTTCATTTTCTTCAATAAATTGAATTTCTTCTTCCGCTGAAGCAAAAAAATCTTTATTACCTAAATCTTTTAACTTAAATGCTCCTATTCCATCTATTTTTATCAAATTGCTTTTTTTCTCTTTGAAAACAGCTTCCGGACTTCCCGCTTTTTGAATTAATTTCTTAGCTGATGCGTCTCCCAAATTAGGCACTTTTTGCAAAACAAGTGTGTAAAATAAATCGTCTTTTGTCACAACATCCATTTGAGTAAGTTATAAAAGTACAAGAAAAATTGAATTGTTAAAAACTTATGCAATTGTATATTTTGAAAGTGGAAAAAAACAGTAAATTTGTTTGTAATGAATATATCTAATTACATAAGCAATTTACTATACAGGTATGAATGTGTCATCCTGCCCGGTTTGGGTGCTTTTTTAACTCAAAATAAACCGGCATCTATTGATAGCAAAACAAATACATTTTTCCCTCCAGCAAAATCCCTCTCTTTTAACAGACATCTACAGACTAATGACGGTTTGCTTGCAAATCATATTGCTAAAACTGAAAATAGTACCTATGAAGCTGCGCTTTTTCGCCTTAGAGCGGAAGTAAAAAAGCTGAAAAGTAATTTAGAAAAAGGAGAAACAATCTCAATTCCTACAATTGGTTTACTTAAAATGTCCCAAAATTCCAATCTTGAATTTATCCCTGAAACGGCAACAAATTTTCTCACAGAAGCTTTTGGATTGGAACCCTTTATTTCTAAAGAGATTGATAGAGTTAATGAACCCAAAAAAGCGGAAGCCACTACACTTCTTTTTACACCTCAAAAAAGAAGTATCCCTTTTATAAAATATGCCGCCATAGGACTGCTCGCCATTGGGTTGTCAAGTTTGAGTGGTGTGTATTTATACAATATCCAAGTAAGCCAGCACAATATCGTTGAAAAACAAAAGGCAAATTCCTTAGTGGAAAATCAAATCCAGCAAGCTACTTTTTTGGTAAACACGCCGCTTCCATCCCTCACCCTAGAGGTGAAAAAACCTTCAGGCAATTATCACCTCGTTGCCGGTGCTTTTAGAATGGAAGAAAATGCACTTACCAAAATTGAACAACTTAAAGAAAAAGGATATCCTGCACGAGCTCTTGGTGTAAATAAACATGGGCTTCATCAGGTAGTTTACAATAGTTTTGAAAGTATAGAGGAGGCTCTTAAATCACTTCGTGAGGTAAAACTTCAAGATAATAAAGACGCTTGGTTATTGGTTCAAGAATTAAATTAATCTACGCGCTATTTTCCTTTTAAATTTTACTTCATTTACTTAATCAAACTTTAAAAGGCAGTATCTTTGCATAAAAATATAGTTATGCAATCCAGAACTCCTAAAGAAACACTTACTATTCTTACAGACATGGTACTACCCAGTGAAACAAACCCCATTGGAAATATGTTTGGGGGCGAGTTACTTGCGCGTATGGACCGTGCAGCGAGTATAAGTGCCCGAAGACACTCGCGACGCATTGTGGTTACTGCATCAGTCAACCATGTGGCTTTTAATAAAATGATTCCTGTGGGAAGTGTCGTGACTGTTGAAGCTAAAGTATCTCGCGCTTTTAAAACTTCTATGGAAGTATATATGGATGTATGGATTGAAGACCGTGAAAGTGGTAACAGGTCAAAAGCAAACGAAGCTATTTATACTTTTGTTGCCGTTGATGAAATGGGCACTCCCATGGAAGTTCCAGAAATAATTCCTGAAACCGAACTAGAAAAAGAACGCTTTGTAGCTGCTTTACGGCGAAAACAACTCAGCCTTGTACTGGCCGGTAAAATGAAACCCAAAGATGCCACAGAGTTAAAGGCTTTGTTTGTGTAATATTACATCTTAAACACCCAGTCTGCCGGGTTTAATTTGTTTGTATTCTGAAAAATCAGGAATTTTAAGATGGTTTTACCTGTTGTTTTATTTGTATATACCCTTCCTATTTCTTGTCTGGTAGTCACTTTGTCTCCACGTTTTACATAAACCTCATCTACGTTTTGATACACCGTGATGTAGTCGCCGTGTCTTATTTGAATTGCTTTATTGGCTCCTCTAATCACGGTTACCGCAAGCACTTCGCCGTCAAAAGCAGCACGGGCTTTGGCTCCTTCATCGGTGGCGATTTCTACCCCACTACTATACGTCTTTATATTTGGCAAGGTGGGATGTTGTGTGGTTCCAAATCGGGTTACCACCACACCACGCTCAACCGGCCAAGGTAGTTTTCCTTTGTTGCCTGTAAAATTTGCAGCAAGCGCTTTTGCTTCTGCGGTCATAGCAAACTTGGTGCTTGTTCTTTCTTTTGTGGTCGTTCCGGTAGCTTTGTTTGATTCTGCTATGGCTGCTTTAATTAAATCTTCTATCTGCTTATCGATTGCGGCTGCTACCCGCTGTCTTTCTCTAATTTGTGCTGAGTATTTGCTTTCATCCTTTTTAAGTGTGCTCATCAAGGCTTCCTGTTGTTTGCGTTCGTCCTGTAATTGATTGCGCGCAACTCTGTTTTCTTCAATAAGCGCTTGTTTTTCTTTTTGCTGAATAATCAGATTTTGATTCAATTCCTGTAGTTCCTGGGTTTTTTGCTGTATTTCCTCTCCTTGTTTTTTTCTGTGATTGGCATATTGTTGCATGTATTGCACCCGTTTATAGGCTTGTAAAAAGCTTTCAGAAGACAATAAAAACATTACCCTGCTTTGGTCAGATTTGCTTTTATAAGTTCTCACAATCAATTTTGCGTAATCTTCTTTTAATGTTTGAAGGTCTTTTCGCAACTGGTCAATCTTTGACATATTAGAATTAATCTCTCGCGAAATAAGATTGGCTTGCTGATTGGTCACTTTGATTAAATTTTCCCTGGCATGAATGCGACTGGAAATGTTTTCAACCTCAGTGAGTACAGACTTTTCTTTCTTTTTTGTTGAAAAAAGTAAGTTGTTGATTTGTTTTATTTCCTCTTGTATTTGCAAGCGTTTTTGTTCAAGTTCAGCTTGTTTATCAGTTTGAGACAAAAGCGCCTGCCCTGTTAAAAACAGCATTCCAAAAATCAAATAAGCTCTTAAAACTGCACTCATTAGTCTAAGGTTATTTCTTCATATCCCCGTGGAATTCTAAACGGGAATGTCAACACGGGGTTTACATCAATGTTTCTGTAATCAAGAAGTATTCTTGTTTGCTTGTTTTGTTCAATGGCATTTAACTTAATTTCTTTTGGGTATATATGGTTTCCGGCTACTTGATATGAGCTATAGTCAACTGTTAGAACTCGTTGCTCGTTTGGCTGTGTTACTTGTTGTGATGCCATTCTAAAATTTGTTGTGTTTATCAAAAAAACAAGTTTAAACAAATCTTGTTGCTTTTTTGGCGTAAGCTTGTAATTAATATCCGTTACTGAAACCAAATAATTTTTATCATTCAAATCAAAAACGGCATTCCCTAATAAAATATTTTGAGCCATTTTAAAATCAATATCTACTCCCAGCCAGCGACTTAACAAACTAAAATCTCCATCAAAAAAGGTTTTGTCGATTGTTTCATAATAGCTCACTTTTTCTGGAGTAATGAGCAGTTTTGCCATTGTGATTCCTAAAATTGAAGCACTTACCCAAATAGTTTCATCTTTTTGCATTCTTAAACTTACAGTGACACTCTGTGAACTTTCACCATCATCATAATTCACCTGAACCCTTGATGCAAGCGTTTTAAAGCGCGCTTCACTTTTTTTATGTAGGTCTATTAATTCCTTTGCACCTATGCCGGCATCGATGGTCGACGAAGCATTTTTGGTTGTGCCACATGAGAGAAAAAGTGTGCTTAAAAAAATAAAAGTGGACATTTTAAAAAAGCTCATACAGAGGTTTAATTTTTAATAAGGATTTGTTTTGCTTTATTTTCATAGTCTTTTGCCTTAGAAGAATTTCCTTCTTTCGCATAAACTTTACTCAATTGTAAATAAAAGTCCAGCTCCATTTGAAGGTCATCGATGAGAAAATCAAGACCTGTTTCCAACATCGATTTTGCTCTTGAAGTGTTTTCAAGGTTAAGGTTTGCTAGTCCATTGATTAAATAAAGAAATGGCTGACTTGGAAATAAATTTAGACTTTTCCTGCTTAATTCCTCAGCTTCTTCAAAATTATCAAAATCAATTTGAAGTAAGAGCGTGTTTTTTATTAAATTAAAATCGGAAGCATTATTTTTTAGGCCCTTTTGAAAATACTGAAGTGCTTTTGCATTTAGCTCCTTTCCTAAATAATAATTTCCCAGTTGCACATATACCTTATTGTTGTTAAATTCTTCTGAAAACAATTCGACCATTTCCACCAGGTTTTTTTCAAAAGTGGGATTTTGATTTACAAACAAAATAAAGTCATTGAGTACTTTGAATTTGGTTTCCTGATCAATTTCATCTGAAGTAAACACCCTCTTCATTGAGGTTATTGCTTCATCAGTTTTACCATCATCAAGGTAAAACTTATACAATGCCAGGTGAGCCAATTCTGAATTGGGATTGGTTTCAATTAATTTTTTTGCTGTAGCGAAAGCCGCTTCTTTGTTGTTTTGCTCACTGTAAAGATAGATGAGGTTAAGGAAATCCTGCTCGTTTGCCGGTGTGCGATTGATGCGTTGTTTCAGGTCTGAAATCTGGCCTCCTGTATCATCACTTTTTGAATAGATTTGCTGCCTCAATTGATTGCGATAGTCATTATTTCCCAGCTCCTGATCCAGTTCGTCCAGCAGCTGCAACGCTTTGTCATATTGTTCTGTTCGTTCATAAAGATTGGCGAGATCTTCTTTGTATTCTTTGTCAAAAGGAATGAGTTCTTTTACAACTTCAATGGCTTTTAGATACTCATTCGTATTGTAGTAAACATCATACAGGCCTTCATAAGCTTCGGGTTTGCCGGGTTCCATTTGATGCACTTTGTTGTAATTTTCTTCTGCCCTGTCCCATTGCTTAAGGAATCCATAGTTCTTTGCCATTTCAAAATAAATAACCACTTCCTCTGGTGATTCTTGAGCTGCTTTTTCAAGTGATTTAAGTGCACGGTCATAATTTTCGATGCCTTTCTGTTTGAGTGCTTCAAAAAAGTGTTCTTGAAAACGGTCAGTCACCACGCCCAGCTCATCCAGTACAACCTCATCCGTTTTTTCATCTTGGGCAGAAGAGATCAAGGGGATGAAAAACCATCCTAAAATCAAAAAAAGAGAATATGTAAAATGTTCCTTCAAATTTTTATTCCATATTTGAGTAATCCCCTAAACTTATAGATGTAAAGTTACCGTCAAACATAACGTGATTCCCTATCATTGCATTGTCTATGCTTGCATTTTTAATTGTACTGTTGGTTTGTATCAAACTGTTTTTGATGGTACTGTTTTCAACAACACAACCATCACCAAGTGACACATTTGGGCCAATGGTAGAATTTTTGATCGTTACGTTATCACCAATATAGCAGGGCTCTATGATGGTCGCATTCTCTTCGTTGATGTTGGCAGAAATCAACGGTATACCTTCGTTTAATAGGTGTTTTAGCATCCTGCTGTTGGTTTCAACTGTAACATTCTTGTTGCCGCAGTCCATCCATTCTTCAATTTTACCTGGCACAAAAACCTTGCCTTGATTCATCATGGCTTTTATACCGTCATTGATTTGATATTCCCCTCCATGGGTAAGGTTTTCATCCAGTACTTTTTGTAATTCGTCTTTTAAATGAGCAGCCTCTTTAAAATAATAAATGCCAATAACCGCAAGATTTGACACAAAATCTTTAGGTTTTTCAACCAGCCCGGTAATAATATTATTAGAATCTAAACTTACAACACCATATTGTGAGGGATCCTGAACTTCTTTGACCCAAATGACACTGTCTGCTTTTTCGTCCAATTGAAACTCTGCCCTAAAAAGGGTATCTGCATAAGCAATAACACAAGGTCCTTCCAGAGAATCTTTGGCACACATAATAGCATGGCCGGTGCCCAGCGGTTTGTCTTGATAGTAAATAGACCCTTTAGCATCAAGTGACTCTGCTATTTCAAGCAAACTTTTTTCTACTTCATCACCAAAGTCCTCTGCGATAATAAAGGCCACTTCAGTGATGGTTTTATTAATCACTTTAGCGATGTCTTTCACCAAGCGATGCACAATAGGTTTTCCGGCAACCGGTATTAAAGGTTTAGGAACCGTAAGTGTGTGTGGCCTGAGGCGGCTTCCGCGACCTGCCATGGGTACTATTATTTTCATAAATTATGCCCGCGATGACGGGTATCTGTTTTTAAAATTACATTTTGTAAATCAAAAGAAATTCAAGTCATTTTAACGCCGAGATTCCCGCCTATGCGGGAATTATTTTACTCCTGTACTTCCAAAACCCCCTTCTCCACGTGAAGTTTCAGACAGTGTTTCTACTTCCATCCATTGAGCACGCTCGTGTTTTGCGATGACTAGCTGGGCAATGCGCTCTCCATTTTCAACGGTAAAAACCTCATTTGACAGATTAACAAGTATCACACCTATCTCCCCACGATAATCTGCATCGATGGTTCCCGGAGCGTTTAAGACCGTTACTCCTTTTTTTGCTGACAAGCCGCTTCGTGGTCTTACTTGTGCTTCTGTGCCCACAGGAAGTTCAATAAAGAGCCCTGTTTTAATAATGGCTCGCTCTAAAGGTCTTAACGTGACAGGCTCTTGAATAAAAGCCCGCAAATCCATTCCCGCAGAGGCGATAGTTTCATAATGAGGCAGCTCGTGATTTGATTTGTTGATAATCTTTATGGTCATTTTTTAAATCTTAAAATTTGTCGAACAGCTTGCTTTTCCTGAACAAGTACCAAAGTTAAGAAAGCGATCCATAAGGGAATGGTAATCGCATAAGTATTTTTGAGAATATAGAAACAAACTGCTGATACAATGATAGAACCGAAAAAATACAAACTTATTTTTTTAATCGCATAAGGAATGGGAAAATACTTCTGCCCATAATAATAAGAAAGCAACATCATACTTCCATAAGCAGCTACAGTTGCTATGGCCGACCCCATAAAGCTCATTGTGGGAATCAACAAAAAGTTAACACTAAGCGTGATAATTGCACCAAAAATCGAGATATAAGCTCCAAACTTGGTGCGATCAGTAATTTTATACCAAACGGAAAGATTGTGATAAATGCCCAAACAAAAATTAGCCAGCAAAATCAATGGAACAATTTGCATTGCCACCCAATAGTCACTGTCGCGAATGAGGATAATTTTCAAAACATCTGCAAAAACAACTACGGTGAGCAGAATAATGGCTCCAAAAGCAATAAAATAGCGAGTTATCAAGGCATAGGTCTCAGGTGCATTTTTTTCTTTTGCCTGACTGAAGAAAAACGGTTCAATACCCAGCCGGAAAGCTGTCGCAAAAAGTGTCATAAAAATAGCCAACTTATAACAAGCGGCATAGGCACCCACCGCTTCCTCGGCGATATCAGACGGGAGCAACCAACCCAAAAGAATCCTGTCAAAAGCTTCATTAATGGCAAAAGCAATGCCTGCAATTAAAACAGGAACAGCATACCGCATCATTTCCCTCCAAAGAGGTTTGCTGAATTTATAAATGGTTTTAAAATAAAACGGAAGCAACAGTAAGAAAGTGATAGCGCTCGCAGCCACCATCGAAATAAAGATATAAGAGATTTCATAATCTGCGGTGTAGAACTTTCCTAAAAAATCATCTGAAGCCATTTGAGGAAGTGCTACGAGGAAAAAAACGTTTAATCCTAAGTTTACCGTGACATTTAGAATCTTGATAACGGCATAGCGCAGCGGTTGCTCGTTTGCCCGCAACCACGCAAAGGGAATAATCACCAGGGCATCAAGCGTAAGCACAAAAATGGTAAACGAAATATACTCCACCGGAATTCCGGATAGTGCTGAAAGACCGTTTCTGAAAGTAAAAGCCCCCACCAAAAACAAGAGCGAGGTAAATATCAGAGAAATAGTTGCTGTAGAGACAACTGTTTTTTTGTTATCCTCTTTAGTGAAAAACCTGAAAAAAGCCGTTTCCATTCCATAGGCCAAAATCACGTTAAAGAGGATAATCCATGAGAAAATGATGGAAATTTCCCCAAATTCCTTGGTGGGCAGTACAGCGGTGTAAAGCGGCACCAAAAGAAAACTCAGCATTCTAGGCAACACTGTTGCCAGACCATAAATAAAGGTGTGCTGAAAGAGTTTTTTGAAAGCCGTCAAAAGCAATGGTTGTTAGAAACCATAAATGTATTTAAAACGACTTAGTTGCGCAAAATTTTAGGGATTAGTTATCATCAGGCTTTGAGGAAGGGTAAGCGACTGTTTCTTTTTCGGTGATTTTCTCGATTTTGTAATAATAGGTTTTATTTCCTTTTCGGTATTGAATAACGGCTTCATCAGCTTTAATCTCAAAGGGGATTTCTGATGTTAATGAAGGTCTCGGGTTATCCATTTCCTTAACGGAATTGCTGTCTAAAACAACATCCTCTTTTGGTTTGTCAACGAAAGTTTCAAAATACGTTTTGGTATTTTGAGTGTTTTGTTTGAGTATTTCTACTTTACCTCTAAAATAAATTTTTTCAATAAGGACCCCTTCTGATATTTCTAAAAAAGTGAGTGTAAAATGAATTCCACTTCCGGCTTCTTGAGTCCCTCCAAACCATTTTTGAAAACTGGCCTCTGCCACTTCAAATGGTGGATTTTCCTGAAACATCATTTTATTGCTGTTACAGGAAAACATGAAAATTGATATAAGTAAAAAAGTAAGTGAGCGCATCGTTATCATTTTTAGTAGCATTTTCAAAAGTAATGCCATAAAGGTAATTAAAAAACCCTCTAAGGGTTTGACATCCTGAGAGGGTTCATATAAATCTTAAAAGTTTTAAGACTTTGATGGTATAAATTTATTAATTGTTCAAGGCCTCAGCTCCACCAACAATTTCAAGAATTTCATTGGTAATAGATGCTTGACGTGCTTTGTTGTATGACAATTTAAGTGCGTTTCTAAGTTCGGTAGCGTTGTCTGTTGCTTTGTGCATAGCAGTCATACGTGCACCATGCTCACTGGCTACAGAATCTCTGATGCCGGTGAATAATTGTGTTTTTAAGCTTTTAGGAATCAATTGCTCAACAATTTCTTCTTTGGAAGGCTCAAAAATATAATCCTGATTTTTTAATGAAGGGGTTTCCTCTTTTACTTCCATCGGAACAATTGGCAGGAATTGCTCTTTAGCTACAATCTGGGTAGCGGCATTTTTAAACTGGTTGTACACCAAAATGATTTTGTCATACTTACCTGAGGTAAACAACTCCATTAACTTTTCTGCAATAACTGAAACGTTTTCAAAGTTAAGGTTCTCAAAAATTTCGTTGTTGTTTTCAGCGATGGTGTGGGTTTTCTTTAAAATGTCATTTCCTTTTTTCCCTAAAGTGAAAAAATCCACTTTTTTACCTTGAAAACCGGCTGCAATGGTTTTTGCTTCCTTAACAATGTTTGAATTAAAAGCGCCGGCAAGCCCTCTGTTTGAGGTGATGGCAACAATCAAAACACTTTTTACTTCGCGTTGCTCGGCATATTTGCTTCCGGTGTCGCCTTCAAGGGTAGCACTTAAGCTTTGTAATAATTGCGTTAATTTATCAGCATAAGGACGCATGGCGGTTATGGCATCTTGCGCTTTCTTTAGTTTTGCAGCAGACACCATTTTCATGGCACTTGTTATCTGCATCGTTGAAGATACTGATGTAATCCTATTACGTATTTCTTTTAAGTTTGCCATTTTAAATAGAGTATCAAGTATTAAGAACTAAGTATTAAGACAAGAGAGATGTCTTAATACTTAATGCTCAAATCTAATTGTATTTCGCTGAAAGCTCTTTGGCAACATTGGCAAGCTTGTCCATAACCTCATCGGTTAATTTACCTGCTTTGATGTCATCAAGGATATTTCTGTGTTTAGCATTCAGGAATTCGATATACTGAGTTTCAAATTCTTTTACCTTGTCAACAGGAACACTTCTCAAAAGGTTTTTAGAACCTGCATAAATAATTGCTACCTGATCTTCAACGGTAAATGGACTCGCTTCTGCTTGCTTTAATATTTCAACGTTACGTTTTCCTTTTTCGATAACATTCAAAGTCGCGGCATCAAGGTCTGAACCAAACTTGGCAAATGCCTCCAATTCACGGAACTGCGCCTGGTCAAGTTTAAGCGTACCGGCAACTTTTTTCATTGACTTTATCTGAGCGTTACCACCCACACGTGATACCGAAATACCCACATTAATCGCCGGACGAACCCCTGCGTTAAACAAATCTGATTCAAGGAAGATTTGCCCGTCTGTAATCGAAATTACATTTGTTGGGATATATGCAGAAACGTCACCGGCTTGTGTTTCAATAATCGGTAATGCGGTTAAAGATCCTCCCCCTTTTACTTTGCTTTTCAATACCTCAGGAAGGTCGTTCATGTTTTTTGCAATACCATCATCATTAATGATTTTTGCTGAACGCTCTAAAAGTCTTGAGTGAAGGTAGAAAACGTCACCAGGATAGGCTTCACGTCCCGGAGGTCTTCTCAAAAGAAGAGATACCTCACGGTAAGCAACAGCTTGTTTTGATAAATCATCATAAATAATCAATGCAGGGCGACCTGTATCTCTAAAATATTCACCTATTGCAGCACCTGCCATGGGAGCATAAACCTGCATTGGCGCTGGGTCACTCGCATTTGCGGCAACAATAGTGGTATATGCCATAGCACCTTTGTCTTCAAGGACTTTGGCGATATTTGCCACAGTAGATGCTTTTTGACCAATGGCCACATAGATACAATAAACCGGTTTGCCGGCATCATAAAATTCTTTCTGGTTGATAATGGTATCGATACAAACGGTGGTTTTACCTGTTTGACGGTCACCAATTACCAATTCACGCTGACCTCTTCCAACGGGAATCATCGCGTCAATTGCTTTGATACCGGTTTGAAGTGGCTCTGTTACAGGCTCTCTGTAAATTACACCGGGAGCTTTACGCTCAAGTGGCAATTCATAGGTTTCTCCAACTATTGGACCTTTTCCGTCAATGGGTTGACCAAGTGTATCCACAACACGACCTGTGATTCCTTCTCCCACTTTAATAGAAGCGATGCGTTGTGTACGTTTTACGACAGAACCTTCTTTGATTGCTTTAGAAGGTCCTAAAAGTACCACCCCAACGTTGTCTTCCTCGAGGTTAAGTACAATTCCTTCCAAACCACCGCCAAACTCAACAAGTTCGCCATACTGCACATTTGAAAGTCCATACACACGGGCAATACCATCACCCACGGTTAAAACAGTTCCTACTTCATCAAGTGAAGCTGATGCTTCAAATCCTGAAAGTTGTTTCTTTAAAATTGCTGATACTTCAGCCGGTTTTACTTCTGCCATTGTATTAAAATATAAAGTTAAAGTCGTCTAAGACGCTTTTTTAATTATATGCTTGTTTAAATTCTTTTCTTAATTCTTCAAAATTGTTTGCAATACTTGCATCATATTGAGTATCGCCCACTCGTAAAACAAATCCACCAATAATTGCTGGATCTACTTTGTTAACTAAAGTCACTTCTGTTGCTCCGGTGAGCTCTTTTACTTTAGTCAACACTTTTTGCTCCAATGCGCTGTCAAGAGGAATTGCAGATGTTACAATTGCATCAACTGCATTGATACTTGTGTTGTAAAGTGAAATATAATTTATAGCCACCTTTTCCAAAAGACCTCCACGCTTGTTGTCAATCAAGATGTCCAACAGACTCAAAAGAATTTTAGAGGAGTTGCTAAACACTTGTTTTAAAACAGCTCGCTTGTCTTCTTGCTTAACAACAGGGCTTTTTAACATCAATTGCAATTCTTTGCTGCCCTGAAGTGTGTTTAAAACATCTTTCATTTCAGTAAAGGTCTCTTTTGAAGATCCACTCTGTGATGAAAGGTCTAAAACTGCTTTTGCATATCTTATGGCTGCTCTGCTCATGAGTTGCTTAGTTTAATGTTGCTTTTCCTAACATATCCTCCACCAATTTTTCTTGCTGGCCTTTGTTAGATAGTTCTTGTTTTATAACTTTTTCTGCAATTTCTAAAGAAAGTGAAGCAACCTGGCCTTTTAGTTCAGCAATTGCTGCTTTTTTCTCGCTTTGAATGGCTTCCTGAGCCTGAGCAATCATTTTATCTGCTGATTGCTTTGCTTCTTCTTTAGCGTCTGCAATCATTTTATTTTTCATCTCGCGTGCGTCTTTCAACATGGCTTCGCGCTCTGCGCGGGCTTCCTGAAGAATACGCTCATTGTCTGCCTGAAGGTTTTCCATTTCGCGACGAGCGGCTTCAGCAGCAGCAAGCGCATTTTTAATGGACTCTTCTCGAGAACTTACTGCGCCAAGAATGGGTTTCCAGGCAAATTTCTTTAAAATATATAACAGTATAAGGAAAGTGATAACCGTCCAAAATACCAATCCAAATCCGGGTGTTACTAAATCCATTTCTAAATAGTTTTAATCATTTAAATTTTTTAAAAAGCACAGAAACAACCAACCGTTGTTTCTGTGCTTTTAAGTTTCTTAACCTTGAAGTAAGGCAACAACAACACCAAAAAGTGCAACCGCCTCAACGAAGGCTGCAAGAATAAGTGCAGATGTTTGAATTTTACCTTGGATTTCGGGTTGACGTGCCATAGCTTCCATAGCTGATCCACCAATTCTTCCGATACCCATTCCGGCTCCGATAGCTGCCAGTCCGGCTCCAATTGCTGCAATTCCTGTAATAGTCATAGTTATAAAATTTAAATTAATTAATGATGCTCGTGTTCTTCAGTTGCCATTCCAAAATAAAGGGCAGACAAAATAGTGAATATATATGCTTGAATTGCGGTTACCACAATTTCGATTACAATAATAAATAAAGAGAATAAAACAGACACTGGGGACAACCATACTGTTTTAAAGATAAAAATCAATGACATTAACGCCAATACAATAATGTGTCCCGCTGTGATATTTGCAAAGAGACGTATCATTAACGAAATGGGTTTGGTAAACATCCCCACAATCTCTATAGGCATTAAAAATATTTTCATTGGGACCGGAACGCCGGGCATCCAGAAAATGTGTTTCCAATAGCTTTTATTCCCATTGAAGGTGGTAATAAAAAAAGTAAATAACGCCATTGTCATAGTAAAGGCAATATTACCTGTTAGGTTTGCGCCGTTAATTATGGGAATCAAACCAAAAATATTGTTTAACCAGATAAAGAAAAACACCGTTAACAGGTAAGGCATAAAACGCGCATATTTTTTCTCCCCAATCATAGGGATAGCAACTTCATCTCTGATAAATAAAACCAAAGGCTCAACAAAACTCGCTATTCCTTTAG
Source organism: Planktosalinus sp. (assembly GCA_036735625.1). GTDB lineage: Bacteria > Bacteroidota > Bacteroidia > Flavobacteriales > Flavobacteriaceae > Planktosalinus. The sequence goes on along the minus strand of DAINOA010000003.1, from coordinate 13,739 downwards.
GAACAAAACTTTCTGATTTCTTGTATTTTCTGGCAGCACCTATAAATATAAAGAACAATACCAGCATGGATACCCACATCATAAAGACATTTTTTGTGATTGAAATGTCAAGTGTCGGTTTAACGGCATTGGAAGGGTAACCATCTTCCCCTTTTAGTAATTTTTCTTCCCCGGGATTGAGTTGGTAAATTTTTTCTTTATAGTTTACAAACTTTTGGCCGTTTTTTTCAACAACAACATTTCCATAATAATCATGTTCAAAAGCAGAGGACATAAAAGTAGTAAGGCCGTTATTTGTCCATAAAATGACTGGAAGTGATATAGCATATTTCTTTTCGCCAATATCAATAATATGAAACCCATAAGCATCTTTTACGTGATGCATAATCATGCTTTTGGGGTCAAATTTTTTATCCTCTTGTGCCTCAGGTGAGACTTCTTGGGCAGATACAAAAAAAGAAGTACTTAAAAATACTCCTAAAAACAGTGTTCTGATGGCGCTTAAATTCATTTCTTCAATAAAGTAATAATGCGTTCCTGAAAATCGGTGCAAATGTAGTAATAGTAAATGAATTGTCAAACAATAAAATACAGGTTTATTTCTCTTTAAGAAAAAGGGTAATGTTGATTATTTCAAAAGCCAAAAAGAGAAAGTAAGGGATGAAGAAATTAAACACTTCCAAGGTGGCATTTTCATTAGGTTTTAAAAGGACCGGAAGTAAAAAAACGATGCAAAGTATCATTTTAAAAAGCGTTGCTCCCATAAAAAGCGGAAAGATTTGGGTTTTACCCGTTGCATGTTTATAATTTACAATGGTATAGACAATTAGAACGGTGATAAAGTGAAATCCATAAATAGCATAAAGTGGTATGATAAGTTTAACTTCTTCTATAAAATGAAAAGAGATATACCAATGTATTCCAAATAATAACAATGTGAAAAGCAGAAGAAGCACAAGAAATATAACTTCTCTTTTTAAAAATAACGAATTCATTGAGTATCTTTTTTTGAATTGGACAGGAGTTGTCTAATGGCGGCAAAAATAGCGATTAAAACCGAAAGAAGTGAGAGACCGGCCGTGAGTATGGGTTTTTGGGTTTCAAAGTAATCGTCAAGAAGTATGCCTATGTATGTGCCTACACCAATGATTGCTATCATTTGGAAAGCAATACCTGAATAAACTGCATAACTGTTAAACGCTTTGCTCTGTTTTTGGTTTTGAACTTCTTTCTTGTCTTTCAAAAAGGTGGTTTTGAGATTTTATCGACTCCTGATTTTCTGCCTTATTTTCAATTATTTGTTTTACAGCCCCTTTCATCACACAGGTTGCATTAAAAGCAGCACCGGGTTCTATTGCAAGTTTTCCCGCAACTACATCTCCGTCAACCTGAGCTGTGGCTCTTAAGGTCAAGGTGCCAGTAATGGTCATATTTCCTGAAAATTTTCCTTCAATATCAGCATTTTCGCATTCCAAGGTGCCTTTAATAGTCCCTTTTTCACCCAGAACGACTTTTGAGGGTGTTTTAACATTGCCTTGTACATTTCCATCAATGCGCATACCTGATTTTGAAATCAAGTCACCGGTGATTGAGGTTCCTTCAGTAATTCTATTTTGCTGGTTTCCAACAATGGCGGGGGCTTTGGATTTTTTGTCTGTGAACATTTTAATTGATTTTGGCGTTATACAATTCAAAATTTTTATGCACTTGAACTACGGCATAATTGGGTGAGGATATTTCAATGTAAGGATGGTTTAATTTATATTTTTTGTTTTCTCTCAGTGTTTCAGCAAATCCTTTTGCACCTTCCTTGCTGTATAGACCATGAACAACTACAAATACTTTTGAGGCATTGTAATAGTCAATTGAGGTGTCGATGTAGTTGAATTTTAGTTCATCTATGGCTGTATCCAGTTTCTCTTTAAGAGCCAAAGCATCCTCTCTGGATGAACTATCAAACTCATAGATGAGTTTCCATCGTTCTGAGTCATTATTGGCTTCAAAATCAAATTTTTCAATTTTCGGTAATTGAGCGTGAAAAATATTATTTGCTTTTCTTCCCTCTTCAGAATTTGGATAATTTAATGAAATAAAATTGATTGCATTTTTATAAGCTTCAAAACCATCTTGACGGCCAATTGCAGTTGCTTTAAGTAATTCAAATTTTGGCACCAATGGATCTCCCACATACATATTGATGTATTGTTCTGCCTTGGTAATTACTTCTCCATACTGTTGATCTTCAAAAAGGTGGTAAAGCTCAAAATATTTATATTCTGGGCTTGTTTCATCGGCTGCCAGTTGTGCGCTGGGATTTCTTATGAATTCTGCATAGCGAGAATCAGGGTGGTTTGTTACAATATCATTTTTGTACTGCTCTACTTTGGCATTGTTTTCCAAGAGTTCATAGGTTTTGTACAAATGGTATTTTGCAGGAACCACAAGCCGTTCTTCAGGTTGATAAGAGAGTAAGGTTTCAAGGCGATTAACAGCCAGATTGTACTCGCTAAACTTTTCCTTGTAAATGAGACCCAATTGATAATAAGCCATATCTCTGTCTCTTGTGATGCTGTCAATCACTTTTTGGTCACTTGGGATTTGTGCAAGATACGTTTCTGGCAAAAAGGCCTCTCCTGAGGTAAATTCTTTTGTAGCTGCTGCCAGTTGGTCTTGTGAGTCACCAGAGTCTAAAACAACTGTTTTATTTGACCTGCGCCAATCGTCTTCCAGTTTTCTATCTCCCCATTGTCTTCTAAACTGTTGCCTGCCAAAGGCAGCTGCGGTGGTGTTGTAAAAATAAAATGTCCCTCCTGCCTCTGTTGCATCTCCTTTTCTTCCTCCTTTAAAAAATTCATTGCTTCTAAATCCTTCCTCACTTTTTACGAGAGCCAGAGAATCTGCTATTGCTTTTTCTTTTAATTCTGAAGTATAAGCTGTAAAATAAGCGAGTCTTTCTTCTTCACTCATTTTAACAATATTGAGCACACTATCGTTTACTTTTGCAATTGTTTCATATCTTATGACGTCCTCAAGGTTGTCTCTTTTCTTTTTAATCTGGCGGTGCAGTTTGGTGTTTTCAACCAGACGCTGAAGTGTGCTGTCAAAGTAATCGCCAGCCATTTTGTACTCTGCTTTGTCAAAATAAATATCTCCAAGAGCTTCATAATTAAAGGCCTGAAGTTTTTGATTTTGTCTAAATTCCTTGATTGATGTGTTGTATGCTGCAATTGCAGTATCAATTTCATCAGTATTTGTGTAAAACTTTCCTCTTTGGTGATGAATAATATCAAGAAAGGGTCTGTTTTCTCTATCTTCAGCTAGTTTTTCCAGATGTTCTTCAAGCAATACTTTATCTCCTTTTTCATAATCAAAGTTTTTGATTTTTTCCATTTTGGCATTAATCATATACACTCTGGGAGATTTTCTGTTTAGTGCAATAACTTCGTCAAAAGCCAAATTTGCACTGTCTTTTTCATTTAGAAGATTGTAGAGTTGTCCTTTTATGTAGAGGAGTCTTCCTTTTGTTTCATTGTTTTTAGTAAATTTTGCAGCATTTTTAATGTGAACTACCGCACTGTCTGGTGATTCAAGATTGATGTATGCCTGTGCCATCATTGCAGAGGCATCTGCAAAGTCTTCGTCCTCTAAATTTGCTTCCTCAAATAACTCCTTGAGATTTTCAATGGCTACATCTTCATTTTGAAGTCTTATGTTTGTTTTTTCCCTCCAAATTTTTGCCGCATTTACACTGTTGCTTGTTGGGTATCTGTGAAGGATAAAATTAAAAGCCTCAATAGCGGGTATAAATCTCGATTCAAAATAGCGTGCTTGACCAAGAAGCAGGTAAGCCTCGTCTATTTGAGGGTTGTGTTCTTTTCCGTTAAAGTAAAGGGAGTGCTTTTGTATAGCGATAACGGCTTTATCTTCGGCACGTTCAAAATCTGTATTTCTTGTTTCGCCCGGCAACTGGATTTCATCTTTCACTTGAATGAGTTCAATTGGAAGAATCTCAAAATAATCATCTTTCATTGTTTGAGCAAGACTTCGCTTACCTTGTTCCAAAGCCAGATTTCCATTGTATAAAGCGTTGTATTCTGCATTGATTGCCCTATAGTTTCTTGTCATAAAAGTGCTTTTCTTTCTGGAGCAGGAAGAAGCTACCAAAATCAAGACAAGAAGTACTGCTAAATATTTATAAATCCCCTTCAAATCAAATAGTGTTTTTTATATGATAACTAACTAAAAATCTTAGTCTTTAGTATGTAAAAATTTTAGTGAGGTGTAAAAATACGTTTCTTTTTGAAAATAATCGAAAAGAGCGATTAAATTTTGTGTTTAGGGACCACCTGTTATTCGTTCATAAAAAAACATAAAGTTCTTTTAAGAATTGTTTCAATCTCAACCAAGATTGTATTTTTGCAAAAAAAAGTATGTCAAGACTTCACAGCCTTTCAGTCAAGAAAATAATCAAAGAAACCCCGGAAGCGGTTTCGATACATTTTGAAATTCCTCGTGATTTAAAAGAAGTTTTTCAGTTTCAGGCAGGGCAGTACCTCACTTTAGAAACAACTATTGACGGAAAAAAAGTAAGAAGAGCCTATTCGCTTTGCTCAACACCAGAGAGTGAATTGCTTTCGGTGGTTGTTAAAGAGGTGAAGGGAGGAAGCTTTTCGCTATATGCCAATAAAGACTTGCGTGAAGGTGACACGCTTGATGTGCTTCAGCCGGAAGGCACTTTTGTTTTTGAACCAAATGAAAGTAATAAAAATAGCTATGTGGCATTTGCTGCCGGAAGTGGCATCACCCCAATCATGTCAATTCTTAAAACCGCATTAGAAAAAAAGCCTGAAAGTAAATTTTTACTCATTTACGGAAATAAATCTCCTGAAGACACCATCTTTATGAAAGCATTAATGGATTTGCAACAAGCACATCCCGATCGCTTTTTTCTGGAATTTGTTTTTAGCAGAAAGGAAGTTGATGACTATAAGTTTGGTCGCATTAGCAAAGCCATTACAAATTATTTTTTAAAGAATAAATACAAAAATTTAAATCCTTCAAACTATTATCTCTGTGGCCCAGAAACTATGATTGATGAGGTTAGAGAAACTCTTGTTGAAAATGGTATTTCAAATGAAAATATTCACTTTGAGCTTTTCTCAACATCAGTAGAATCCACGGTTGTTGAGGGTTTGCAAGACGGCACAACTGCCATCACCATTATCCTAGATGACGAAGAAACAAGTTTTGTGATGCCACAAAGCAAAACAGTGCTTGAAGCGGTTTTGGAAAAAGATCTTGACGCCCCTTATTCCTGCCAGGGAGGTATTTGCAGCACCTGTATTGCGCGCATTACTGAAGGCGCCGCTACTATGCGTAAAAATCAAATTCTCACAGATGGCGAAGTGGCAGAAGGGCTTATTTTAACCTGCCAGGCTCAACCCACAACCTCTGTTTTGAAGGTTGATTATGATGATGTTTAATAGACAATAGACTTGAGATTTTAGACAACAGATGTTTAGGTGCTATCAACCCTTTCAGGTTATAACCATATAAGGGTTCTACTAAATCTTTTTTAGTTTATCTAAAATTTGCTGAGGCGAAATGGTCTTGATTGCATTTTCATAGCCTTTTGGGGACTTGTTACCATAAATGGAGTTGGGAATTAAAGGGTATTGATTTCTATCAGCCAATAATGCATTTTCTTCTGGTTGATTGAAAGGATAAAAACCTGCATAAGGGTGTGTAACTCCCCAAATAGTAATGGTAGGCACGCCATAAATCGCTGCCAAATGTGCATTACCGCTGTCCATGGCGAGCATCGCATCGAGGTTTGCCAGCATGGCTAATTCCTGGTCAAAAGAAAGTGTCCCGGCCAGATTTGTTACTGTATTGAATTTTTGTGAAATCGCATTCAGGGTTTCTTCTTCCTCTTTTCCGCCGCCAAAAAGGAAGATTTGTGTTTGCTTATCTGCATCAAGTTTTGCAATCACTTCTTCCATTAACTCCATCGGATACATTTTTCCTGAATGTGCTGCAAAAGGCGCAATGCCTATGTGTTTTTTAAATGTAGTGTCAAAAAGCGGTGCTATTTTTTCGGGAATTTCCTTTTTTAATGGAAATTGGTGTTGTTCCATATCAATGGGGAAACACAGCTTTTCAAAAACTTCGGCATATCTTTCAACAGTCGTTTTTAAGGGCTTGAAAACTTTGTTTTTTTCTCTGGTAAGGGCTTTTTTTTCAGCTCTGCCTTTGTCTATTTTAGCAATGGAGATACCTTTAAATTTAAAGTAAGAACCCAACACTTGAGAACGCAACACATTGTGAAGGTCTGCTACGCCGTCTATTCCTTCGTTTTTTAATGTGCGTGCCAGCTTTAAGAGTCCGGTTATGCCTTTGTGTTTGTCTTTAACCTCAGCGGGATAAAATCTCACATTGGGCAATTCATCAAAAAGTGGTTTGTGAAAAGGTTTTGATAAGACCGTAAGTTGTAAATGCGGATAAGTTGCACACAACACCCGTAATACCGGTACGCTCATCGCCACATCACCCAATGCTGAGAGACGAATGACAAGGAGGTGTTTTGGGTTTTTTGTTTCGGGTTTCAAATTTCAGGTTTAAAAAAGCTGACAGGTTTGAGGGAACTTTTTATTTTTTTCGAAGCACGGGATTCATTTCGTCGTCGTTGTACATTTTCATTTGTTTATATACCTTCATATATTTTTCGCCCTGAGCGATATCCTCCAGCAGCTGGTCAATGGCGGTGGACAAATCGATGCGTTGTTCAAGAAGAACGTCAAGTTTTTCCTTGCATTTAAGTCTGTATTCAGGTGAAGCGTCTGCTCTGTATGCCTCTTCATCCATATGATAAATTTTCAACGCCAAAATGGAAAGACGATCAACACCCCAGGCGGGGCTTTCAGTATTGATTTTTGCATTTTTCCTGACCTCCACATTTTTATATTTATCCAGAAAATAGCTATCAATATATTCAACAGTGTCTGTTCTGTCTTGATTGGAAGCATCAATTTGTCTTTTGAGTTTCAAGGCAGCAACCGGATCGATATTGGGATCGCGGATGATGTCTTCATAATGCCATTGCACGGTGTCAATCCAAGATTTTCTGTAGAGCAAGTGCTCAATTAATTGAGCATTCTTATCGTAGGGATTAGTGAACGGCTGGTCAACAGTGTTGATGACGTGGTATTTACTTATGACTTCTTGGAATATTTTGTTTGCCTTTTGTGTGAACATGGTAAAAGTTTCGTGTTTATGGTTTCTTGTTTCGAGTTACTCTTCCTTAAAGTGGGACTTTTAAGATTTCAGGTTTTATATTTTCTTTTATCACTTTTCTAAAATATGCAAATACTCAAAAGTAGCATTGGCCTTGTGGTTTCTGTTTTCGGTCTTATCCGCTTTGAAGCGTTGGTATTTTTTTGTTTTTAATGTGTAATTTCCATACCGCTTCATAATGGTTTTTACTTCTTCTTCGGTCATTAAGCCCTCGTTGTTATAACTTAAAAATATCCATTGAAATTGTGCATTTTCAATCAAAGCCTCAAATGATTTTGCCACTTCCCCTTTTTTGCAATAGTTGCTTTTTTCGTAGGAACGCAAACCGGTTTTCCCTTGAGGTACAAAGGTATCATATTTTGCAATGGTATTCAAAAGATGATAGTTGGCTCCATACTGCCTGGCATTATAGGGTGGGTCTAGGTAAAGAATACCCCCGGCAATTTTTTTTATTAAGGTATTGGCGTCTTCCTGAAAAACTTGATGTGACTGAGGTGTTATATCAAATAAAGCAGGCTTTAATACCAAGTTTTTTGCAGCCGATTTTTTAATTTTTTTCAAAAAAGCTCCATAAACTGAAGCTGTATTTGCTACTTTGTCTGCGCTTTCTATGAGTGATGCCAGGAGGAAGTAATACAGCCCTTCATTTATTTTTTTGTCTGTCTTCCATTGTTCAATCTCTGTGCGAATGGCATCAAGTTTTTGCCCGTTTTCTTGAGAAAAATAGAGCCTATTGGCGGAACCGCCTTCTGAATAGTTTTCATAGATAAAACCTTTTATTCCCGGGAGCGTATTTAGTTTGTAAATGAAGTTTTCAAAATCCAAGGGTTTGTGATTCCCAATATAGTTTTGAAGTAAAATGTAACTGTAATACTCTACATCATTGGCTATTACTTGTTTCACCAGCGGTTTAAAATTTCTCCCAACAGCTCCCGTACCCGCAAAAAGGTCACAAAAAACGGTCTCTTTTAAAGGCATATTAACTGCTTTAGAAATGGTTTCTAAAATCCAGGGGTTGAGTTTGTGTTTTGAGCCTATGTAATTCATTGTGTTACCCAAATAACATCTGAAAGTGCCGACTGGTTTTCAGAGAATTTTAATGAAGCGAGTTTATTTTGGTCAAAAGTAGTAACATAATTGGAAATGCCTTCTTGCAAAAGTGAAATTTCTGCCTTTAGTTTCCAGTGGTTTCCGTTTTTGTTGTGAACAATGATAAACAATCTGTTAGCGAGGTGTTTTCTGCCTTGCTGACTTTGGTGGTTGTACAACCAGTAAAGCAACTGTTCTTTATTCGCTTTCGCGAAAGGGACATTTCTTCCAAAGCCTTTTGGAAAAACAGATGTTTTATGGTCAAAAGGAATCCCTTTTAAATAAAAATCAACCTGTTTGTCTTTTTCATTTTGTGCCGGTTTCACTTGAGAGTGAGAACAAAATACATGCTCAACCGCCACAGAACTCCAGAAATTATACCAACGGTTAATGGCATAATAAAATGCAGCCTCTTTAGGCAGTTTTTTTTCTTGAACAAGCCGCGCAATTGCTTCAATCAAGCCGACCCAGTCTGAAATTGAATAAATGAAATTGGTATGGCTGTCCCAAAGGTTGTTTTGTTTTTGGAGCCATTTGTAGGGATATTTCCATCGTTTTTTGAGTTGGGTTTCTATGTCACTTAAGTTAATGTGCATCAAAGGAACAAGACAATAAATGGTAGGAATAATAACACCCAAAGGATTACCTCTTTAAAAATAAAATCTCCTCTTTTTTCAAAATAATTTGCAGTGAGTACTGAAAAGGGCATCGCCATAAATAGTAGTTCTGCGCCGATTTTTTGGGGTGTGAAAATAACGGTGAAAATTGCTATGAATAAAATAAAGCTTATTAATAGTGTTGTGCTTTTCTTTTTTTTGCTTTTGTGTTTTCTGTCCACATAAGAGTCTACTAATGACCAAAGTAAAACCCCAAGAACAATGCTTAAAGGAAATAAGAGTTGCAACTGATTGTATGCGAGAAAGTCAAAGCCAGATGTTCTCACCCAATCTAAGGGTAGAAAGAAGGCATTTTGCAAAAGTAAGGTATAGGAATTTGTCAAAATGATAATTGTTGCCATTCCCACAAAAGGTATCAAATAGTTTTTAAAGTTTGTCCCTGCATAGCTGGTAATTGACACAAATAAAACTCCCATAAATAGAATTGACCAAAAATAAATACAAGAAGCTAGAGCAATCCACAAAGCAGCATCAAAGATTTTTTTTTGGATATCTTTCTTTGTTTGTAAGCTTATTATTCTTCTAAGCGCCAAAAGGACAAAAAAGTTTGAAGTTAAAACCTCCGGCGTAAGAAAGGTCTGAGGAAATGAGGTAACAAAAAAAGCAAATAAAAGAATTTTGAAGGTATTATTTTTAGTTAAATTGTTTTTTCTCGAAATGAAATCAAGTAACAACATAGATACTAAAAAAACAAAAAGCATCAATATTTGGAAAGCAATTTCTTTAAGGGTCAAAAATGAATTTACTCTCAAAAACAAGTGCACTAGGAAGAGTATTGCCATAAAAATAGCAACAGCCAGGTAATTAATCGGTTTTGATTTGCTAAAAAAGCTTGTAAGCATCTTTTAATTTTCTATTTTTGCATTGTAAATATAACAACTTCATCCCATGAAAGCATTATTTGAAGGAATCCAATCAATTACCGAAGTACTTTTATTAAATCCTCTTGACGGAATTCGCGAGTTAGAATTAACCAGTTGGGCTATGGCCAATGGTTTAAACTGGATTTTTGTTATTATCGGTTTTGGCGCCCTCATCTATTGGTTAAAAGAGCTTAAAAAATATGATCAAGATGGTAGTGAGGATTATTCTTCAACGTCGCATTCTTATTTGGGGTAGAATCCCCTCTCTAACCCTCCCCAAAGGGAAGGGAATTGATTTACAATCTCCAACTTCTTTTTCAAAACCTTAAGCAGGCACTTTGTGGTAAAATTAAACTACAAATCAAAGCCTATATCTTTTCTGAAATACTTACCTTCAAAATTGATTTTATTTGCATTTAAATACGATTTTTCCAGAGCTTCTTCCCAGTTTTTATCGAGCGTGGTAACAGCGAGAACTCTTCCTCCATTTGTAACAATTTTTCCTTCTTTGTCTGTGGTCCCTGCTTGAAAAATTAGGGAGCCGTTAGTTGTATCTATGCCGCTTATTTCCTTTCCTTTTTCATAGCCCTCAGGATATCCTCCAGAGACTAGCATAACTGTTGTGGCTGCTTTTTGGTCAATTTCAAGTGCCTCTTTATCGAGACTTTGGTTTGAGGTTGCCCGAAGTAAACTCACTAAATCTGATTTTATGCGAGGTAAGACAACTTCGGTTTCGGGGTCTCCCATACGCACATTGTATTCAATCACATAGGGCTCAGCATCAACCTTGATTAAGCCAATAAAGACAAAGCCTTTGTAATTCATTTTTCGTTTTTGAATGCCTGCTATTGTGGGTTTTACAATTTTTTCTTCTATTTTTTGCATCAATACCTCATCTGCAAAAGGAACCGGTGAAATCGCTCCCATACCGCCGGTGTTTAATCCGGTATCTCCTTCACCAATGCGTTTATAGTCTTTGGCTGTAGGTAATATTTTATAATTTTTCCCATCGGTCAAAACAAATACCGAGAGCTCAATGCCTTTTAAAAATTGCTCAATCACTACTGTTTTGCTTGCAGCCCCAAATTTTTCTTCAACCAGCATACGTTGTAATTCTGTTTTTGCGTCGTTGGCATTTTCAAGAATAACGACACCTTTTCCGGCAGCGAGACCATCTGCTTTGAGGACGTAAGGTGGTAATGTGCTTTCAATGTATTGCAAGCCTTTGATGATTTCGTGTTTGGTGAAACTTTGGTAAGCCGCTGTGGGAATATTGAATTCCTGCATAAACTCTTTAGCAAACTCTTTACTTCCTTCAAGTTTAGCTCCTTCCCTGGAAGGACCAATAATCATCACATTTTTTAGCATACTGTCTCCTTCAAAATAATCTACGATTCCATTCACAAGTGGATCTTCCGGCCCCACAACCACCATGTCAACTTGATTGTTGAGCACAAAACTTCTAATGGATTCAAAGTCGTTTACATCAATTGCCACATTTTTTGCTAATTGTGAAGTTCCTGCATTTCCGGGGGCTACATAAAGCTTTTTGCAAAGTGAGCTTTTAGCTAGTTGAAATGCAAAAGCGTGTTCTCTTCCGCCGGAGCCTAGTATCAAGATATTCATAAATCTATTTTTAAGGAATGGATTGCGACTTCAAAAATAATTGTTTGTAAATTGGCATACTAATTTTTTGAAGTGAATTTGTTTGACTTTTCATTGCGCTTGAATGGTTTTCCCATTGGGGAAGCAGCTTTGCATTTGAAGCAAGTGCAATCACTTTCTGAAACCGATTTTGAAACCTATCTTAAAAATCAAAAGCAGGAAATTGTGAGGTTTCATCTCAACAACAATCCATTTTATGCTGAACTTGCAAAAAGTGCTTCTATTTCAGACTGGAATTCTTTGCCAGTTTTGACAAAAAATGATTTGCAACAACCTCTTGTAAACAGGCTTTCAAGAGGGTTTTCTAGAAGCAATATATATGTGAATAAGACATCGGGTTCCGGGGGACATCCTTTTATTTTTGCAAAAGACAAATTTACTCATGCACTCACCTGGGCAATGATAAAAAACCGATTTGCCTGGCAGGGCATCGATTTAAACAAATCTCTTCAGGCGCGGTTTTACGGAATTCCTTTGGATACTTATGGATATCAAAAAGAGCGTTTAAAAGACCGTCTAAGCAGTCGTTATCGTTTTCCCATCTTTGACCTTTCTGATAAAAAATTGGAGCAGTTTCTTCAAAAATTTAAAAACACTCCTTTTGACTACATCAATGGCTACACGAGTTCGATTGTGCTTTTTGCTAAATATTTACAGAGAAAAGGAGTTCTTTTAAAGGAATTATGCCCCACTTTAAAAGTGTGTATGGTTACTTCTGAAATGTTATTTGAAATAGATAAAAACTTGCTCGAAACGCAATTTGGCGTTCCTGTGGTGAATGAGTATGGAGCTTCTGAGCTTGATTTAATTGCTTATACAAATACTGAAAATCAATTTATAGTCAACAGCGAAACCCTATTTGTAGAAATTCTTGATGAATACAATAATACTGTTCCTAACGGTCAATCGGGTAAAATAGTAATTACCTCATTGTTCAACAAGGCTCATCCTTTCATTAGATATGATATTGGTGACACGGGTTCTTTTTCTGAAAACAGTACATTTCGAAAACCCGTTTTAAAAGAACTTATCGGAAGAACAAATGACGCGGCTCTGCTGCCAAGCGGAAAAACGGTTCCCGGATTGACCTTTTATTATGTCACCAAAAGTATTATTGAAGATGATGGTAATGTGAGGGAGTTTGTGGTTGTTCAGACAGAAAAAGAGGCTTTTGAAATTAACTATGTTTCTGAGAAAACGCTCTCTCAAAATGAAGAAATGGAAATCCAAAAAGCAATGGAAACCTACCTTGAATCAGGTCTAAATTTGACATTAAAACGAGTTGAAGCCCTTGACAGAAGCCGGCGCGGAAAATTAAAACAATTTACTTCTTTAGTTTCAGATTGATTTCTCTTGCTTTGATTTTACAAAAAAATGTTCCCATAAAAACACGACCATCATAAACAAACTTTTTAGGGTGTTATATCCTAAAACTTTATTATAAACAGCAAAATTGTACTTCAGCAAACCTGTTTTGTTTTTGGAAATGGAATTCTCTCTTATCCTATAATATGCCAAAGTTTCTTTCATTCCTAAAGCCTTATTGTCAATTTTGAGAGCTAAAAGCCACAAAGCCCAATCTTGCCTTTTTCTTATGACAGGCGCATAAATTTTACCTAAAGCAGTTGCATTATAGATTCCTGTGAGGTTGCCAATATAATTTGATTTGAGCAGTTTTTTAAAAGTAAGTTTGGGAAGTGCTTCGATGAGTTTGGGTTGTAAACTTCCGTCTTCAGTCATTAATTGGTAGCTGGAATAACAAATGTTGCAGTTGTTATTCATCATGAAGTTCAGTTGTATTTGGAGTTTTTCAGGGAGCCATAAGTCGTCTGCGTCCAGAAAAGCGATAAAGTTTCCGGAGGCTTCTTTAATCCCAAAGTTTCTACTCACACCCGCTCCTTGATTTTGTGGAAGTTGAAAGGACTTTATACGTGAATCTTTTTTGCTGTAAGCATTTGCAATTTCAAATGAAGCATCGGTTGAGCAATCATCTACAAGAATGAGCTCCCAATGAGGATATGTTTGATTTAAAACAGATTGGATTGATTCTTCCAGGAATAAAGCCGCATTATAAACCGGTGTAACAACGGAAATAAGTGGGCTTGATTCCATTTTAATAGGCTTTATCTTCTCCTTTGAGAGCGTTATAAAC
>DAINOA010000002.1:0-57755 GCA_036735625.1 Planktosalinus sp. | reverse complement strand
CATCCATCATTCCAAAAAAATCATCAGACATATAGGTTCCAGCTGCTGAAATTGAACCCATTTCAGATAAATGAAATGTAGGAACTATGTTGTTGTTTCCTTGAAGCCTGTTTTTATAGTCTACTGATGTATCTCCAAATAAGTTGAGGTATTTTATTCTGTTTTCTGGAGAAGAGGCGTTATCATAAATATATTTTACAAAATTTCTTATAGCGGCAATATCTTGTTTTCCGGCACTAAACTCATTGTAAATTTTATCTGTGGTAACAACTTTAACTCTCAAACCATTTTTAATTTTATGGTGATTTGCAAGTCTAAGTGCAGGTTGTATAAGAAATGGAGGTGCTACAATTAAGTAATCTAAATCCTGAAAGACTCCTTGTTCATTGAGAAAAATTGTTCCTTTTAAATTTTGATTACCCACTGTGGAAGTAGTTGCTCTGGTTGGGGTAAAAAAATCTGAATTGTGAACTGCAACATAGTTTCTCACTTGGCCGAGCTGAGCTTTAAATGTCAACGTTTGAGAACCACTTTCATTTTGAATAGCTGCTATTGTCTCAGGATTTGTAATATCCCAAATTTGAGAGTATGAAGATGCATTTGTAAATTGATACTCACCTATACCCGATAAAATTGCAGCCTCATCAAACCTGAAAGGCAATTGTTGATTGGTGCCTGTCAACTGTGAAAGAGCGTTTATACTAATGAAATCCAAATAAGCATTGCTTTGTGGATTACCGGCATTGTTATACTTTAATGTGACTTTAACTGTTTCTGAAGTAGCATTTACCAGATCTGAAAAACTTCTACTAGAGGCCAAAATTGTAGAACTTACAGTCCCAAACTGTAAGGTAGATTGTTGTTGATCGTTTACAAGCACTTCCATAGTCGTTGTGACTTCAGAAGTACCAATCACAAACACTTTCACTTCCATGGGTTGACCGGTGATAATATTTGGAAAGATAAATTCAAAGTTTTGCTCATTCTGGATACTAAATCGATTGCTAAACCACCTACTTCCAACTAAAGGTGGGTTTAATTCATCTTTTTCAAAAAATTGATAGTTATTGTATTGATTAATTGAAGTGGTTGCTGCTCCTGATGGTTCATTGTATAAGGCTATTCGTTTTCCATCAGCACCATCTGCCGTGATGTAATAATAAGCATTGTCGTCATAAATATTGATATGAGTATTAAAATCTTGGTTGAATTTAAAGTTTTCACCATAGAAAAGTATGTAATCCCCTGAATCAAAAGATCCATTTTCCTCACCCACGACCTGGATAGCATTTTCAATTAAATCAAAATTTGTATTATCACTATTGAGCAAAGGCAGCATTTTTCCACCATTACCATAAATTTTTATTTTTCTGGGGTCTATGGAATTTACATCCATTCCCAAGCTATTTAAAAAATTCCTGTCTATTCTATAAACACCTGGCTGATCTATTTTAAAACGATACCACTTACCCGAATTCAATAATGAATTTGTGAGCCCCACACTGCGGGACGGTTGACCGGTACCAGATTTTGAATAAGATATATCAAACGACATCAATTTCCTGTAAGTTCCATTTACATTGATTATGGGAGTTATTGATAGCGTGGTATAAATTTGACCTCTTCCTCTGCTACTTTGTATAGAAGACTTAACCTCACTTGGTATATTTGATAAATCCAACTCTATAAGTTCACTTACAGTTACATTTTGAAACCTCATATTAGAGATAAGGAGTGAATTTGGATTCACAAAGGCTTCATCTTTCCAAACTTGGGAGTACGTATTATTAAATGTTGAATAGTTAATACTATTTTCAATTTTTGATGGCTGTTGAGATTTAGTAACTGTAGTAACTTCCCAGTCTATAGTAATCTGCTTAGACTGACCATAAACACTGAGAATTGAAAATAGGAATAGGAAGAATGAAAATTTTTTAATCATCAAAGTAGTTAACGGCGTAATTTGTGAGTTATTACTTCAAAAATAGTCTTTTATAAAATTTAAAAAACAACACACTAAAACCTTAATCAACACGTTAAGTTGTACATCAACATTTTAATGCTAAATTTAAATTTTAAAATAATATTGCAAATTTACCGTTAATTACTATATTGCGAACCCAATTTTTTCTTAATCGAAGCCAAGAATATGAGAAGAACAACAGTAATAAATTTAATTATAGTGGCTGTTTTCAGTACTATATTATTCAGTTGTAACAAATCAAGAGACTATAAAAATAGCTCAAGAGCCACCGGATGGAGTCTAAATGACAAAGATGGCGGCTTTCAGTACAACCCCAAAGCAAAAGAACAGGAAACCGGTCCAGGATTAGTTTTCATAGAAGGTGGAACCTTTACTATGGGTAAAGTTCAAGATGACCCAATGCGCGATTGGAATAACACGCCAACTCAACAACACGTGCAATCTTTTTACATGGATGAGACAGAAGTCACCAATCTAATGTATCTAGAATATCTTGACTGGACCAAAAAAGTATTTCCACCTGAAAACGAAAATTACAGACTCATCTACAATGGTGCTCTTCCAGATACACTCGTTTGGAGAAACAGATTAGGTTTCAATGAAACCATGACAAACAACTATTTGAGACACCCTGCCTATGCAGAATATCCCGTTGTGGGGGTGAGTTGGATTCAAGCCGTTGAATTTTCAAAATGGAGAACAGACCGTGTCAATGAACACATTCTTGAAACAGAAGGTTTTACTAAAAGGGGTGCAAGAATTACAGATGTTAATGCATCAACCACTTTTAATACCCAAACATACTTGACTTCACCAACCGACGCTTACGGCGGAAATACTGAAATCACTCAAGGAGGGAGAACCTCAGAACGTATTGTACAGAGAGACAGTACAAATCTTTATGTCCAATTAAAAGACGGTTTATTGTTGCCAGATTACAGATTACCAACTGAAGTAGAATGGGAATATGCAGCTCTTGGCTTAGGAAGTTTAAGAAGTTACAATGTTTACCGAGGAAAGAAAAAATATCCGTGGGATGGTCAATACACCCGTTCCGGAAAAAGAAGATCACGTGGTGACCAATTGGCAAACTTCAAACAAGGAAGAGGAGACTATGGAGGTATTGCGGGGTGGAGTGATGACGGTGCAGATATAACAGCACAAGTTAAATCCTATCAGCCCAATGATTTTGGACTTTATGATATGGCAGGAAACGTAGCCGAATGGGTAGCAGATGTTTATAGACCTATCATTGATGATCAATTCAATGACTTTAATTATTTTAGAGGAAATATTTATACTAAAAATGCTATTGGTGAAGATGGTAAAGTAACACTTATCACTACAGAAACTATCGTCTATGATACATTGAGTAATGGTCAAATCATCGCCAGAAATCTTCCGGGTGAAATCCTCCAGGTACCCGTTGATGAAAATGAAACCTACCTGAGGACTCAATTCTCAGACAGTGACAATAGAAACTTTAGAGACGGTGACAGACGCTCAACCAGAAATTTTCAATCCTTCAACGACGATTTAGAAGAAGAATCATCAACTAGATTGATGTATAACTCCCCAAAACACAGTGTGGAAGCAGGTGAAGAAGGAGGTTTAGAAAGACAATATGATCAAGAAAGCACGAGAACTACTCTTATTAATGATGAAGTAAGAGTTTATAAAGGAGGCTCCTGGAGAGACCGTAACTACTGGCTTGACCCTGCCCAGCGTCGCTACTTTCCTCAAGATATGGCTACTGATTATATAGGTTTTAGAAACGCTATGTCTCGAGTGGGGTCAAAATCAAAACAAGGTAAAAGAGCAAGAAATTAAAACACTTGAATTTACAATAAATTTAAGCTCCGTTTTTCGGAGCTTTTTTTATACCTTTATTTTATGACAATTGAAAACTTACACGCACTATTTATACAATCAACGGGTATAAGCACAGATACACGTAAAATCATTAAAGGAAATATCTATTTTGCCTTAAAAGGCGAAAACTTTGATGGAAATATATTTTCTAAAAAAGCACTCGATATGGGTGCAGACTTTTCAATAATAGACGACGATAAATACTATGTTGACTCCAAAACAATTCTTGTAGATGATGTTTTAAAAACCCTTCAAAATCTTGCTTCTTTTCATAGAAATTATTTAAAACTGCCCATTATTGCACTCACCGGAAGTAATGGAAAAACAACAACAAAAGAACTAATCTATACTGTACTAAAAGAAAAGTATATTACCATTGCAACACAAGGCAACTTGAACAACCACATTGGTGTTCCTTTAACGTTGCTTTCAATGAATGAAAAAACTGAAATGGGTATTGTTGAAATGGGTGCTAACCATCAAGGTGAAATAGCATTTTTATGTGAACTTGCTCAACCTGATTATGGATACATTACTAATTTTGGAAAAGCACATCTAGAAGGGTTTGGAAGTGTTGAAGGTGTAATAAAAGGCAAGACTGAACTTTATAACTATTTAAGACAGAATAAAAAAATTGCTTTTATAAACTATGAAGATAAATTACAAGTAGAAAAATCCATTTCAATTCAATCTTTTTCCTTCGGAACAAAAAATTCCTCTCCCGATGTATTTGTTGAGTTAGTAGAGGCAAACCCATTTTTGAAGATTGATTATTCAAATTCAATTATAAAAAGTAAACTTATTGGCACCTATAATTTTTCAAACATTGCCGCAGCAATTGCTATAGGTGCTTATTTTAAAATACCTTCTTCTTCTATTAAAAATGGTATCGAAAGTTATACTCCCACAAACAACAGGTCTCAAATTATTAAAATAGGCAACAATACAATCATCCTTGATGCATACAACGCTAACCCCAGCAGTATGCTTGTTGCTTTAGAAAATTTCAAACAACTCAAGAATAAAAATAAAACTGTGATTCTTGGCGATATGTTTGAATTGGGCACAGATGCTGCATTAGAACATCAGCAAATAGTTGAATTTTTAGAGTTATTAGGCTTCAATCAAATCTACTTGATAGGGAAAAACTTTTTTAACACCAAAAGCGAGAACTCCCAAAAATTTGAAAATTTTGATGATTTTGAATCATATCTAAAAAATCATAAGATTGAAAACACAAATATTTTGATAAAAGGCTCTAGAGGCATGGCTCTCGAAAGGGTTTTAGATTTGATATAGAAATTTTTTGTGATTTTGGATTACCTATAGGTGATCCAGAATAAAACCACTCCTGCAAGCACAAGCCTGATTGTTTCACAATCAGCTTTTTATTTTTTCCGCCCGAATGAAAATGGAATTTTAAATAAGTTTGAGCATTTGGATTACCTATAGGTGATCCAGAATAAAACCACTCCTGCAAATACAAGCCTGATTGTTTCACAATCAGCTTTTTATTTTTTCCGCCCGAATGAAAACTTCGTTTTCTAGGGCTCCAAAAATAAAAAGCCTGATAGCTATTCGCTATCAGGCTTGTGTTTGATGTGGGTCATACTGGATTCGAACCAGTGACTTCCACGTTGTCGACGTGACACTCTGAACCAACTGAGTTAATGACCCGAAATTTTAAACTAATGTAATTAAAAAAACCCACACTAGAGTGCGGGTTTTGCTTGATGTGGGCGCAGAGGGATTCGAACCCCCGACCCCTTGGGTGTAAACCAAGTGCTCTGAACCAACTGAGCTATGCGCCCGCTCTTTGTTTAAGCGGTTGCAAATATAGACCACTTTTTTATTACCCACAACAAATATTTTAAAAAAATCAAATTATTTCAGCGACGACAAATGTACTGCCTCCCACAAAGATTAAATCTTCTTTCTTGGCATTTTTTATAGCTGAAAGTAAGGCTTTTTTAACGGAATTAAAACTCATCCCTAATAAGCCGGCTTTGGTTGCTTTATCTTCTAAAATTGACACATCAAGACCTCTGGGTATTGCCGGTTTGCAATAGTAATAAATGGCTTTTGAGGGGAATATTTTAAGTACTTCTTCCACATTTTTATCAGAAACAAAACCTAAAACCATATGCAAATGCTTCTTTTTCTCAGCATCGAGTTGCTTTATAACATAGGTCAATCCTTCTAAGTTATGTGCTGTATCGCAAATCACTTTGGGTTCTGTTTGTATAACCTGCCACCTACCCATCAAACCGGTGTTTGACACTACTTTCTTTAAACCTGTTGTAATTGCTTTTTTTGGAATTTTAAAAATAGTTTGGTGATTTAAAACATCAATAGCAGCGAGTACCGTTTGCTTATTTTTAACTTGATAGTCTCCTTTTAAATCTGTTTCAAAGTCGGAAAATATTCTCTCTTCTGCAAAAGTGATTTCTGCATTTTTTTTAGTGGCAACAGCCTCAAATACTTTTTTTGTTTCGGGAATTGATTCGCCTATTACAACAGGTATATTCTGTTTGATAATTCCCGCTTTTTCTTTCGCTATAGCGGAAAGCGTATTTCCCAAAAAAGAAGTGTGATCTAAGCCGATATTGGTGATGACTGAAACTTGAGGGACGATGATATTTGTACTGTCTAATCGTCCACCCATACCAACTTCTATTACCGCAATATCAACTTTTTCATTACTAAAATAATCAAAGGCGAGACCAACAGTCATCTCAAAAAATGAAAGGGAATGGGTCTCAAAAAAAGATTTGTGGTGTTTCACAAATGCAGTCACTTTTTTTTTGGGAATCATCTGCCCATTAATCTTGATGCGCTCTCTAAAATCTTTTAAGTGTGGCGAAGTATATAATCCAACTTTATAACCGGCCTCCTGCAATACAGACGCCAGCATATGACTCACAGAACCTTTTCCGTTTGTTCCGGCAATGTGAATGCTTCTAAAGTTATTTTCAGGATTGCCTAAATGTGCTGCAAGCTTTAAGGTGTTGCTCAAATCTTTTTTGTAAGCAACACTTCCCACACGTTGATACATTGGCAATTGAGCATATAGCCAGTCTAAAGTTTGATTATAATTGATGGCAATAATTTTAGTGAATAATAATTTTTTTTGTAACCGCTTGATTATCTGTACTTATTTTTAAAAAATAAGTCGCTTTTGTAAACTGCTCCACATTTATCTTGATTTCATTTATGCTGTCATTAAACACTTCTGAATATATTACGCGCCCTAATTGGTCATAAAATACAACCTCAACTTTTTGATACACCTTGTTTAATTGAATGTTTACAAAATCTCGAGCCGGATTTGGATAAACACTTACATTAATACTTTCTTCAAAAGTATTGTCACTTAAAATATTATCTGAAATATCAATTTTATAGCTTGACCTTCCATAAGTAGC
This sequence comes from Planktosalinus sp., assembly GCA_036735625.1. Classification (GTDB taxonomy): domain Bacteria; phylum Bacteroidota; class Bacteroidia; order Flavobacteriales; family Flavobacteriaceae; genus Planktosalinus. The sequence continues at coordinate 50,474 of DAINOA010000002.1, read as the reverse complement.
CGCATAAAGCATTTCAGAGGGCTCGTGTATGTGAATATCTGTTACTACAACTGAAGGCATATTTTCGCCAAGAATTTCCCAGTTCACCCCTTCGTCGCCAGAGGCCATAACTCCAATATCTGTTGCTAAAAATAAATTTCCATAAACATCTTTTGCAATCGAGTTTATTGGAACATCGGGTAAACTTGTTGAAATATCTGTCCAGGTTGCTCCATTGTCAATTGTTTTATAAACGTGACCGTTGTCTTCACCATAGCGGTAACCTGAAAAGGTAACATAAATGGTATTGACGTCTTCCCTGTCTGTAAGTACTTTTGTGACCCAGCGGTTGGGTAGATCGTTAGAGATTTTGGTCCAGTTTCCACCACCATTTTGTGAAATCCAAACGTTGCCATCATCAGTTCCCACAATAATTTTATCACTATTCAATGGTGAGATGCTTATAGAAATTATGGTACCATAAATTAAATTGCCCGGATGTGGACCGTTTGACAAATCAGGACTTATAGCTGTCCAGTTTCCGGCAGCATTTACAGATTTATACAATCGGTTCGCACCATAATAAAGAGTTTGGGGATTTGCAGGGTCAAATGCAATGGGTGTATCCCAATTTTTTCTGTCTGCCCCTGAAATCCCTGATGTCGCATTAAAAAAACTTGCTCCGTTATTAACAGATTTTATCAAATTACCATATTGTGAAAGAGCATAAATAACATTGGTGTTTGTGGGATCAACCAAAGGCTGAAATCCATCTCCACCAGTTATGATTACCCAGTCATTTAATCCGCCCGTTGTAGTTCGCATGGTACTGTTGTCCTGGGAGCCGCCATATATTTTTTCGGGGTTTTGAAAATCGACGTGAAATCTGTAAAATTGTGTAATGGGAAGGGTTAAATCCTTGATTGAGGAAGCTCCATTATTGCTGCTTTTATAAAATCCACCGTCATTTCCCAATAAAACCTCTCCCGGAACTGATGGGTTAAAAGCGAGTGCATGTTGATCGACGTGAACATTTGGAAAAGAATTAAACCAACTAGTACCGCCATTTGTGGATTTTTGTACTGTAAGTCCTAGATAATATATTATATTTTCGTCAGTTGGATCAACAAAAATACCTTCAAACCACCAGTGAAAACCAACATTTATCAATTGGTTGGAATTGACTGCTGTCCAACTATCGCCTCCATTAATTGTTTTGTAAACACCTTGCACATTTCCAATTGCATCTGCATACATTGCATAGAGCACATTGGGGTTTGATTTTGAAATATCAATACTTATACGTCCCTTTTGTGCTGGCAAACCGGGAAGACCGTTGGTTAGTTCTGACCAAGAATTACCCCCATTAGTTGTTTTATAAATTCTGGAGGTTTCTCCTCCATATTGTCTTGCATTGGGTCTTCTTATGCGTTCCCAGCTTGTTGCATAAACAATATCACCGTTTGTGGGGTGAATAGCCATATCAATCACGCCAGTAGAATCACTAACAAATAATACCTGTTCCCAATCATCTCCCCCATTTGTTGTTCTGTAAACACCTCTGTTGTTATCTTTTCGAAATAAAGGGCCCATTGCGGCAACATAAATCCTATCATCATTATTGGGGTCTATTTTTACTTTTCCGATACTTCCCACATTTGAAAGACCTTTATTATCCCAGGTAATTCCACCATCGGTGCTTTTGTAAACTCCATCTCCATCATAGGCTAAGGAACCTCCTCCTGCATTAGGCTCACCGGTTCCAACCCAAACAAGCTCAGAATCATTTTGAGATAACTCAATATCTCCAATGGAGAGAAAAGGTTGATCATCAAAAACAGGCATCCAGTTTGCCCCGGCATTGGTGGTCTTAAAAATCCCACCACTGGCTGCTCCCACATAATAAGTATCTTGAATTAGATGAGCAATTTCAATATCTGTAATTCTTCCACCAATATTTACAGGTCCTGCAAATTCCCAAATAAGATTTGAATTTCTGTTTTGCAAATTTTCTTTTCGCCACAGCTTTCCTTCCTCATAAGCACCTGCTTTAATCTCATCAAGTGGATAAGCACGCTGCATAAATAAAATATCTTTGGGAAGTTTATTACTTTTAGTTGTTTCCTGTGGATTGTTTTTTTCGAAATCACATCCCATTAGAAATAAAAAAAGCGGAAATAAATAAATCAATTTGTTCATAGCAATGATTTTAAGCTATAAAGATAAAGAAATAATCAAGTAATTTGTTTGGTATTATTCCGAAAGGGAAAAGCGGTAAATAATGCGTCCCAACTGTCTGGACGGTGCATTTGAATCACTGTTGAACTTGGTTTCCAAAGCGGCCTGTCTTGCAGGATCCAAAAGGCATTTTGAGTTGTTTGTGGTTCCTCTTACACCGGGAATGGCTTTTGTAACATTACCGTTTCTATCAACGTCAATATCAACCACGACAATTCCTTCCTGGTTACAGTCCTGAACAATAATTTTTTTAACAATGGCTCTTCTTCCGCCAAGAAGGTAATTGCCATCGCCATCCAGTCCTTTTCCAATTCCATAGTAGCTACTGGCATTGGGGTCGCCATCTGGGCTGCCTTTATCACCGGCTTTGTTATCATCTCCTTCACCACTTTGAGCAGTTCCCTCTTGTTTGGGAGCATTCAAAATGCTAGATAAGGCATCTGTGGTGGATTGATCTGGTTTTGGTTCTACTTTGGGAACCTCTTTGGGTTTGGTTTCAACCGGTGTTGTGATCTGTTTGGGTTTTTCTTCTTTTTGAATGACAGGAGCATCTACATTTTCCTGTGTAACCACATCCTCTTCAACAACCGGCTCTGATGTTTCAGGCTGTGCCTGGGTTTGTGATGGCGAAGTTTGCACTTGATCTAAAGGTTGCACATCACCACTCCCAAAATCTGTAGTGCCAAAATTAACGGCAATCCCTTGCTCAATGGGCGGATCAAAGTATTTCATACCAAAAAGAAACAGCAAAAACACAATCACCACGTGTATGATTACAGTGAGCCTGAAACTCTTTTTCTCTTCTTCGGTTTTAAAAAAACTCATACTTCTAACTTCGTACTTTTAACTTCTAACTTTAGTTAGGTTTTACAGCCAACACAATTTTGTATCTGTTTCTGTTGGCAATATCCATAATCTTCACAGCATGTTGAATGGGCACGCCCTCTTCAGCTCTTAAGATAATCGTAGGCTCTGTTTGTCCTTGTAATTCTCTTTTTATAAAATTTTCTACGGCGTTCTCTCCAACTCGTTCTTTATCCACATAATAATCCAAATCCTTTGTAATACTTACTGAAAGGTTTTGCTGATGGGTGGTTTTCCCTTTAGCTGTTGGCAATAACAAATCAAGTGCATCTGGGGTAATTGCCGGTGAGGTTAACAAGAAAAAAACCAAAAGCAGAAACACGATATCTGTCATCGAACTCATGCTAAAAGTGGCATCTATTTTATTTCTACCGCGTAACTTCATATTAGGAGGGCTCGTTTAATAAGTCAAGGAAATCTACTGCGTTTGCTTCCATGCTATGTACTACTTTATCGGTCCGCACTACCACGTGGTTGTATGCCATATAAGCAATGATACCAACTATTAAACCTGCTACTGTTGTGGTCATTGCTGTATAAATACCTTCTGCAAGTTGGCCCATTTCGGCTTGACCACTACTGGTTGCCAATTGATGAAAAGCAAGTACCATACCGATAACTGTTCCCAGGAAACCAATCATGGGGGCAGCACCTGAGATAGTAGCAAGCACACTTACATTTTTTTCCAATTTATAGACTTCAAGACGACCGGCATTTTCAATAGCAGTGTTGATATCTTCTAACGGGCTACCAATTCTTGAAATTCCTTTTGCTGTTAATCGCGAAACGGGAGAATTGTTTTGAGCACAAAGTATTTTTGCACCCTGTAAATTTCCTGATGCAACTTGTTCCCTAATTTGATGCATAAAATTCTTATCAATTTTTGATGCCGCTTTTATGGCAAAAATTCTTTCAAAATAAATATAAACCGCCACAAAAAGTAGCACAAAAAGAATAGAAATGATGATGATGGCACCGGGACCACCATTCATGATTAATTCAAATACCGATAAGGTTTTTTCAACAGATTCCGGGTTGAGCTCTTGAAGGTTTTCATCTACTCCTTCTTGCAAAAAGGCTGTTAGCATAGTGTGTATATTGTTTTTAAGTTAACGAAAGTTACTCTGGTAAATTGTGGATCAAAAATAAATTAAATTAACTGCTTCAAAGCAATTTCAAAAGCAGTTTTACTGATTCCGGTTTTATTACTATTATTATCAAAGGTATTTTGAATTGCATTTTTAATGGTCATTGAAGTGTCATTAAAGATGGCTTCGTCTGTCATTTGAACGCGTCGTTCCATGAAATAAGCAAAAACTCGTGCCATTCCACAGTTTGCAATAAAATCTGGAATTAAGCTCACTTTGGCATCGGTAGCTTCCATGATTGATCCAAAAAAGATTTCTTTATCGGCAAAAGGAACATTTGCTCCGCTTGAAATTACTTCAAGTCCGGAGGCTATCATGCTATCAATTTGATTTTGAGTCACCAGACGTGAAGCAGCACAAGGGGCAAAAACTTCTGCCTTAAGGCTCCAAATACGTTCGTTTATCTCTTCAAAAGGAATCATTTGGTCTGAAACTAAAGTATTTCCATCTTTACTGAGGAATAGTTTGGTAATTTCTTCAAAAGTGAATCCATCTTCATTAATAACACCTCCCACTCTGTCAATAATTCCAACTACTTTGGCACCCATTTGAGCGAGATAAAATGCTGCTGCAGAACCCACATTTCCAAAACCTTGAACAATAGCACGTTTTCCTTTTACATCTCCTCCATAAATGTCATAAAAATGACGCACCGCTTCAGCAACACCATAACCGGTAATCATATCGGCTACTGTGTATTTTCTGGTAATGTCTGGAGAGTAATTGGTGTTTTCCAACACTTTAATTACGCCCTGTCTTAGTTGTCCAATTCTGTTGATTTTATCAGCTTCTGTTGGTTGAAAATGACCTGAAAAAACCCCTTCCTGTGGGTGCCAAACTCCACAATTTTCGGTAATGGGAATCACTTCGTGTATTTCATCCACATTCAAATCGCCTCCGGTTCCATAATAGGCTTTCAAGAGTGGAGACACCGCTTTGTACCATCTTTCAAGAACTCCTTTTTTTCTTGGGTCCTTAGGGTCAAAGTTGATTCCTGATTTAGCACCACCAATTGCAGGGCCTGAAACGGTGAACTTTACTTCCATCGTTTTAGCAAGAGAGAGCACTTCGTTTTGATCCAGTCCCACCCGCATACGGGTTCCACCACCGGCTGCACCTCCTCTTAGTGAGTTGATTACTGTCCAGCCTTCAGCTTCAGTTTCGGGGTCATTCCAGTGGAATACGATTTCAGGTGCTTTATTTTCAAACTTTTGAAGTAATTCTCTCATTTTTTTTAGTTTATGGACTTTATTTTTTTGCGTCACAAATATAAAAACTTAGAGGGGTTTGAATTGTGTTTTATGCATTATTTAGTAGTAAAAAACAAAATACTTTTATACCCGGAAAATCTTGCCGCTAGAATGATCTCTTACAGCGCCTGTAACGCTAGCGAGACAATTGACCTCATCACGCAACCTCAAAACCCCAAGTAACCCAAAAAGCAGCGCTTCTTTATACTCAATTAACTCTTTTGACGGAATAATCAAGTTTAATTTTTTGTGAATTTTTAGTCTTTCTAAAAGAAACTCATTATAAGCACCACCGCCAGTCACAAATACCGATGCCTCTTTTTTAAATGTGTTAGCTAATTGAAATGCAATGTGTTCTATAAAAGTATGTAATAAGTCTTCTGTGCTTGCTTTTGATTCATCTAAAATTGGAATAATATGTCTTTGCACCCATTCCAAACCCAGGGATTTTGGATGTGGAAGTTTGTAAAAATCCAACTCATTAAGTCTTTGTAAAACTTCTGGAATCAAAGTTCCATTTTTTGCTATTTGTCCTCTTTCATCAAAGGGGAATCCTAGTTTTTCTGCCAAATGGTTTAGAACACTATTTACAGGGCAAACATCAAAGGCGAGTCGTTTACCTTTTTCCTCAAACGAAATATTGGCAAATCCACCAAGGTTTAGACAATAATCATACTCCGGAAAAAGTAATTGATCACCAATGGGAACCAATGGTGCGCCCTGCCCGCCCAATGCCACATCCTGAAGCCTAAAGTCGCACACTACCGTTTGTTTAATTTGTTGTGCAAGTTCAGGCAAATTACCAATTTGAAGTGTGATTCCCTTTTCAGGTTGATGCAAAATCGTATGCCCGTGAGAGCAAATTCCACCAATTCCCGCGTAGGCGGGAATCCCGTCAATGCTACTAACAAACCTTTTTATAATTTCCCCCAAATACTTTGTGTATTCTATATTCAAGGCCTGCAATTCTTCCTCACCAAGATAAATTCCGTTTTGCAGCCGTTCTTTCCATATTTCAGGATAAGGAATGGTTACTGCCTTATGAATTTTATAGGTCCATACTTCGCTTTTTGCGAAAGTAATAAATGCCAAATCAATCCCGTCTAGTGAAGTTCCACTCATAACGCCTATAACGTTGTAGTTTTTTGCTGTCATTTGGTAAAATTAACGGTATTAATTGAAAAAATGAAGCTAAAAAAGTATCTTTGTGCACCTTTTACAAACACATTTTTAAACACCACACTATGGATTTTAATCTTTCTGAAGAACATATCATGATTCGCGATGCGGCGCGTGATTTTGCAAAAACCGAACTACTTCCCGGCGTGATTGAACGCGATAACAAACAAGAATTTCCTGCTGAGCAAATAAAAAAAATGGGTGAGCTGGGCTTTATGGGAATGATGGTTCCACCGGAATATGGCGGAAGTGGAATGGATACCACATCCTATGTTTTGGCGATGGAAGAAATTTCTAAAATCGACGCATCGGCCTCTGTAGTGATGTCTGTTAACAATTCATTAGTGTGTTATGGATTATATGCTTATGGAACCGAAGAACAAAAACAAAAATATTTAATACCACTTGCTTCCGGACAAAAGCTTGGTGCGTTTTGTCTTTCTGAGCCCGAAGCCGGTAGTGACGCCACTTCGCAAAAAACGACTGCCATAGACAAAGGTGACCATTACATCATAAACGGTACCAAAAACTGGATTACCAACGGCGGCAATGCTGATATTTACCTTGTCATCGCACAAACTGATAAGGAGAAAAAGCACCGCGGAATCAATGCTTTTATTCTTGAAAAAGGGATGCCCGGCTTTGAAATAGGCCCCAAGGAAGATAAACTTGGCATTCGCGGAAGTGACACCCACACCTTGAACTTCAACGATGTAAAAGTACCCAAGGAAAACCGCATTGGTGAAGACGGTTTTGGATTTACTTTTGCTATGAAAACCTTATCTGGCGGGCGCATTGGTATTGCAGCTCAAGCTCTGGGGATTGCAAGCGGGGCTTATGAACTGGCACGTGATTACTCAAAAATAAGAAAAGCCTTTGGTACAGAAATTTGTAACCACCAGGCGATTGCCTTCAAACTGGCCGATATGCTTGTAGAAATTGAATGTGCCAGACACCTGGTGATGAAAGCCGCCTGGGAAAAGGACAACGGAATGAATTATGATATGAGCGGCGCTATGGCCAAACTAAAAGCCTCTGAAGTGGCGATGAAAGTGGCTGTTGAAGCGGTACAAGTACACGGTGGCAATGGTTATGTGAAGGAATACCACGTTGAAAGACTTATGCGTGATGCCAAAATCACCCAGATTTATGAAGGCACAAGTGAGATTCAGAAGATTGTGATTTCGAGAGGGTTGTTGAAGGATTAAATTTTTAAAATAACAAATTACAAGTACCAAATTCCAAGTTTTACAAATGGGATTTGGTGCTTTTTTAGTTGGTGCTTTTTCACTTACATAAAGAAATTCCAAACCAATCCAAAGCGCACTTTGGCATCTCTAAAAGGATGCCCCGGAGCTGAGAAATAGATTTTCTCACCAAACAAGGCATTAAAATGTTCCCATTTAATGTAAATACGTGTTTGGCTTATTTTTGCATTAACAAACAAATCGAGCAATGGAAAATCCCCAAATTCCTGGTTGTTTTGCACATAAAATTCTGCCAAAACAGGGTCATAAGCATTCATTTCATAAGATGTAAAATACTTTCCGGTGATTCCGGTTTGCAGATAAAGTGCATTCTTAAAAAAATGATTGGAATAATAGACACTGACACGGCCTAAAAAATCGGGTGCTTTGAAAACTTCCTGTCCCTCAATAATGTTTTGGTAAGTAATTTGCGCATTAAGAGAAAATTTCCCGAAATCAAATTGTCTTTTGGCTTCCAGTTTTAGGAAATTGACTGTACCATCATACTGAAATGGTGTTGTTGTGGTATCCGTTGTTGTTTGGCTAAAATACGTATAATCTTGAATTCCGGTAAAACTCACCGAAGCATCGAGTAATTTTTTGGAAGCAATTTCAAATTGCAACTGCTGTGTTTTAATATTCTTGAAATTGTTTTGCCAGTTGTAATTCACATAATCACTCTGGTATAATTGAAAGTGATAATCGGGTGCTACAGAGTTTATGTGTACTGTTGCTTTTGCTTTGTTATTTTCATCGAGTTCAAAGGATGCACTGCCCAGAAGATAGTTTCCGTCATAATCTCCCGAAACGTTGATGGCTGCTTTTCCAAAAAGTTCAAATCCGCGATACTCTTTTTGATAAGACGCACCGGCTTCAACAACGTTTCCTTTCAACCGATTTGTGATGCGTTCATTGTCAAGAATCAACACACTATTGTATCCATAATTGAAATCTGTAAAACCAACAGTCACTTTTACATTTCCAAGAAGGTTGTTTCTAAAGTCTGCATATCCTTGGGCATAAAATTCTTCCAGAGTCACGCGGTCTCTTAAATTTTGAGTTGCATAAGCAGGTCCAAACTCATCAAAAGGACTCTCTTGTTCAAAACGGTAAAATTTATCCTCAAAACTTACTGTGTTTCCGAACTTGAGGGAAGTATAAGAAAGTGAGTCGCTATCATTGATTAAAGCATACTCATGTTCCAAATGAAATCGTTTACCTTTTACAATGTTTTCGGCGTCTTGAAAATTTACTTCTAGTCTGCCACGATCTCTAAAATCATCGGTATTATTGATGAAAAATGGTATAAATTCAGGTTTTAAACCTCCATTTTCCTGATTGAGCAAATCCTGAAAAACAATGTGTGCCCTAAGATTATACCGATTGTTTTTTGTTTTGTAATTAGATGTAAACCGAAAGTTTCCTGTGCTGGTAAGAGAATTTTGATAATTCCCTAAAGAGCGCAGACCTTTATAAGCAATCGAAAAATTAAATTGTTCTGAAGTATTAATGGTAAAAAAGGCGTCGAGCTGTTGCCCTTGTTCAAAGGTTGTTTTAAAGTAAAGCTCGGTGAGAGGCGTGGGTACGTGAAAATAATTAATGTCTTCAATTTCCAAATAATTAAAATGGCGAGCTCTGGCTCCCATTCTGGGTCTTAATCGCAAGTCATTAAAATTATAAACAAGGGTGTTGTAAGTCTGACCTACATTGGCGAAAGGCATCAATTGATAATCATCTTTTCTTAAATAATTGTATTTATAATCTTTAAAAATGGTGAGTGTGGTATCAACAATAGTCGTGTCTCGCTCATATGAAATGATTTTATATTCAGAAATCAGAGGTTTTTCACCCTCAAAATTCACATTGGTATCGCCCATATTGGGGCGCTCATCATTTCCTGTATTTGTAGGTAAATTTTGTTGTTGAATAAAAGGCTGGTCTCTGTCTTGTGAAAAAAGAATAGCTGTACTTAGCGAAAGCATTAAAAGTACAAGTGATTTTTTCATTCGGAAATGTGTCTTGAAAAGTTTAAGATGACAAAGTTATTTATTTTAACGCAAAATGGTACTTTTAATTTTTCAAATGTTACAATTAAAAATTCATAAAGACAAATTGGAATGTGGCACCGATGAAGCCGGAAGAGGTTGTCTCGCCGGTCCTGTGACTGCTGCTGCGGTTATTTTACCAGATGATTTTAAGAATAGTTTGCTTAATGACAGTAAGCAACTTTCGCTTTTAAGGCGAAACCATCTTCAATCACTTATCGAGCTTGAGGCTATTGCTTATAGTGTTTCACATGTGATGATGGATGAAATCGATAAACTTAATATATTGCAAGCTTCCATCACGGGAATGCACCGCTCTATAGAAAACCTAAAAATTCAACCCGATTTTATTGCCGTTGACGGAAATAAATTTAGGGATTATGAAAACATTCCACATCAATGTGTGGTAAAGGGTGATGCAAAATATTTACACATTGCGGCGGCATCGGTTTTAGCAAAAACCTATCGAGATGCGTTTATGGAAAAAATTCACGAAGAATTCCCGATGTACAACTGGAAACAAAACAAAGGCTACCCCACAAAAGAACATCGAGATGCCATTAAAAAATATGGCATTACCAAATACCACCGAAAGAGTTTTAGATTATTACCTGAACAATTGGAAATCAATTTTTAGATTTAATAAAATAAAAAACGTGTGTTGTAATAAAAATTACAACACACGCTCAAAATAAATATAAAAAAACTACTTTTTAATCACTTTATGAGTTTCCTGACTTCCCTCTGCTGAAATTTGGATAAGGTATAATCCTTTGGTTAAAACACTCATATCGATTTGTGTTTCAAGAGCATTTGGCTCAGATTTCAAAACCAATTGTCCTAAATAATTATACACATTTACTTGATCAACCATTTTTTGTGGAGAACTGATAATCAAATTATCAGACACAGGATTTGGATACACTAAAATACTTGAAAGGTCAAAATCTGTGGTGCTTAAAGTTGAGGATTGTTTGTCAAAATATAAGTCTAACCCAAAAGTTCCTCCACCGGAAGTACCGGCAAATACCAATACAGGTTCATCTGTAGAAGGAAGCTCTACAGTAGCTGACTTAAATCCACGAAAAACATTTGTTGAGGCGTCTGCCACGGGCTCAAATGGGTCAAAACCTGTACCATTATAGGTTATAGAGCGATTTTGATTGTTTATTGAATTATCAATTACTTCGCGCACATAACTAAGTCTTGCCGTTACGATTCCATTTGAAAATCGAATGTAAGAGTCTGGATGCAAAATATTGAAGTTGGCACCTCCTGAAGGAAATATTGCTCCGGCTGAAAAAGCACCAGCATTAACTCTTCGATAAGACATTCCATCATAATTACCTGTACTTCCGGCTGTTCTTGAAGATGCAAATACAAAAACATTGTCATTAGCAAGAATTTCTCTACCTGCAATAATTGTGGGGTTTTGAGATTCTCTATCAGCACTTAATTCCAAAGTACTACTACCTGCCTCCCAACTTGCCGGGTCATTAAAATTAGTGTTCACTTTAACCCTTAGATTTTCAGAAGAATTTCCAATTCCCACAACATAACAAGCACCATCTCTTCCATAAGCAAAATCAAGTGAGTTTACCCCAAAACTTACTTCAAATTCATCAACCCAATCAAAACCATAGGAACCGGAAGTGCTTCTTCCAGATCTAACAAGTACTCCACCTTCATCTTTAAAAACGCCAAAAACTCTTTGAGCATTTGTATTACCGGGGTAGTTTCTATCTACAGCAAACTCAACAACATTTGTAGCCATCGCTTGAGCTTGCATAGCACCTCCTGTTGTTGTGTTCCATCTCAAAGCTTGAAAGGTTCCAGAATCAGTCACAAAGTATGCCAATAAATAATTGTCACCCGTTCCATGAATTGAAATCAATTGTGCTTGCAAAATGGGTGCTGTAATTGTCACATCATCGTAAAGTGACCAAGTATCACCGTCATCTGTTGATTTGTGAATATAAATTATGTGAGTAGTCCCAAAACTTTCATAGTGCAGCGTATAGATATCTCCTAAATTGTCTGTAATAACATCTACACCACCATCTACAAATCCACTATAAATTAGAATATCTGTACCCCAACGGTTTTGAGAGTTTGCATCATAAATACGTTCTTCATTATCGCCGGTTGAGTGAAGACCGTTAATGTGAACGTTTTCAATAATTTCAGGTAACTTACCTTGGGTATCAATGGGTTTATACAAGTTCCCTACTTCAGGATTTATCTGCATCCAAGCATCTTTGATAGCCAAACGATTTGCCTCAATTTCCTGAGAGCTTGCATTTGTTTCATCAAGCACACGGCTTTGCTCATATAGATTTATGAGTTCCGGGGTCATTACGTATGTTGCACTTTGCAACCCGTCTTCAGTGTTTTGTGAGTAACCACTGGCAACACACAGCATAGTAAATAAAACTAAAATAGAATTTTTCATGATAATTGGTTTTAAATTAGTAAAAGAATTTATTTAGATTTTGGTTTAGGTTAAAGATGAATCAACATCAAAACTTTACAATTAAATGATGTTTTTAAAATAGATATTTTTATTATTTTAACATATTATTATACATTAATACACATTTTCTATTATTTATATATATATTACAATCATTTTATTATTATTTTTTAAATATTTGACAAATATACTAAAATCAATTGTTAAGTAAGCAGGTAAAAGCCTGGTTTTTAATTTATTAATCCCTTTTTAAAGGGGAAAAACCCTTTGTCTGCATTTCATTTTCTTTGGTTACTCTTCACAAAAAAGATAATTTACAACGAACTCATTTCTAATCTGAAAATCAATAATCTTAATGCTTCTAGCAACTCTTTTGTGAATTTTCTTATATAAACTTAATGTGGATTGTATTAATATTATTCATATAATTTGTAGATGGTAAATGTGAATTTATAAATGGTAAATGTGAATAGATAGTTGGTTTTTTGTTAACTAATGTAAAAGCAACTGTTTTCTTATTTTAGAAGGAAATATTCTACGTGAATCGCTGTTAACTTATTATATTTGTACAAACCTAGGTTTATGAATAAACTCTTGTATTTTATAATTTGTTTTCTCTTTATTGCTTGTGCAACAGATAAAGAAAAAACAGGCAACCTAAGCCATTACATCCCTGATGATACTTCACTATTAATTAAAAGTACTAACTTTTCAACGCTATCATCAGACATAAAAAACAACAGTTTTCTTTCGGCGTTCTCAAAAATGCCTTTTCATACTTTTCTTTCAGATAATTTGGAGTTTGCCTTCTATTTAAACCCAGTTTCAGAAGTCTTGTTGAGCATGACCTCAGAAAATGACAGTACACAGCATCTTACCCTAATCACAAGACAACACCCGGGTCTTTTTGAACTGGATTCCATCCCTGAAAAAACTCTTGAAACTATAACTTATGGTGAAATTTCGCTTCAGCGATTGACACTTAACAAAAGCATTGTTTTTACAACAATGATTGACAGCGTTTTTATTGCAAGCAGCTCACAAAAAACACTGGAATCTATTTTGCTAAAGCGAAAAAACAAAATCCTAACACCCATAAGCCCTCAATTTGAAAGAGCTTACAGTACACTTGGAGCTCAGGACATTTCAATTATGGTAAATGGAGAACGATTTAATGAAATACTCCGAAAGGCTTTTCCAAAAACTGAAAAGCTTCCTCCTTTTGCCTCCTGGATTTCTCTGGATGCTGAAGTGCAACCCGGCCAATTAAAATTGAACGGCATTGTGCTGGCACATGACACCATTCCGCAATTGTTATCTGTTTTTAAAGGAACACATCCCCAGCAAAATTTGTTGGCTATGGTTACACCCACCTCTGCTTCGGGTTTTGTTTCTTATACTTATGACGATTTTGATGTAATCCAAAAAAATCTAGAACCCTTTCAGCAAAAAAATGATACGCTTGCAGATAATGCAGCATTGTTTGCTTCGTTGAACGAAATTGGTGTTATCACAAAAGGCTCAGAAAAAATTATTGGAATGCACGCTATTGGCGAAAATATTACAAAAGAACTTTTAGAACCCCTTCTTGAAAATTACGCCGAATTTAGAGATGTATCCATTAAAAAACTAATAGACACTGCTGTATTTAAAAATTCGTTTACCCCTTTGATTACGTCAACTCCAAAATATGCAGCTCAACTTGAAGACTTTTTTGTTTTCGGCGAAAGCCTCTCCACCCTTGAAGAAATTATCACCCAGTTTTTAAACAAAACGACACTTGGAAATTTACCATATTATGAGGAACATAAGGCAAAATTGAGTAGTGAAAGCACAATTCTTCTTATGGGAATTTTACCCAATCTAAAAGAGCAAATCGTTGAAAAAGTGGCTGATGCAAATAAGAAAAATTTGAGCGATTTAAAATTAGACAGCCATCGATTATTGGCTCTTCAATTTGTTTATGACAGTCATTTTGCACACGTAAATGGCATTGTTATGGAAACACACGCTCAAAATCGCGGTACAGGGGTCTCTCAGGTTTTTGCCATCAACCTTGAAAATGAATTGCTAAGCAGACCCCAATTTTTTTCAAATCATATTTCTAAAGGAAAAGACATTGTTGTTCAAGATATAGCAAACAAGCTTCACCTCATTAGTGCACAAGGACGAGTTCAATGGAGCAAACAACTGGATGGTGCCATTTTAGGGGATATTCAGGAAGTTGATTTGTTGCGCAATGGCAGAATTCAAATGGCGTTTACTACAAAAAACACTTTTTATATTCTTGATAGAAATGGCAAAGAAGTAAACCCTTTCCCATTGAAATTTAAGGATGACATCACCCAGCCGTTAGCTATTTTTGATTATGATAACAACAGGAATTACAGATTTGTAGTTACTCAGGGAAGTGACATTTTAATGTATGACTCACAAGGCAAATCGGTGAGTGGCTTTACTTTCAAAAAGGCAGAATCAAAAGTTGTGCTTCCTCCCAAACACATCAGAATTTTAAACAAAGATTATATATTAATTGCTGAGGAAAATGGAAAGCTCAACATCCTTAACCGAACAGGTAAGATAAGGGTTGGTGTTAATTCTAAGTTTGATTTCGGCGAAAGCTCCATCTATTCAGAAGATGGAAATTTTGTCTTTTTAACTTCAAAAGATGAAAAGGTGTCAATAAACCAAAGCGGAAATGTATCAACCCAAAACCTGGGTTCTTCATCTAAAAATGTGGTTTGGGAACGATCCGGAAAGACAAAAGCCACTTTAGATGACAATATTTTGCGCATCAACAATCAAAAAGTAGAGTTACCCTTTGGACTTTATACCACTCCCAAAATATCTGTAAGTAACCGCCGAATTTTGATTTCCATAACCGATTTACAGCAGCAACGCACTTATGTTTACAACTCTTTGGGGGAATTGCTTTTAAACTTTCCGGTTTATGGAACCTCTGTAATGGAACTAGGTGATTCTACCAATAATGGCAGGCCAAATGGCGTTGTGAAAGGAGGATCAAAAGAGGTGGTGCTTTATGAAGTAAATTGACGATACAAATTCTAAATCTAATTTATTTAATGCAGCGACTATGTTTTATTTTTTTTTCTAAAAAACCGTAAGAACTTAAAACTTCCAAAAAAAAGAACCAAAACCAAAACAAACGCCACGATTGGCAAAACAAACGAAAATAGGGTCATTACTATTGAGGCACCCGTTTCTGAAGTTGAAACAACAGAATTACCTAAACCGGCTGTAGTGCCAGATGATACTGCTCTTGCTGTTGCCGTGGTTCCACCAATCAATGAGGCAGTACCTCCACCGGCTATAATTGCCAATGTCCACACAATTCCGTCTGGCAGGTCTATCAATTGAGAAGCAACCATCAAGGTACCCGCAATACCTGCAAGTGGGACCGCAATTGTATCGAGAAAATTGTCAACAAAAGGGATGTAGTATGCAAAAACTTCAACTATTGTTGCAACTCCTAAAATAACCAAAGCCACTGTACTGCCAACCCATTCAAAAGATTCAGATAAAAGCCCGAGACCTAAATAATCACCCAGGTTAAAATGTATCACTAAACTGAGTGCAAACAAAGGCAGGAAAACCCTAAAGCCTGAAGCAGCAGCAAGTCCAATTCCCAGGAAAAGACCAAGTAAGGTTGTAGAAATATCTAGGTTTAGAACATCCATAAATTCAATTTTTTCGGAATCATCAATATCAAAAATTAATAAAAATCTGCAATTTTGGCTTCAAAAAGTGTTGTAAAATGTTTGATTAATTTTTGCTTTACCTCTTCTATAGAAACACTTGCAACCCCCAATTCAACATGAAGTGAAGTAACGGCTTTTTCCTTGATTCCACAAGGAATAATATTGTCAAAGTAACCCAAATTTGAATTTACATTAAATGCGAAACCGTGCATGGTGACCCACCGGCTGGAGCGCACACCAAGAGCGCAAATTTTTCGAGCAAAGGGAGTGCCTACATCAAGCCAAACGCCTGTTTCACCTTTTGACCGTTCTGCTTTAATATTGTATTCTGCAAGTGTGAGAATTACCATTTCCTCCAAAAATCGGAGGTATTTGTGTATATCTGAAAAAAAGTTCTCTAAATCCAAAATAGGGTATCCTACCACTTGACCCGGCCCGTGATAAGTAATATCTCCTCCCCGATTGATTTTGTAAAAAGTGGCATTTTTAGCTGCGAGTTGTTGTTCATTGAGCAGTAAATTACTCATATCTCCACTTTTACCAAGAGTATAAACATGTGGATGTTCTACAAAAAGAAAATAATTTTGGGTTTCTAAACCGGCATCCTCTCTTCGGTTTTTAATTTTGGTATCAATAATCGACTGAAACAGCGTTTCCTGATAGTCCCAGGTTTCTTTAAAATCTTTTAAACCCAAATCGCGAAGGGCAACTTTTTTGTTCATATTACAAAGGTACAGCAGATTTGAGACTTGAACTGATAGAAAATAAATAAATTTGATATTTAGGAGAATTGCTCTTTAAAAGTTAAATTCAAACAATCCTTAAAGATCTGCTTATCTTTATATTATATAATAAAGGTTTTGCGAGTCTCACAAAACCTTTATTATATATTTGTTATTTCATGAAATTAAAGTAATATAATATATTGCTGGCCGTTAAACAAAAGGGTTACCATATTATCACACTCACCCTCTCCAAAATCGAGCGATGCATTCAGTCCATTTTGTTGAATATCAATGACACCACTCACCAAATAGGCACAATTTGTTTTTTTAACAAGTTTATCTGTCACCACACCACTTCTGTTAAATCCATTGGAAAAGGTTGTATTCCAATTTCCTGTAATGTGAAAAACATTATCCAACCAACTACCTGAGCCGACACCCTCAACCCATTCAGCAATTCTTAATCCAGTTCTGGTTGCTGTAACAGTAGATTCAGGAAAACCAACAGTGATTGTCTCATTAACTGTTGACTGCGGATTTCCATTTTGATTTTCTAATATCCTTTCTATTTGTCCTCCTCCACTTACTGAATGTTCATTGTAAGTGAATTCATTAAAAGTATAATCAATAACCCGGGTATTATTTACAATAGGACCATATGACAAGAATATTTTTCCTGTTACAAAAGCTCCATCAGGTAATGTACATCCCTCTCCAAAATTAATTTCAAGATTAATAATATCGCCCGATTGTGAAATTGAAATTACAGCACAAGGTGGGAAAAAACTATTTGATCTACCCTCCTCTTCTGAATAAGCAGTTTCCATGATGTTCAGTGTTCCTTCAAAAACCATATCTACTTGTGTGGCCATCTTATTATCCTCCTGAGAGAATTCAACTTCGTCAACGGTTTCTTCATCACTGCTACACGAAAAAAGCAAGAATGAAAAACACATTAAGTATGCGAAACTTGGTTTAAAAATTGAAAAGTTCATAATATATTGATTTAGAGTTATTACACTAAAACTTAAAATTATCAATTTTATTGCGAAATATCTCTTGAAAAGGGTATTAAAACAAATAAAATTTATTAATTTTGCCGACTGATTACCAGAGAGGTAGTTTTACATAAAAATCATTTAAACAATATTGGCATGTACCCAACAAAAGAAGACAAAGAAAAACTCTTTAAAAAACACGGTAAATCTGAAAAAGATACCGGATCTGCAGAAGGTCAAATCGCCCTTTTCACCACAAGAATTGAGCATTTATCAGCTCACTTGAAAAAGAACATTCACGATTACAACACCGAGCGTTCTTTGGTTAAACTGGTAGGTAAAAGAAGATCTTTACTTGATTACCTGATGAAAAAGGATATCAACAGATACCGTGCTATTGTAAAAGAGTTAGGATTAAGAAAATAATTTTAAAGGGGCAAAATGCCCCTTTTTTTATTTAAATATCCTTATCTTTGTGAGCTTCTGAAAAAGCTACACTTTTAGTTTTTCATTGGTCAACACTACTACACAACACAACAGACCATTGTTTAATCAAACATGCAATAACGCGTGTTTATTTTTAATTTATTATGATACCAAAAGTTTACAAAGAGGTCATTGACCTTGGTGATGGTAGAACAATTTCTATCGAAACCGGAAAATTAGCAAAACAAGCCCATGGGTCTGTAGTTGTACAAATGGGAAAAGCCATGATGCTGTGTACAGTTGTTTCCAGCCATACACCATCAACAATGGATTTTTTCCCCTTAACGGTAGATTACCGTGAAAAATTTGCCGCTGCAGGTCGTTACCCCGGCGGGTTTTTTAAAAGGGAAGCACGTCCCAGCGACGGTGAAGTATTAACGATGAGAATTGTGGATCGTGTATTGCGCCCATTATTCCCTTCTGATTATAGATTTGAAACCCAAGTGATGATTCAATTGATGTCTCACGACGAAGAAGTAATGCCCGATGCACTTGCAGGTCTTGCTGCTTCCGCCGCTCTTCAATTGTCTGACATTCCTTTTGAATGTACTATTTCAGAAGTGAGGGTGGGAAGAATCAACGGCGAATTTATTGTGAACCCCAGCAGAAGTCAACTACTTGAATCGGATGTTGATATGGTGATTGGTGCATCTATGGACTCTGTGATGATGGTGGAAGGCGAAATGAAAGAAATTTCAGAAGAAGAAATGGTTGAGGTCATCAGATTTGCACATGAAGCCATTAAAAAACAAATTGAAGCTCAGGATCGCCTGGTTGCAGCGGTTGGTAAAAAAACCTTACGTGAATATGAGCCGGCTAAAAGTGATGAAAACATGCTTTCCAAAATCAAAGAAGCTGCTTACGACAAAGTCTATGCAGTAGCTAAGAGTGCCTTGGGCAAAAAGGAACGTGGCGAAGCATTTTCAAATATAAAAGACGAAGTTAAAGCACTTTTTACCGAAGAAGAATTGGAAGAAAAAGGCGCTTTAATCAAAACCTATTACAACAAAGTTGAAAAAGAAGCCATCAGAGAGCTCACCCTTGCTGAAGGATTGCGCCTTGACGGAAGAAAAACTACCGACATCCGCCCCATCTGGTGTGAGATTGATTATTTGCCATCAGTTCACGGTTCGGCAATTTTTACTCGTGGTGAAACTCAGGCACTGGCAACAGTTACTTTGGGAACATCGAGAGAATCAAACATCATTGATATGCCCACACATCAGGGAGAAGAGAAATTCTACCTACACTACAACTTCCCTCCTTTTTCAACCGGTGAGGCTTACCCGCTAAGAGGAACCTCTCGCCGTGAAATCGGTCACGGAAACCTGGCTCAGAGGGCACTAAAAAACATGATTCCTGAAGATTGCCCTTATACACTGAGAATTGTTTCTGAAGTACTGGAGTCAAACGGCTCATCTTCTATGGCAACAGTTTGTTCTGGCACAATGGCGTTGATGGATGCCGGTGTTCAAATGATCAAGCCGGTATCGGGAATCGCTATGGGATTGATTTCAGACGGTGAGCGATTTGCTGTACTTTCAGACATCCTTGGTGATGAAGATCACTTGGGTGATATGGACTTTAAAGTAACCGGAACTGCAGATGGCATTACCGCCTGTCAAATGGATATGAAAATTAAAGGGATGCCCTATGACGTCATTATAAATGCTTTAAAACAAGCACGTGACGGTCGTTTACATATTTTGGAAAAACTGGTAGAAACCATTCCTGCACCTAATGCAGAAGTGAAACCACACGCCCCAAAAATTGTCACTACCACCATTCCAAATGCATTTATTGGTGCCTTGATTGGACCCGGTGGAAAAGTGATTCAAGAGCTTCAAAAAGCCACTAAAACCACGATTGTTATTAACGAAGACCCAGTTACTGAAGAAGGCATTGTTGAAATTCTTGGAACAGACCAAAACGGAATTGATGCAGTTCTTGCTAAAATTGATTCGTTGATGTTTAAGCCGGAAGTAGGTGGTGTTTATAAGGTAAAAGTCATCAAAATGCTTGACTTTGGAGCTGTTGTAGAATACCTCGATGCTCCAGGAAACGAAGTACTCCTTCACGTATCAGAATTGGCATGGGAACGCACAGAAAATGTTTCTGATGTGGTCAATATGGGTGACGAGTTTGAGGTAAAGCACTTTGGTACTGACCCAAGAACACGCAAGGAAAAAGTTTCGCGTAAAGCGTTATTGCCAAAACCGGAAGGCTTTGTAGAAAGACCACCACGTGACCGCAATGACAGAAATGACCGTGGAAGGGATTCCAGAGGCAGAAACGACAAAGACAGAAAGCCGAGAAGGGATTAAAAACCCACTCTTGAATAACAGAAAAAACACCTCTAAAAATTTAGAGGTGTTTTTTTATAACTTTTTGTAACATTTTCGTACCTACTTACGTATAACTTTTTGAACAAGACATTTATTTAAATACATCAAGACTTGTTACAAAATAGAATTTACTGAAAAGACGCTTCCGGAGAAGCAAGGGTTATAACTCTTGGTCGGTAATAACAGAGTTAATCCGATAGTTCTAAATAGGTAAAAAAGCATTTTGTAGCAAGTCTTTTAAACTGTAAATCCCTTACATGAGACAACTCAAAATTACCAAGCAGGTTACTAATAGAGAAACCGCGTCCCTTGACAAGTATCTACAAGAAATAGGAAAAGTTGACTTAATCACCGCAGACGAAGAAGTTGAATTAGCACAAAAAATCAAAAAAGGCGACCAGCGCGCTTTAGAAAAACTAACAAAGGCCAACTTGCGTTTTGTGGTTTCTGTTGCTAAGCAATATCAAAATCAAGGTTTAACGCTTCCTGATTTAATTAACGAAGGAAACTTAGGACTCATCAAAGCGGCACAACGTTTTGATGAAACACGTGGTTTTAAATTCATTTCGTATGCTGTTTGGTGGATTAGACAATCGATACTTCAAGCCTTAGCAGAACAATCAAGAATTGTGCGCTTGCCTTTGAATAAAATTGGTTCTATCAACAAAATCAATAAGACGTTTGCCTTTCTTGAGCAATCACATGAGCGCCCACCTTCTGCTGAGGAAATTGCCAAAGAACTGGATATGACCATCAATGACGTAAAAGAGTCTATGAAAAACTCCGGCCGTCATGTATCGATGGATGCACCCCTTGTGGAAGGTGAAGATTCAAACCTGTATGACGTTTTGCGCAGTGGAGAGTCTCCAAACCCAGACAGAGCTTTATTGCATGAGTCTTTAAGAACAGAAATTGAAAGAGCACTGGAAACATTGACTCCTCGTGAAGCTGATGTAATACGACTCTACTTTGGCCTTGGTGACCAACACCCAATGACGTTGGAAGAAATTGGCGAGACCTTTGATTTAACACGCGAACGTGTGAGACAAATTAAAGAAAAAGCCATTAGAAGATTAAAACACACCTCTAGAAGTAAAATATTAAAAACCTATTTGGGTTAAACCCAAATTAAAGCAACAAACAGTTATCACTAACTGTTCGTTTTTTGATTGATGAATGAATCCCCGGCTGATTACCGGGGATTTTTCATGAGCCCACCCAAACCCTCCCAAAGGGAGGGCTTAAGATAAATTAAACTCCCATCATTTCCATATCTTTATTACCTTTGCAAAAACAATCTTATTATGAACATCAAAATAGCCCCTTCCATTCTTGCAGCCGATTTTGGCAATCTTCAACGTGATGTTGAAATGGTCAATGAAAGTGAAGCCCACTGGTTTCATATTGATATTATGGATGGTGTATTTGTACCCAATATTTCTTACGGTATGCCTGTTCTAGAAGCTATTTCAAAACATGCCAAAAAAACCATCGATGTGCATTTGATGATTGTCGATCCTGATCGTTATATCAAGACTTTTGCAGATTTAGGAGCAAACATACTCACTGTGCATTATGAAGCTTGTACTCATCTCCACAGAACACTGCAGGCCATTAAAGCCGAAGGAATGCAAGCCGGTGTTGCATTAAATCCACATACCAATGTTTCATTACTTGAAGATACTATCAAGGACATTGATTTGGTTTGTTTGATGAGCGTGAATCCGGGTTTTGGTGGGCAAAGCTTTATCGAAAACACTTACAAAAAAGTGAGACAGCTCAAAGAAATTATCCAGAGAAACGGTGCATCCACTAAAATTGAAATAGATGGGGGCGTTACCGGTATAAATGCCTCTCAACTCGTTGAAGCCGGTGCAGATGTGTTGGTAGCGGGTAGTTTTGTGTTTCGGTCTGAAAACCCTTTACAAACCATTCAAAAGTTGAACAAACAAGTGAATGGATAAATCTCCTTCTTTAAGATTTTGTTAATTTGAGCAACACCTTTGCTGATTGTTTTTATAAAATCAGTAATTCTGTTATCTTGCAGTTTAAGTTTCTTATATGTCTAAACGCTTTACTCTTTTCATACTTGCAGCCGTGATTCTTTCGTGTAAAGAAAAGTCAGTCTACACCCAAGGCGATTGGATTACGGGTACAGAACAGGAAAAAATGGAAAAAATAGAACGTCATTTTCGTGGTTTTGACATGACTATGGTAGAAACCGGTTATCGCTATCAAGAACTGTACTGGGCAGGAATGGATGCCAACTGGCCTTACGCTGAATATCAGTTACAAAAAATAGAACTCACCCTCTATGATGGCCTTGAACGCCGACCACTAAGGGCACCGTCTGCTGACCACTTTATTGATGTGGCCATTCCGGAAATGAAAAGTAGCCTAAAAGAAAAAGATACCGCCATTTTCCGAAGAGCGTTTCAAAACTTTACTGTTCAGTGCAACGCTTGTCACGCAAAAGAAAATGTATCACACTTTAATGTGAAAATCCCCACTTTAAACCTTTCTCCTATTGGTTTAGACTCTTTCTTTGATGAATAATTTGATTTTAAATAATTATTAAAAATGCTCACTAATCAACTTCAACGCAGCCTGACCCTAAAAGACGCCGTTGGTGTTGGTTTGGGTGCCATCATCGGTGCCGGAATATTTGTGGTAACCGGAGTAGCTGCGGGTATCTCAGGCCCGGCATTTCTTATCGGTCTATTTATTGCCGGTTGTATCGCAACCTGCAATGCCCTGAGTTCAGCACAACTGGCAGCACAATTTCCATTTTCCGGCGGCACTTATGATTATGGAAACCGTTTATTGAATCCATTAATTGGATTTGCGGCAGGTTGGATGTTTCTGATTAGTAAATTGTCTGCAGGAAGCGTTGTAGCTATTGGCTTTGGAAGTTATTTTTACCAACTCACCGGTTTAGGCACTCCGATAATCCTGGCACTTGCTGCTATAGTTTTTTTGACAATAGCCAACTTATTGGGCATCAAGAAAGCCGGGATGCTTAACATAATCATTGTAGGTTTTACAATCCTTTCTTTACTTTATCTTGTAGTCAGTGGTGTTCCCGAAATACAATCAAAACATTTCACGCCGTTTGCTCCTTTTGGCATTCCTGGAATAGCCGAAGCAACTGCCTTGCTGTTTTTTGCTTTTACGGGCTATGCCCGCATCGCTACATTGGCTGAAGAAGTGATAAACCCGAAAGTAACCATACCAAAGGCCATCATCATCACAATTGTATCAGCCATCATCCTTTACGGTTTGGTTTCAGTAACTGCCATTGGTGTCATTGGATATGAAGCTTTGGCAAAAGGTGCTTCACCTTTACAGCTTGTAGCTGATGAACTTCAAACGCCATTTATTCAAACTATTATTGCATTGGGTGCCTGCACGGCTATGCTGGGTGTTTTACTCAGCCAGATTCTGGGCATCAGCCGAATGCTTTTTGCTATGGGCCGCAACAACGATTTCTTTCCGGTGTTTCAAAAAACTGACAACAAACGAAAAGTCCCGGTAATTGCCATTTTATTTACTGCAACCATAATTGCACTTTTAACCTATTTCGGAACCTTTACTTTTGTTTTGGCTTCAGCAGCGTTTACCATATTGTTGTATTACAGCATCACCAATATAGCCGCTTTAAAACAAGCCAAACAAGACCGGTTGTATCCCAATTGGATACCTGTGATGGGTCTGGCGGGATGTTTAGCAATGGCTTTATCACTAAATTCTGTTGTAATTATTTCAGGTATTGTTCTGCTTTTAACCGGTTTTCTTTTTCGGTGCATTTTACATCGTGTTTTAAAATCTAATACCCCCCAAAATTAAAATTCAGCATTTTCTTTTTGTAGTTATAGATTTCCGGAAAATGTTGTTTGAGTTCTGAAGGGGATTCAAAAAAATATTCAGCCAGCACCGCCATAAATTCATATTGATTTGTAAAAGCGTAGGCTCTAAAAAATCGTGTGTTATCGAGTTTATCTTTCAACTCTTGGTTTGTCAATCGTCTCAAAATATTTTTAAAATGTTTCATAAACCTGGCAGAGTCAGGGTCTTTTCCTGTCATAGCTTCCAATTGCATCGCGTGCATGAACTCGTGAATACCCAGATTGAGATTATCGTTTGTGATTTCATATCCTCTTTCAAAGTCTTCCCAGGATAGTGCCAAAACTTTGTGTTTTGGGTTAAATTCGCCTTTGTGATACGCATCATTGGCTTTGCTGTAAAACTCCTTTGGATATATCAAAACTGCCTCTATCAAAGTATAGTTGAAGTTTTTTCTTCCAAAACTAAGCATACAACCCACTGCGGAAATTAGAATTTTTTGAGTTTCATTTATATTAAATCCATCTCTACCTATGAATTGTTTTGATTGTTTGAAGGTTGCTACGCGGTGCTCGAACTGTCTTTTATGTTTGCTTGATAGTTTATTATAAAACGAAAACTGGTTTCTCAAAATACTTTTCTGCTCTGGTTTTAAGTTTTTATAAACCACAAAATGTCTGTAAAGAGGTTTATCAAAATACAGACTATAATGGTGTTCAAAAACCTTAAAAAGAAAAAAGAAAATTCCTAGAAATACAATCGTATAAGCATAAGGTGCTAGCCAATTGTAATTATTCTGGGGATCAATGAATTGAAGTAAAGATGGAATATTTTCCATTTAGACGATTTAATACAATAACGCCTAGGTAGGGAAATTCGTATTAAAATTCAATTATTCCCGTTTTGAGGAATCACCCACAAAATGCTGTGAATTGTTTTTGAACAAAATATTGAAGGTGGTTAAACTGCCATAGCAACGTGTGATGTATTGTTGCAAGTCAATTTTAATGTCTGCATCAAGCTCTTTTGAGGCATTGATTTTTTGCTCCATCACTCGCAAGCGATCGCGAAGCATCACAATTTTATTAAAAAAGGTATCTATTGGCACTTCTTTTGACGAAAGTGTTTTGTCTTTGGGCTGAAGAATCATTGTCCCACCCCGCCATTTGTCTGCTATTGGAACTACTTCTGTAATATCACTCCAGCGCTTTAAAATATCCCTAAGCGATTCTTCCACTTCCGAAAAGCTTACGGTATCCACTTCATCTTCTACGGCTTCAATGACTTCAAAATAGTCATTGACAGTTATGTTTTCCAAGCCGTTTTCTAAAAAGGTAACCCAATACATTTTGGATGTTACGTTTGTGACAACTCCCTTTCCAAACTGGGGGTGATTGATGCGTGAGCCAATTCCAAGTATTTGTTTCATATCTATTACCCACAAAAGCGGGTGACATTTTATTAAGGGTTAAACATTCTTGACACGAAGAAAAGCATTTTTTTATAAGCTTGCAAACAAAAAAACGCTCAAGTAAACCTGGCGTTTTTTCTTATTGCAACATTTATTCGTGACCGCGGAGGGATTCAAACCCCCAACCCTCAGAGCCGAAATCTGATATTCTATTCAGTTGAACTACGCGGCCTCACATATTCCCGCGAAGGCGGGAATCTTGTCAATCAATACTCAATATTTTCTTCAATACTCTCTCTATTAAAACCCTCAGAGCCGATCCGCCAATGGCGGACTATTCAGTTGAACTACGCGGCCATTAAAGAGTTATTAACTCAATTTTTCTTTAACAATAGTTGAAATTGTTTTCCCATCTGCTTTTCCTGCCAGTTCTTTGGAAACCATTCCCATAACTTTGCCCATATCTTTCATACCGGATGCTCCGGTTTTTGATATAATTGATGATACTACTTTAGCAATTTCATCTTCATTTAATTGCTCTGGCAAAAATTGTTCTATCACTTCTGCTTGATCAAGCTCTGGCTGAGACAAATCTTCACGTCCTTGTTCTTTGAAAATTGCAGCACTATCCTTGCGTTGTTTGACAAGTTTTTGAAGAATTTTTATTTCTTGTTCTTCTGTTAAATGTTCTTTTGAACCTGTTTCAGTTTGTGCTAACAAAAGTTCAGATTTAATAGCACGCAATGAGGTCAATGCATTGGCATCTTTACTTTTCATAGCCTCTTTCATCGCGGTCATCACTTTTTCCTGCAAACTCATTGTTTTCTTTTTTTAATGGACTGCGAAGATACAACATTGAGAAAAATTTTTTAGTATGAAGTTTATTATTTAAATCTATTTTTAAAGTGAAATAAAAAAACCCCAAAAACATTTACATGTTAATGAGGTTTTGAAGCAAATCTAACACTAAACTTACTTTTAAATAGGTTAATCTACATTGTCATGAAGAAAAGAATTGTTGTTTTTCAATTGGATTTCGTCATTTTCATCTATAGATAATGTAGTTCTGGAGATTTTTTCATTATCAGTTTGGGTTTCGTCAAGTTCAATACCTAAACGCTTGTATGCAGGTTGCTTTTCAAACTCCTCGACACGTGAATTGCTGTTATTGAATTTATAGTTAAAAGCTTTCATTTTTTGTTTTCGCTCTTCTGTGCGCCTTCTCAATAAGTCTGTAATGGAAGAGTTTAAGGGATCTGCCTCACTTTCTTCTGCTTTAGTTGTTTCTTTTTCTGATACTGTTTTTCTTTCAAACACAAGTTCTTCATCAACCTCTTCCTGCATTATATTTTCACGTGGTTTTGACTCCATTAACATATCTTCTACTTTTTGATAGTCATCAAGGCTGTAGCGTTTTATTCCGTCTTGAGATACTTCAGTAACTGGAATTATCTCTATGGAATCTCTAACTTCAAATTGGTTGATTTCTTTTTTTTCTTGCTTCGGATTAGTTGTATTTTCCGTCTCATTGAGTGGTAAATCAAACATCAACATCTGGTTTTCTTGTTGTTCAGGTTCATTCATTTTAGAGTTTACTTCAACAATGATAAAGTCGTTGACATTTATGGTATTGACATAGTCTTGATCAAATGAATCAATATCATTTACAGCGATTTCCTCATAACTCACAGAAATATTTTTTAAAAATTCTGAAGATTCAATATAGTCCTCAAAAGGTAAAGCCCGATTATTTTCTTCGAGCTCTTCATCAAAGAGGGTATGTTTAATGATGGATTCTTCTTTTGACTCAATCGTTTCTTTTGTAACAAAATCAAAGTTTGACTTTTGTTTTGAGACTAAAACCTGCTCAGCAGTTTGCTCATCATCGAGGGTGTGTATTATTTTTTTAGTTTCCGTATTAACGATATCGTTTTGCTGTTCTGCATTAAAACCGGTAGCTATTACGGTCACAGAAATAGCGTTTTCCAAAGATTCATCTTCTCCTACACCCATAATAATATTTGCACCGTGACCGGCTTCATTTTGAATGTGGTCACTTATTTCGCCAATTTCATCAATTGTAATTTCCTCAGAGCCTGAAACGATAAGTAGCAGTACATTTTTAGCTCCTGAAATTTTATTGTCATTAAGCAGTGGTGAATCTAGTGCTTTTGTAATGGCCTCGTGTGCTCTGTTTGAACCCACAGCAGTTCCACTTCCCATAATGGCAGTGCCACTATTTGCTAAAACGGTCCTGGCGTCACGTAAATCAATGTTTTGAGTATAGTGGTGCGTGATGACTTCGGCGATTCCGCGTGAAGCGGTAGCTAGCACCTCATCAGCTTTTGAAAAGCCTGCTTTAAAGCCTAAATTACCATAAACTTCTCTTAGTTTGTTGTTGTTAATAACAATTAAGGAGTCCACATTTTTTCTTAAATTTTCAACACCAATTTGTGCTTGGTCATTACGCATTTTTCCTTCAAACTGAAACGGAATGGTCACGATTCCCACCGTGAGCACATCAAGCTCTTTTGCCATTTTTGCAATAATGGGTGCTGCTCCTGTACCTGTACCTCCACCCATCCCTGCGGTGATAAAAATCATTTTGGTATTTGTTGAAAGCATTGATTTTATTTCGTCCATGCTCTCAATAGCTGCGTCTTTTCCGATTTCTGGGTTTGCTCCTGCACCAAGACCTTCTGTGAGTGATACTCCAAGCTGAATTTTGATGGGCACCGGGCTGTTTTCAAGTGCCTGTGAATCAGTGTTACAAATCACAAAATCGACTCCTTTTATTCCTTGCCGGAACATATGGTTAATGGCGTTGCTTCCTCCTCCACCTACTCCAATGACTTTTATGACATTGGACTGGTTTTTAGGAAGGTCAAAAGCGATGTTTTCAAATTCGTTGTTGCTACTCATACTATTCTATTTTGAAATTGTAAATTCTATTTTTTTATTCGGCATTGTCTAAAAACTCTTTAAACTTTTCTGCCCATTTTTCAAAGAAACTCTTTCTGGCTTTTGGTATATTGCTTTGGTTGTCTTTGGTTTCAGGTGTTAGATTTTCTTCATCATTTGTTTTTGCTTCATTTTGTATGGGTTCTACTTTGTATTTGCCATTTTTCTGAAGACTGTTTAACACCAAGCCTACAGCTGTTGCATAGATGGGGCTTAAGGTTTCTGTATTACTATTACCTGCAAGGTGTTCATTTGGAAAACCAATTCTGGTATCCATTCCGGTTGTATATTCTACTAGTTGTTTGAGGTGTTTTAGTTCTGCTCCACCGCCTGTAATTACGATTCCTGCAATGAGTTTTTTCTTTTGCTCGTCGTGACCGTAGGCTTTTATTTCAGCATAGACCTGTTCAATGATTTCTACTACCCTGGCGTGAATAATTTTTGAGAGATTTTTAAGTGTGATCTCTTTAGGTTCTCTTCCTCTTAATCCGGGTATGGATACTATTTCATTGTCTTTGTTTTCTCCCGGCCAGGCTGAGCCAAATTTTATTTTTAGCATTTCGGCCTGTTTTTCTATGATGGAACAGCCTTCTTTGATGTCTTCAGTAATAACATTTCCACCAAAGGGTATCACTGCTGTATGACGAATAATACCGTCTTTAAAGATGGCTAAATCTGTTGTACCCCCTCCAATATCGATTAATGCTACACCGGCTTCTTTTTCTTCCTGACTCAAGACAGCGTTTGCTGAAGCAAGGGGCTCTAGGGTTATGCCTGCAAAATCCAATCCGGCACTTTTGATACATCTGCCAATGTTTCTGATAGAGGTTACTTGTCCTACTACAACGTGAAAGTTTGCTTCCAGTCTGGCTCCATACATGCCTCGGGGTTCGTTGATTTCGGCTTGACCGTCCACTTTATAATCCTGTGGTAGTACATGAATGATTTCTTCACCGGGAAGCATTACCAGTTTATGCACTTGGTTACAAAGGGTTTCTATATCGCGTTCATTGATAACTTCCTCTCCATCTTTGCGAGTAATATAATCACTATGCTGAAGGCTTCTAATATGCTGGCCGGCAATGCCTGCTACAACTTCAGAGATTTGAATTCCTGAGTTGGTCTCTGCAGCTTCTACAGCTTGTTGAATAGATTGTATGGTTTGTGTGATATTGTTGACCACACCTCGATGTACTCCAAGACTTTTGGCTTTACCAATTCCAAGGATTTCCATTTTTCCATACTCGTTGTAACAACCAATCATCGCTACAATTTTTGTGGTTCCTATGTCTAAACCAACTGCGAAATTTTTGTTTTCCATATCTTACTTTTTTGTTCCAACAACTTGATTTTCCAATTTTAGATTTACTAAGTTGTAGTCTGTAATCGTACTGTCTTTAAGTGTTTTTTGATAAAAAGCTTTAAAGTTTTGAAACTTTTTATCAATATTAACGGGTTTACCAAATTCTATTTTAAAATCATAGACCCTCAAATAAAAAATCAACTCGTCATCCTGCTCAATGTGTATTCCTACAATGTGATTTTTCAAGAAGTTATCTTCTTTGATTTTTAACAAAAGGGCCTTTAACGATTTATAATTGGTGATTGTCTTTCCAGTAATAAGTGGCACTCTCGCGGCATATTCATTAGAAAGTGGCATCTCCATTCCATCTTCATCTATGTAAAAAGGTGTCGATGCTGCAACCCTAGCTATAGGTTTACGTTGTATTATTTTTGCCCCTAAAACACCGTCAACCGAAACAAACACTTCAGCTTTGGAAATCATAGGATTGTTATTAAGCCTACTTTCCATCTCGTTCAAATCTAAAATTTCTTTAGCTATGCTCGTAACCTCTTCATTATTTTGTATTAACAATTTATTAACCGTTGAATAAGAAATAAAATGATTGTCATCTTCAAGGAAAATTACCTCTTTGGAGACTAAAAATCGCTGCGCATTACGCTGGGAACTGAATGCAAAAAGAAAGCCTACAAAAAGCATGAGCAATCCAAATTTTATGTAATCCCAGTTAATTTTCATAGCCTAAATTTTTTACAACTACATTAACCTCTTCTCCTATATCTCCTGCTCCCAGTATCATATTTACTGGTACATTTATTTTTTTTATTTCAGCGGTAAGCTCGTCTTTTGAAACTAGCTTTTTATTTTGGTTTTCAATTTTTTCTAATAGCCATTCAGAGTTAATTCCTTCCATAGGTTTTTCTCTCGCCGGATAAATTTCAAGCAACAACACATAGTCAAATTGAGATAGGCTTTTTGCAAACCCCTCAACAAAATCTCTTGTCCTGCTAAAAAGATGTGGCTGGAAAACCGCCAGAATCTCTTTTTGGGGATACATTTCCCTTACGGCTTGATGCACGGCATTAATTTCTTCAGGATGGTGTGCATAGTCATCAATTAAGACCAAACTATCGGTTTTTATTTTATATGAGAAACGCCTTTTCACTCCCTTGAAAGTCAATAAAGCTTCGGGCAGGATGTGGGTAGGGGTACCCAGACAAACAGCCATACCCAAAGCTAAAGCAGCATTAAACAGGTTGTGACGACCCGGAAGGTTAAGCGTAAAATTGTAAATTGTACTATTTGGCGTTTTAAAATCAAATACATAAGCGCCATTTTCAATACGCACGTTTTGCACTTCAAAATCAGATTCATCTTCAATACCTACAGTTTTTCCGTTTAACGGAAGTCCTTTTTTATGAAGTAAAAATCCGTTTGCAGGGACTAATGCGGCAAAGTCTTTAAAAGCCTCAATTATTGTATTTTCATCACCATAAATATCAAGATGGTCTGCGTCCATTGAGGTGATACCTGCAATAAAAGGGTATAATTTTAAAAAGGATCGATCAAATTCATCTGCTTCTACTACGGTTATTTTTGTTCCTCTTTGAATGAGGTTTGAATTGTAATTTTCTGAAACCCCTCCCAAAAAAGCTGTGACTTCTTCGTTTGCAAAAGCTAGCAGATGACCCAAAATGGCTGAAGTCGTTGTCTTCCCGTGAGTACCGGCAACAGCAAGACACTTGGTTGATTTTGTTATTTCGCCTAGTAACTCAGAGCGTTTAACCACGTTATATCCTTCCTTTTTGAAATTATTTAAAATTTGATTTTCGACCGGGATTGCGGGTGTGAAAACTACCAAAGTAGTTTCTTTTGAAAAGGTAGAATGAATTAAGTGTGTGTCATCTTCAAAATGGATTTTGATTCCTTCACTTTGAAGGGCTTTGGTGATTTCTGAAGGTGTTTTATCATAACCGGAAACCCATTTACCGGAAGCAGAAAAATAACGGGCAAGAGCACTCATCCCGATACCGCCGATACCGACAAAATAATAGTTCTCTATGTGCTCCAGTTGAATCATTTATTTACTGCTTATTAATTTATCCACCTCATCGGCGATGGCTTTTGCGGCCATTGGTTTTGCTAATTGTTTTATATTTTTTGACAACTCGTTCTGTTTGACTTCTGAATTAATTAAAATTCTGAATTCGCTTTCAAAAAGTATGTCCAGATCCCTTTCCTCAATTAAAATGGCTGCGTTTTCTTTAGCTACTGCAAATGCATTTTTATTTTGGTGATCTTCGGCTACGTTTGGCGAAGGAATAAAAATGACTGGTTTACCCACAATACACAATTCTGAAACTGAGAGTGCCCCAGCTCTGGAAATCACAATGTCTGCAGCAGCATAAGCGAGATCCATTTGGTAAAGAAAATCGTGAACTTGAACAAATTTGGTTTCGTTATGTCTTTTATACATTTCAAAATAATACCCACCTGTTTGCCAAATCACTTGCAAATTGCAATCTTGAAAAAATGGGATTGATTTTTCCACCAGTTGGTTAATGGTTCTGGCACCCAGGCTTCCGCCAAGGACTAAAAGGGTTCTTTTACTTTTATCCAAGCCAAAATGAGCAATAGCCTCTTCCCTTTTCTCTGAAATTGAAATGATATCCTGTCTAACGGGGTTTCCGGTAAGGATAATTTTTTCTTTTGGGAAAAATTTTTCCATTTCGGCGTAAGCCACACAAATGGTTTTTACTGTTTTTGCCAGCCATTTATTGGCAATACCGGCATAGGAATTTTGTTCCTGAATCAGACACGGGATTCCTTTTCTGGAGGCCACTCTCAAAAGCGGGGCACTGGCATAGCCACCGGTTCCAATAACCACATCAGGGTGGAAGTTTTTGATAATTTTTTTTGAGCGGTAAAGACTATGCATTAGTTTAAACGGAAATGCCAGGTTTTTAAGTGTCAAATCGCGTTGAATTCCGGAAATCCAAAGACCCTCAATTTCATATCCTGCTTTGGGTACTTTTTCCATTTCCATACGGTCTTTTGCACCAACAAACAAAAAGCGGGCTTGGGGATGCCTCGCCTTTAGTTCGTTAGCAATAGCAATCGCCGGATAAATGTGACCTCCGGTTCCGCCTCCAGACAATATGAATTTATATGGTTTCACTTAATATATCTAATGGGTTTTCTTCGTTAGTTTCTTTTACTTTTTCCTGCCTTTTGGCACTTATACTTAAAATGATACCTAGTGCCAGACAGGTCATCCATATGGATGTTCCCCCACTGCTTATGAGAGGCAACGTTTGTCCCGTTACCGGAAATAATTCAACAGCCACCGCCATGTTGATAATCGCCTGAAAAATGATGGGAATCCCTACTGCCACAACAAGCAATTTTCCAAATCTTGTATCTGTTTTTCCTGCGACTATGAGTAATCTTACCAAAAGGAGCACATACAAAAACATTAAAACAACCGCCCCAAAGAGTCCAAATTCCTCAATAATAATCGCAAAAATGAAATCTGAAGAAGACTGCGGCAGAAAGTTTTTCTGAACACTTTTGCCGGGCCCCAGACCGGTAACACCCCCTGAGGCTATGGCAATTTTAGCTTTTTCAATCTGGTAACCCTCCTCTGCGCTTTTTTTATCAGTAAAGCTTTCCACACGGCTTATCCAAGTATCCACCCGGTTAGGAAACACCCCCGGAAAGGCTTTTGCCGAGAGTACAAAAAGCGATAACATAACTACGCCCACAGCAAGTATTGAAGCTAAAAATCTCAATGGATACCCGCCTAAAAATACCAGCAAAATAACCATGGAAAATAGTATCGCTGCTGTTGAAAAGTTTGCCGGTAATATCAAGCCTACAACAATAAAAACAGGAACCCAAAGTGGCAGAATACTCTCTTTGAATGATATGACTTTGTCCTTTATTTTTGTAAGATAAGATGCAACATAAACCAGCAGAACCACCATTGCAAATGCAGAGGTTTGAAACGTGATTCCCACTAGAGGAATTTGTATCCATCTGCTAGCATTGGCTCCTTGGATGGTTGTCCCTTGGGAAAGAGTATATACCAGTAAAACAATAACTACCGGAAGAAAAATAATTGAAAGTGCCTTAAAATAATTGTAAGGTATTTTATGAACTCCATAAAGTATTAGAAATCCAAGTATGAGATGCATCCCATGTTTGACAAGAAAACTTAATGTGTTCCCGTTTCCATATAGATATGCCAGATTGCTACTTGAGCTATAAACAGGCAAAAACGAAAGTATAGCCAACAAAGAAGCAATCGCCCAAATGGCTTTATCTCCCTTTATATGTTGTAAATACTTGTTCATTTCAGGTTTCAGGTTTCTTGTCTATTATCTATTGTCTTTCTCTATTATAAATTTCTTACGGCTTCTTTAAATTGTCTACCGCGGTCTTCATAATTTTCAAACAGATCAAAACTTGCACAGGCGGGGGAGAGTAATACGGTATCACCCCGTTCTGCAAGCCTGTATGCCATTTGCACTGCATCTTTCATAGAATGTGTTTCAGTGATAACAGAAACAATATTTCCAAAAGCATTGATGATTTTTTCATTATCCACGCCCAAACAAATAATAGCCTTCACTTTTTCATTTACCAATGGCAGCAATTCTTCATAATTGTTTCCTTTATCGACTCCTCCCAAAATCCAAACTGTTGGTGTCATCATACTGTCAAGGGCATAAAAAGTAGCGTTTACATTTGTCGCTTTGGAGTCATTGACATAGGTTATGTTATGAATTTTCAATACGGTTTCAAGGCGGTGCTCAACTCCTTGAAAGTTTTCAAGGCTCTCTCTAATGGTTGCTTTTCTAATACTCAAAAGCTTAGCGACTGTTGAAGCTGCCATTGCATTTTTCAGGTTATGGTTTCCTTGCAATTCTATACTCTTTGTTGGCATTTTTATTTTTTTATTATCTGTTGTTATAGTTATATTTTCGTTTTCTACATATGCACCGTTTTTCATTTTTTGTCGTAACGAAAAGGGCAATTTTTGAGATGCAATGGGATGATTTTCAATCCAATTTTCAATTATTTTATCATCTGCGTCATATATAAAAAAATCAGTTTCCTGTTGGTTTTTTACAATTTGAAATTTAGATTCGATATAGTTTTCAAATTTGTAATCATATCTATCTAAATGGTCTTCAGTGATATTGGTTAAAACAGCAATATGTGGTCTGAAACTTATTATTCCATCCAACTGAAAGCTACTTAACTCCAGCACATAAAATTCATGGTTTCCTTCTGCTACTTGAGCTGCAAAGCTCATTCCTATATTTCCTGCCAAACCCACATTCAAACCGCCTTGCTTTAAAATATGGTGAGTCAAGGTCGCTGTTGTGGTTTTACCATTGCTTCCGGTGATTCCAATGATTGTTGCATTTGTAAATTGTACTGCAAATTCGATTTCAGAAATTACAGAAATTCCTTTATCCATCAGTTTTTGAACAATGGAAACCTTTTCAGGTATTCCGGGGCTTTTCATCACCAGATCTGCATTCATAATAAAGGCTTCAGTATGTGTTTCTTCTTCCCAAGCAATCTCATTATGTATAAGAACTTTTTTGTACTTCTCTTTAATTTTTTGTTTGTCTGAAACAAACACTTCATAGCCTTTTTGTTTTCCTAAAAGTGCCGTGCCCACTCCACTCTCACCGGCTCCAAGAATCACGAGACGCTTCATTATTATCTTACTTTTAGTGTCACAATAGTTAATACTGCGAGGATGATACCTACAATTAAAAACCGTGTTACTATTTTACTTTCATGAAAACCTTTAATTTGATAATGGTGATGAATGGGTGACATTCTAAAAATGCGCCTTCCTTCACCATACTTCTTTTTGGTGTATTTAAACCAGCTTACTTGCATCATTACTGAAAGGGTTTCGATAAAGAAAATACCGCATAAAATGGGTATTAATAATTCCTTTCTTACGGCTATGGCAATCACAGCGATGATTCCACCAATGGTTAAACTTCCTGTGTCGCCCATAAAAACTTGAGCGGGAAAAGCGTTATACCACAAAAAGCCAATAAGTGCCCCCACAAAAGCCATAATAAAAATGGTCATCTCGCCCGTTCTGGGGATATACATAATATTGAGGTAATCTGAAAAAATTACATTACCTGAGACCCACGCAAAAATGCCCAAAGCAATTACAATAATAGCTGAACTTCCTGCAGCAAGTCCATCAATTCCATCTGTGAGATTGGCGCCGTTTGAGACTGCCGTAAT
Source organism: Planktosalinus sp. (assembly GCA_036735625.1). Classification (GTDB taxonomy): domain Bacteria; phylum Bacteroidota; class Bacteroidia; order Flavobacteriales; family Flavobacteriaceae; genus Planktosalinus. Next base: position 13,972 of record DAINOA010000002.1, on the reverse strand, counting down.
GATAAATATGACGATAGGAATAAAGAGCAACCAGGCATACTTTGCATAGTCTTGACTCACCCAGGTAATTAATGCCGAGTAATCAAACTCGTTGTTTTTTACAAAAGGAATGGTAGTAACAAGTGCTTTGGTTTCCTGATTTGCTATTTGCTGATCACTCAGTTGTACTATTTGATTTGTCTTGGGTTGGACATTTTCGTCCAGTTTTACTGTGATTTGTGGGTGAAAATACATAGTCGCACCAACAATAAGCCCCAATACTACCTGGCCAAAAACTTTAAATTTCCCCGGAAGTCCTTGTTTGTTTTTCTTAAATATTTTAATGTAATCATCAATAAAACCAATGACTCCCATCCAAAGAGTGGTGAAAATGAGTAGAATGACATAGATATTATCCAATTTTGCAAAAAGAAATACAGGTATTAATGTTGCGATAATAATAATCAAACCTCCCATAGTCGGTGTGCCTGCTTTTTCATTTTGTCCTTCAAGACCCAGGTCCCTCACAGTTTCGCCAATTTGCTTTTTTCTAAGATAATTGATGATTTTTTTTCCGAAAACAATCGCGATAAACAAGGAGAAAATTATAGCCATCGCAGAGCGAAAGGAGATAAACTGAAACAACCCTGTGCCCGGTAAATTATAATTCTGATCTAAATATTCAAATAAATAATACAGCATCGGTTATTTGTTTAATTCCTTTAATAAATGATTTACGATTTTAAAATCATCAAAATCAAATCTTTCTCCTTTAATCTCCTGATATGTTTCATGGCCCTTACCTGCTATTAGGATAATATCATTACTTTCGGCAAGTTGACAGGCGGTTTTAATCGCTTGTCTTCTGTCTGTGATTGCCATTGTTTTTTTATAGTTTTGGGGCTCCACACCTTTTTCAATTTCCTCTATAATTTTATCAGGGTCTTCATTACGCGGATTGTCACTTGTGAAAATCACTTTATTGCTTAGCGCAGAAGCGATGTGTCCCATCTTGGGTCGTTTACCGGCATCTCTATTACCTCCACAACCCACAACTGTGATAAGAGTTTCATTACCGGTGCGGATGCTGTTGATGGTTTCCAGTACATTTTTTAAAGCATCGGGTGTGTGAGCATAATCAACAATGGCAGTTATATTTTTCTCTGAAATCTGATATTGAAATCGGCCGCTTACGCTTTCAAGTTCGCTGATGATTCTCAATACTTCAAGCTCTTCCAGTTCTAATAAAGTAGCTACCCCATAAATGGCTAATAGGTTGTAGGCGTTAAAGTTTCCAATCAATTTTGACCAAAGCTCGTTGTTATTTAATTTAAGTAACAATCCGCTAAATTGATTCTCCAATACTTGTGCTTTGAAATCGGACTGGGTTTTTAAAGCATAGGTATATTTTCGTGCTTTGGTGTTTTGCATCATCACCAAGCCATTTTTATCGTCTTCATTGACTAAAGCAAATGCAGTTTTGGGTAATTGATCAAAAAAGGCTTTTTTGACATCCCGATATTCTGCAAAGGTTTTATGGTAATCGAGATGATCTTGACTTAAATTTGTAAATACTCCGCCTGCAAATGTGAGTGCTTCGGTGCGTTTTTGATGAATACCGTGTGAACTCACTTCCATAAAGCAATATTCAACACCGTTGATTGCCATTTCGTTTAAGTAATAATTTATGGTAATTGAATCTGGCGTAGTGTGAGTGGCGGGGTATTCATTTTCATCCACCATAACTTTTACTGTTGAGAGCAATCCCACTTTATAACCTGCTTTTTTAAAGAGACTATATAGTAAGGTAGCAATGGTGGTTTTCCCATTAGTTCCGGTTATACCGATGAGCTTTATTTTTTCAGAAGGATTTCCAAAATAATTGGAAGCCATAATTGCCAGTGCTTTTTTTGAATCCTCCACTTGAACATAAGTGACTCCATTTACAATAACTTCAGGCAGCTCTTCACAAATAACGGCAAGCGCACCTTGATTAACTGCTTTATTGATAAACTCGTGCCCGTCAGACTGTATGCCTTTGATGGCAATAAAACAATCATTGAGTGAAACATTTCTTGAATCAAATACCAGATTGCCAAATGTCAAGTCGGTGCTTCCAACGACAGCATTTATAGTGACTTTATATAGAATATCTCTTAAATTCATGAAGAAAGTTCCAGTATAATTTGTTTTCCTTTTTCAATTGTTTCACCCTCTTGCAGGGATTGAGATTTCACCCTTCCGTTTCCGGTAACTTTTACTTTTAACCCTAAGTTTTCCAAAAGTGAAACTGCATCCATTCCTGGCATTCCTTTCACATTTGGAATATTTTTTTGTTCCCTTTGGGCCAGTTTATAATACTTTTGAAAATCAGCTTCGACAGTTGCCTGAAGTACATTGAGGTTTTCTACATAATCAAAATTGGGCGAATCGATAAAAATTTTCTGAGCAATACTTTTAAAAACGGGCCCTGCAACGTCAACACCATAATAACCAGTACTCACTTTAGGTTTGTGAATGATTACTATACAAGAATACTTTGGATCATCTGCAGGAAAGTAGCCTGCAAAAGAGGAGATATATCTAGGGTTTTCTGCCCAGTCTTCCATCCAGTATTCAGTTTGGGCAGTTCCTGTCTTTCCGGCCATTGAAAAATCAGGAGAATAAAGTCTGCTTCCGGTACCTCTTTCTACCACATTTTTTAGAATTTCTCTCACTTTTTGAAGTGTTTCAGCAGATGCAATCTTTTGATCTATGATTTCTACATCAAAAGTTTCAATTTCCTTATTCCAAGCTTTTACCTGTCTAATAAACCTAGGCTTTACCATCACACCATTGTTTGCAATAGCGTTGTAAAATGTCAATGTTTGAAGAGGTGTGATTGATACTCCATATCCATAAGCCATAGAAGGCAAAGCATTTCGGCTCCAGCCGGTTTTATCAGCCGGATGTGGAATTTTAGGCGTTCCTTCACCTAGAATAGGCAATCCTAATTTCTCATCTAAATGCATCGCTTGGAGCATCTCAACAAAATGTTTTGGCCTGTCTTTGTAATTTTCATCAATCACCCTTGCGATAGCAATATTTGATGATACTTCCATTGCGCGAGCCATAGATATTTTACCGTGTCCTCCTTTTCTGGAATCCCTCACTTTCTTTCCATAAAAACTATAGACCCCGTTTCCGGTGTCAACTACTGTGCTTGTATCTATTACTTTGTCTTCTAAAGCTGCTATAAAAGCCATTGTTTTAAAGGTCGAACCCGGCTCGTGTGATTCACCTATTGCATAATTGAGTTTTTCATAATAGGTGCCCTTTGAGGTTCTTCCAAGATTTGAAACGGCTTTGATTTCACCTGTTTTGGATTCCATTACAATCACAGTACCATGCTCTGCTTCATATTCTTCCAATTGCTTCAAAAGAGCGTGGTGAGCTATGTCCTGAATATTTACATTGATAGTCGATATGACATCATAACCATCCCGTGGCTCAATCTCGTTTTCATCAAAAATAGGCTTCCATTGGCCTTGTGCAATTTTTTGCTTTAGACGCTTTCCGTCTTTACCTTTTAGGTAATTACTGTAAGCTCCCTCCAGTCCCACTCTCAACGTATCCCCATTATGGTCGCGGCGTTCATAACCTACAATGCGCTCTGCAATTTTACCAATTGGGTGCTCTCTAACAGTACTCTGCTCTGCGATAAAACCCCCACGATAAGGCCCCAGATTAAAAAGTGGAAATGACTTAATCTCAAGAAAATCTGAGTAACCTTGATTTTTAGTAATAAGCAGGTATCTGTTTTTATTTGCCCGAGCATTTCTGAGAATACTTTGATAATGCCCTGATGATTTACCTAATTTTTTTGCAAGTGCATTTGACAAGGGAACAATATTTTTTTCAAAATTTTCTGCACTCACCGTGACAGCGTCAAACCGAATATCATAATTGGGTGCCGAAGTTGCTAATAAACTTCCGTCATCTGCATAAATATTTCCTCTGTTTGAGGGAATGGTAAAGTTTTTTGTAGTGTTTACTTTTGCGAGTTCCTTATACCTGTCTCCTTCAACAAACTGTATGTTAACAATTTTGAACAAAATAGCGAGTACAAAAACAAACAAACATCCTGCAATGATGTAAAGTCGATGTAGTATGTTTTTATCTTCAAATGCCATTAGTCTTCGTTTTGTGATTTGATTTTAATCTTATGTGGTGGGTTTGTGGAGGGCTTTAAACCCTTTTTTTCCATTTGAGCAACCACTTTACTTTCCATCTTTACCTTCATTAACTTGGAACGCATATCAACAAATTCGCTCCTCAATTCTTTTACTTCGTTATTTAATTTAGCTATTTCATGTACTTTCCTGTCTGCACTGTGAGCACTAGAAATCATTATTAAAGCGAGCACCGAAAGAAAAATGATAAACTTCCAGTTTTTTAAGGCGTCTTCATTGATTAAAAACTTTCCTCTCAATATGTCATAAATACTTTTTCTCATATTGATTTTATTACAAGCGTTCTGCGATGCGCAATTTTGCACTGCGAGCTCTGTTATTTTCTTTTATTTCTTTATCTGAAGGCACTATTAACTTTCCTACTTTTTTAAAAGGAACATCCACGTGTCCATACATATCCTTTTCAGGCTCTCCTTCAAACAAACCATTTCTTATAAATCGTTTTACCAGTCTGTCTTCTAGTGAATGGTAAGAAATCAAACTCAATCTTCCGCCGGAAGTCAGGAGTTCTGTAGTTTGCATTAAAAATTCTTTAAGTGCCTGAATTTCTTGATTTACCTCTATGCGAATGGCTTGAAACACCTGAGCCAATATTTTATTTTCTCTGTGTTTTGGCAAAAACCTTCCCATTGCTTTTTTCAAATCTTCACTCGTTTTGATGGGTGCCTCCCCTCTGTTTTCAATGATCAATCGAGCCATACCGGCGGCAGTCTTCAATTCTCCATACTGGAAAAGGATTTTACGCAAATCATTCTCACTGTAATCATTAACAATATGATAAGCTGAGATGGTATCGTTCTGATTCATTCTCATATCCAAATTGGCTTCAAAACGTGTTGAAAAACCACGATCTGCAACATCAAACTGATGTGATGAAACGCCAAAATCTCCAAGAATCCCATTTACTTTTGTGATGTTATGCAATCTTAAAAATCGCTTTATGTGCCTGAAGTTTTGGTGAATCAACAAAAAGCGAGAATCATCAATACTATTTTCTATGGCATCTGCATCTTGGTCAAATGCAAATAACTTTCCGCGATCACCCAGTTGTTCTAAAATTTTTTGGGAATGACCTCCCCCACCAAAAGTCACATCGACATAAACCCCATTAGGTTTGATTTGTAAACCTTCAACAGATTCATTTAACAACACCGGATTATGATACATTGTCATCTCCATTGTTTTTGTCGCCCATGACTTCTTCAGCGAGGTCTGCAAAATCATTTGCTGCGTCGTCGATGGCTTTTTCATAGTTGTTTTTATCCCAGATTTCCACAATATTGATTGCAGATGAAAGAACTATTTCTTTGCTAATACCCGCAAAACCAATGAGGTCTTTGGGTATTAACAATCTTCCGGTTGTGTCCAGCTCGATGACTTTCACACCCGCCGTAAACCGTCTCACAAAATCATTGTTTTTTCTACTAAACCTGTTGAGTTTATTTATTTTGAGCATCAACTGCTCCCATTCTTCCATTGGGTATAACTCCAAACACGGCTGAAAAACAGCTCTTTTAAGTACAAATCCTTTATCAAACATGGGGGCCAGTTGCTTTTGCAATGCAGATGGCAGCATCACACGCCCTTTGGCGTCTGCTTTGCATTCAAATGTCCCAATGAGATTGTTCATGATTTTTTAGGTTCTATTTTTCAAATTCAAATATATTTATTTTTTACCACTTTTTACCACTTTTTACCACTTTGTTGATAAGTTTTGATTTTTTTCAATCAATTAAGCTTTAAATAGTTGTAAAAAAACGAGTTTGAAGAAATTGAAGTTGAAGAGAATATAAATTTGAAAGCATCTATTAGTTATAAAAATTAAACTTCAAATAGTTCCCATTTCAAAAATTATTCATAACATTGAAATACCTATATTTGTCATTGTAAAAGCAAGCGGTTTTATGATTAAGAATTTAAAGAGCGAAGGTAAATTCAGTTATTTTGAAATTGGTGAAGGGAAGCCATTAATCATTCTACACGGGTTAATGGGTGGTTTAAGTAATTTTGACACGGTTACCAAACACTTTTCAGATAAGGGATACAAAGTGATTTTACCAGAGCTTCCTATCTATAATCTACCCCTTTTAAAAACCAATGTGAAAAACATTGCTACTTACGTAAAAGACTTTATTGTTCATAAAAATTTAGGAAAGGCCATTCTTTTGGGTAACTCACTAGGTGGACACATAGCGCTGCTTTGTGCCAAATTATACCCAGAACATATTGAAGCACTTGTTATCACCGGAAGTTCCGGTTTGTATGAAAGCGCTATGGGCGAAAGCTATCCCAAACGTGGTGATTATGAATACATCAAGAAAAAAGCGGAAGGTGTTTTTTATGATCCTGCTGTTGCCACCAAAGAAATTGTCGATGAGGTTTATGAAACCGTCAACGACCGAAATAAGTTGATAAGAACACTTGCTATTGCTAAAAGTGCCATAAGACACAATATGGCAAAAGATTTACCCAATATGCATCACCCTACTTGTATTATTTGGGGTAAAAATGACAATGTCACGCCTCCCAACGTCGCTGAGGAATTCAATGAGTTGCTTCCAGACTCTGATTTATTTTGGATTGACAAATGTGGACACGCAGCAATGATGGAACATCCCAAAGATTTTAATATCATTCTTGATAAGTGGCTTACTGACCGCGGAATTTAAAAAACAATCATGCAAATCAAATCGGCTGAATTTATGATGAGCAACAGTGTTGTTGCCAAGTGCCCTGCATCTCAACTTCCTGAATACGCTTTTATTGGACGTTCAAATGTAGGAAAATCGTCATTGATCAATATGCTCATGCAGCGCAAAAGTCTGGCAAAAACATCGGGTCGCCCCGGCAAAACACAACTCATCAATCATTTTTTGATCAATAAAAACTGGCACTTGGTTGATTTGCCCGGTTATGGCTATGCGCGGGTTTCCAAAAGCAGTAAAAAAGTATTTCAAAAATTCATTACAGATTATTTTTCTAAAAGAGAACAACTCGTTTTGGCATTTGTGCTAGTGGATATTAGACATGAGCCCCAACCCATTGATTTGGAATTCATGCAGTGGATGGGAGAAAGTCAAATACCTTTTAGTATTATTTTCACGAAAGCGGACAAACTCAAACCCAAAGCACTGGAGCGCAATGTGGAAATTTACAAACAAAAACTGCTTGAAACCTGGGAAGAAGTCCCGGTTTCATTTGTGACTTCGTCAAGCAATGGATTGGGGCGGGATGCTGTTTTGGATTATATTGGTGGGGTTAATAATTCTTTTTTCAACTCCTAGAAAACGAGTTACTCCCGCTCAGCAATCAAATCAATTAATTCATTGGCATTTTTTAACCCGTTGAGTTCCTCAGTGGAGATGAAAAGTTCTAGTTCGCCCTTGTTTTCAAGTAGCACAACAGGGAAGGTGTGTTTTGAGCCAAATTTTGAAGCATACTTCTTTTTAAATTCATCCAGATGAAGAAATTCCATTGGGATTTTACTTGATATTCTAAATTTTTTCCAGGCTTTGTTTTCTGTAAACACACCATAAGTGATATCACACAAATTGCAGGCATACGTTTTTGGGCTCACCACTTTGTGCAAGGCATCAAGATACCCATTGATTTTGCCCGAGTTGGCGTTGTAGATAAAAAGGAGTTTTGTCATGGTTTGTCCTTAAACCTGACAGGTTTTAAAAACCTGTCAGGTTTGGTGTGAAATTATCTTTTCAATTCCAGTTTTTCAGCAAAGTACTCTGTAAAATCCCGCATGGTGGCGCTCATTTTTTCATCGTTAGTGGCGCGTTCAAAAGTGTCTGCCATCGCGCTGAGTGTTTGATGAAAAAAGATTTTCATTTCTTCAAGAGGCATATCTTTAGTCCATAAATCGATGCGCAGTGATTCTTTGTTTTTGGAATCCCAAACAGAGAGCATCACGGCTTTGGTTTCTTCATTTTGAACACCACCATCTGCTGCTGTCCATCGAAGTTTTTCGGGGATTTTATTTTCGTCAAGAGTCACGTCAATTTCAATGGTGGATTTATGTGTTTTTGTCATTATTTTCTGGGTTTAAATTTTGAGTTTTTATAGATTTCATCTCCGCTTAAGGCGAGCAGTTGTTTTAAATCAATTTCATTGTTTTGGGCGAAAGCCTTAACGATTTGCCAACCCATGTATTGACCCAACATTCCCGGTGATTCATTGTCGAGCTCAAGATAAAATTTTGAAAAAGGCGCAGGGTTAATAAAACGACCTGCGAGTTTTGGATCTGTGCTGTAAAGCAACTCGCGCTCTACAAAATACCGCCATATTTCTGCTTCATTGGCTCTTGCCCAGTCTAGTTCTTCAGCAGTATATCCCATAATTTCAGCTTCTTCAAAAAGGGGAAGCACTTGTTCTTTTAAATACGCTATCTTTCCATAATAGACCATTACATCAATAAATGTTCGCGTTTTTGGAGGAGTGATATAAGGTTCTATAATCGCTTCAGCAATTGAGGGAGTGAGTTGTATTGGGCGAAGGTTTTTAGCTACATATCGTTGAATTTCGGTATAAAAATAATGGTCACTTCCCAAAAAATTATCTAAACCCACCAGCACAAGGCTATCTGTAGCCACTACCTTGTTTCTATAATCTACATCTGAAATAAGTGTAATGATTCTTGGCTCCTTAAAATCTGAAAAGTTAAACTTTAAGTGCTGATATAATAAAATAATCTCTTCCTCATAAATTGAAAAATCTGAAAACACTTTTGAAACTTCCCTTTCCAATTCCTTTTGCAAGGTGTCTTTAGTTTTTTGAATCCAAATACTATCGTGAAACTGAGTGGGAAATAAAAAGGGGTAATCCCCTTTTAGGCCTTGCAAATTAGCAGGGGTGGCTGCGGCAAATTTTTTATCAAATCGGTCAATTTTTACTTTAACAGGTAATGCCAGAATTTCTTCCTTAACTTTTTTCTCTGATGTACAGGAGAAAAAGAGAACAAACAGTATTAATGTAAAATATTTCATATTTATGGTGAATGACAATTCGTATAATTTTAACGAAAATAGTATCTTTAAATTTTATCTTAGCTTAGCAAAAGTGCAAAGGTACTATTAACTCAATAATCTAATGAAATGCAGACTGAAAAAGTTGTTAAACATATTGTAAACTGGTTAAAAGAGTATGCCATCAATGCCAAAATGGATGGTTTTGTTGTGGGTGTGAGTGGTGGTATTGATTCTGCGGTAACTTCAACACTATGTGCAAAAACAGGAATGAGAACACTTTGTGTGGAAATGCCCATTCACCAGTCAATGAACCAAGTAAACAGAGCCAAAGAGCACATCAAAAACCTTCAGCAAAAATTCAGTAATGTGAGTACTGTTGAAGTGAATTTAACACCGGTTTTTGAATCTTTTAAATCGCAGGTTCCGGTTGTTGAAGTAAATCCTTTACTTGATTTATCATTTGCCAACACACGTGCACGTTTAAGAATGACAACGCTTTATTATTTCGCCGGCTTGCATCGCTATTTGGTAGCCGGCACAGGCAACAAAGTGGAGGACTTTGGAGTGGGTTTTTATACCAAATATGGTGATGGCGGAGTGGACCTGAGTCCCATAGCCGATTTGATGAAAAGTGAGGTTTATGATATTGGTGAATTCCTACAAATAGCCTCAACAATTTTGACAGCCAAACCTACAGATGGGCTTTTTGGCGATGATCGCTCTGATGAAGACCAGCTGGGTGCCAGTTATGACGAGCTTGAATGGGCCATGCTTCAAGATGAAAAAGGAGAGACTATTAATAATTTTGCGGGCAGAGAGAAAGAAGTTTTTTTAATCTATAAAAAACTCAATAGTGCTAACCAACACAAAATGAAACCGATACCCATTTGTGAAATTCCATTGAGTTTGAGATAGCTTGTGTATTTTAACGAATTTTCAAGAACTTTAACGAAAAGCAGTGTAGCGAACATACTATTTTAATACATTTGTTTTGTAGTCTATTATTTACAAAGCATAAATAACATTCCTACAAATTTTATCGAACTGATTATTAACAATAGATCAACCTCACACTTATGACATCTATTATTATAGCAGACCATCATCCCATGACCAGAAAAGGGATTTCATGTCTCCTCAAAAAAAATACAGATTATTCTATCATAGATAAGGTCAATAATGGCGAAGAGATGTTTAAGTCTTTACGCAAACAGCTTCCTGATATTTTAATTATGGAAATTGATATGCCTCAGGTAAATGGCATTACTGTTCTTAGAACAATTAAAGCAGAATTTCCAAAGCTAAAAGTTCTTATATATTCTACACATCCAGAGGAAATCTATGCATTGCGTTCTATAAAATCAGGTGCCTCTGCTTATGTTTCTAAAACAGCTTCTACAAAGTTATTTACCAAAGCACTTAATAAAGTTGCCAAAGGAGGCGTCTATCTCAACGATGAACTCACCACAACTTTTACTAGCAGAAATGTGGGTGAAAGCAGTGTTTTAAGCAGGTATAAAAAACTATCCTCCAGAGAAATCGAAGTGCTTAATCTGTTGTCTAATGGCAAGCGAAATAAAGATATTGCAAGTGCTCTAGAAATCAATGAAAAAACTGTGAGCACATACAAAACGCGCTTACTCAAAAAATTAAAAGTAGATAATCTGGCAGATTTGATACATCAATCGAGAATGTTCCAGTTTAGCTGAAAGTTTGATTTTAAACTTTTTTCGATTTTATAAAATATAAAAGGGTTGTCTTGATTGACAGCCTTTTTTTTTAATCAAATCTTCTGATGACAGTTTCCAACTTTCGCGAAAGCATTACTTCCAGTTTTTTATATTCCAAAATCGTTTGAAGCAATTCTTGTTTTGCTTCTTCCTCTTTTTGATTTATTTCATTAGCGAGACTGTTGATTTGTCTGGCAATGAGTAATTTTCTTAAGTGTAAAATAGTTTCGTTGAGTAACTGACTTATGGACTGTTTTTTATCTTTTACATAAATTTCTTTTCGCTCCCAATCGTGCAGGTGATATTTTTCTTCTTCCATAAAAATATCAGTGATGATTTTTGCTTTTTCAAATTCAAGTTGGGCTATGAAACTTTCTGTTTGCAAATGGGTTTCATTTTGATAATTTGCGATAATTGAATTAAACAATTCTTGAAAAACAGGGTTTGTAAACTCCATTTCGTCCTGTTGTAAGTCTAAAAAAACTTTTTGATACACCTTCAATTCCTTTTTTTCAGGCAAGAGAGTAACCTCACCATCTTCATTGGTGTGAAGTATTAAGTCTTCAAACAGTTCTTCATCACCTCCATATAGAAGCAATAACTCGATAATTTTCATTTCGAGCTGGAATTTTACATCAATCTTTTCTGTAGGTCTGTTTTGTTGGTTTACAACCTCAAAGGGCTTCTCTGTATTTTTTGAGGCTGCTTTTGCTTGCTCTTTTTTGTTTTTAGAAAGTATCTGAGCGAGGCTGTTAAACAAAACTTCTTCAGAAATATCCATAATGCGGGAACATTCCTGAACGTAAATCTCCCTTTTGATGACATCGGGAATTTTTGAAATGCTCACTACCATGTCTCTGATTGTGTCTGCCTTTTTAACAGGGTCGTTTTTGGTTTCATCTACCAGAACAGCTGCTTTAAAGTTGATAAAATCGCGGGCATTTTCTTCCAAGTAAAGAGTGAGCTCCTCCAGCGAATTTTTTCGTGCAAAACTATCGGGGTCTTCGCCTTCCGGAAAGGTGCAAATTTTGACATTCATTCCTTGCTCCAGTATCAAATCTACGCCTCGTAATGATGCACGCAAACCGGCAGCATCACCATCAAATAGCAAGGTAATGTTTTTGGTCAAACGGTTAACGAGCCTTATTTGTTCCTCAGTCAATGCGGTTCCTGAGGAAGAAACCACATTGTGAATGCCAGTTTGTGCAAACTGAATAACATCTGTGTAACCTTCTACCAGATAGCAATTGTCTTCTTTTGCGATGGCTTGTTTTGCGTGAAAAATCCCATATAGCACTTTACTTTTATGGTAGATGTCACTTTCTGGTGAGTTGAGGTATTTTGCAGCTTTTTTATCGTTTGTTAAAATTCTACCCCCAAAGCCTAGTGTGCGACCACTCATACTTAGAATGGGAAATAGTACCCTGCCTTTAAACCGGTCAAATTGTTTTTCTTCCTTGACAATAGTCAATCCTGTTTTTTCTAAAAATTCTAGTTTGTACCCTTTCTTGATGGCTTCAGTGGTAAACGCATCCCAACTATTGGGCGAATATCCCAATTGAAATTTATTGATGGTTTCTTCGGTAAAACCACGTTCTTTAAAATATGAAAGCCCAATGGCTTTACCTTCTTCGGTTTTTAAAAGGGTCGTATGGAAATAGTCTTTGGCAAACTCACTAACGAGGTATAAGCTTTCACGTTCGTTTGCCTGTTCTTTTTCTTCGTTGGTTTGCTCGGTTTCTTCAATCTCGATTCCATATTTATTTGCAAGAAACTTGATGGCTTCAGGATAAGTAAAATGCTCGTGTTCCATCAAAAATGCGACAACATTTCCTCCTTTTCCGCTGGAAAAATCTTTCCAAATTTGTTTTACGGGTGAAACCATAAAACTGGGAGAGCGTTCATCTGTAAAAGGGCTAAGACCTTTGAAGTTACTTCCGGCTTTTTTGAGTTGTACAAAATCACCTATAACCTCCTCTACTCGGGCGGTTTCAAATACTTGGTCTATAGTGGATCTTGAAATCAATTGTTATTAGATTAAGTTTTCCTTCGGTAAATCTTCTGAAGATAAAAATTTTGAGTTAAATTTTAAAAAAGTAAAGTTACTTATTTTCTAATGAAGAACATAAGTAACTTTTGAACAAAAATGGAACTTGATTTGACGGAATTTAACTTTGTTTCATCAAAAGGGTTTTTCTGTTAATTTCAAGCTTGAGTCCTTGTTTCTTTTTATAATACAAGGTGACTGTTATGATTAAAGTGATGGTTATTATTCTGAATAAATTAGCATAAAAACCTCCAAAAGCATTATCGCCGGCAGAAAACAACATCCATGAAAGGTTCATAAATAAGTGTAAAAAAACCGGCACCCAAATTGAAAATTTCCATTCTGCATATACCCAGGCAAACAATACTGCACCCAACAAGGTGGTAAAAAAAACTCCAATCATTGTGATCAAATCACTACTTTGATATAAGTGGGCTGATGCAAACAACAGTGCTCCAATTAAAACCGAGGGTATAAAACCAAATCGTGTAAATTTATACAACATCCCAAACAAAAAACCTCTATAATATACTTCTTCAAATAATGCAGCAGCAAGGACACCAATTAAAATTTGGTTTGTACTAACCTCATTATTAAATTCAAAAACCAAAGCATATCCTATAAACATTGGGGTTGTGCAAATCAAAGCAAATAAGAATGGTTTAAAAATTGCAGCATTTAGCCCGAGCGCACCAAATAATGACTTAAATTTTGTTATTATCATCGTTCCTAATAAAAGAGGAAGCCCGACTAAAGTATATGTTATAATGTGACTAAAACCCATGTGGTTTACAAATTGATTTATTACTTTTCTTAGCTCACTAAAATAAATAGCATCAATTATGTGATACATTCCATAAAACAAAACCACTAGAAATAATATATATATTGATTTTTTCATATTTACATACCCTTTTTAATCCATATCCCAGCGCAAGCCCAATGAGACGTTGCGTTGCTCAACGGGGTTGTCTTTAAAAATTGTGTTCAAGTCATACTTTGCATAAA
>DAINOA010000001.1:0-112146 GCA_036735625.1 Planktosalinus sp. | reverse complement strand
TTTACAGGGGTGTTTTCTGCAACAACGATATCAACTGCATAGTGTTTGTTTTTTAAGTTATAGGGTTCAGAAATTGAACCATTTACCGGTGGAAATAAAACACTGGTTATCAAATTTGATGAAGATTCAAAAATATTGTACTTCTCTTCCTGAGCTACACGCTCCCTTAAAAGAGAGTCTTTTCTTGAAGGAGTTAAATCTACGTTTTCCAGTTCCTGTCTATTGATAGCCTGAATTGAGTCTCTGTTTATTTCTTCTATTGTCAAATCTCCTGTTAAAACCTGTTTGATTGAGGCAAGGTATTGTTCATTTAAATGTAAAACGCGTTGAATTGAATCTGTTTTATATGCCAGTTCAGTTGCTTGCTGTTTGAGTTGGGTTGATGAATATCCCGGGATATATTCTCGTAAAGGGGTAAAAGCAATGATCACTGTTGTAATGCCCACAAGAAATAATGCAGAGAGCATTGAAAACACAAATACATTAAGTCTATTGAGCTTAAAAGAAGCCTTTTCTTCAAAAGTATCTTCATTGAGAATCACCAAGCGATACTTATGAAGTAGCTTTTTTACAATTTTTTTACTTTTTTTATGCTCTTGCATTATTGTTTAAGTTCTTCAACAAATATAAAACAAAAACAAAAGGAAATTCGTATGTTGAAATCGAAGAAAATACCTAAAAAAGTAAGGGATTGGATTTTTCTTGTTAACTTTGTTATCTAAATACATTAACTATGAATGCTGTATTATTTCCCTTAGCTATTGGTCCCTGGCAAATCGCCTTGATTGTTGTAATTGTGCTCTTGTTGTTTGGCGGAAAGAAAATCCCCGAATTGATGAGAGGTTTGGGCAGCGGTATTAAAGAATTTAAAGATGCTTCCAAAGAAGATAAAAAAGAGGATGACGCCAATACAATTGATAAAAAATAATCCTTTATAAAAACTAAAAATCCGCTGAAATAGCGGATTTTTTTTATTCAAATTTGAGCGATTGAATGATGGCTTCCAACTCAAACTGATAATCTCTTTTATCGATTGACGGTGCAAAGGTAAAGCCCTCAACCACCAGATTTCTGTTGTTTAGTTCATCCCTTATTATGTAATTCACAAATGGGCCTGCCATAAAAAAGTTATACACTTCCCAGGTTCCTTTAGTTTGATAAGCAAATTTTCCATTGACTTCAGATTCAAAAAGGTAGGGTGAATAAGCTTTTTCAGTAATCATATAGCTGTTGTCAACCGGCCCGGGAATATGGGCTTTCCCAATAGAATCTCTCATTTTAATTATATCCTGAATGCGTGTTGAATCATTTTGAAAGTAATAGAGCGGCATTTCATATATCAATAAATTTAAATCTCCGGAGCGGATATCCTTTCTCAACCAAGCAAAATTGTTTGTAAGCTTCCCGATGCGATATACTGACGGGGCAATAAAACTGACTCCCAGGCTGTCTTTAACGGGTTTTGAATCAAAAAGGGAAAGAGACATCCTTCTTTGTTTTTCTTTGATTTCGGTTTTTTGAAAACTTTGTATGATTTCATCGGCTTTTTCTTCTATGAGTTTGATAAGCTCTTCGTTTGAATTACCGCTTATAAAGATTCCGTTTTGTGGTTTTGCATAATAATCTATGGCGGGCCTAAATTGTCTTTCTTCTCCTTTTTTTATATAAATGAAAATTCGGTTTTTTTGGGTAAAACCATCAAAGGAATTTAGGGGTAATTGATTGATATTGAAAAGAGGTTCTTCTTGCGGAAGGCCAATGACCGTTGTGGCAAATAGCTCTCTAATTGTTTCTCCCACTTCTCCTTCCCACAGCTCATCGTCAATAACTACCTGAAGGTTGTTTATGTTTCCGGAAGAAGAAGGCAGCATTGCCTGTTTTTGTTCTCTAGTCTCATCACAGGAAATCAATGCTAAAAAGAGGAAAGCAACAACTACAAGATGTTTTCTCATTGTTAAAATTTTAGAGTGTTGGCATATATTTAATTCACCCTTTTGAGATTTTTAATTTCATTCCGGGTTTTAGATTAGTACCACTAATATCGTTCCACTTTTTAAGATTATCAACACTTACTCCCGGGAGTTTTTGAGCGATACTCCATAAGGTGTCGCCTTGTTTTACCACATATTCCTTTGTTGTGCTATTTGAAACGCTACTTTGTGTAACAGCTGTTGGGTTTGGTTTTTGCCCTTTGGGATAGATTTTGAGACGTTGACCAATGCGCAGATTATTACTTTTCAGGTTATTCCAGTTTTTTATGTTATTTACGCTAACGCCGTATTGATTGGCTATTTTTCCAAGAAAATCACCACTCTTAACCCGATAAGTAATTTGCTGTTCTTGAGCAAAAAATTCCGGCAATGGTTTTTTGTTTTCTTCTGCTTTTTTCGTTACGTATGCATAAATCAGTTCTTCATTACTCACAAAAGTGCCTAAAACATCGAGAGGAAGTCTAAGTGTGTAATTTTTACCCTCTATAAATGGAATAATATCCAACTTATATGAGGGATTTAAAAACTGCAATTCTTCTTTAGGTATATCAATCAACTCACTTATTTGATCAAAACTAAGAGTTTGTTTGATATGAATTGTGTCTGTTTCATAATAGGGTAAACCGGATTTTGGCAATTTGAAGCCGTGCTCTTCTGCATATTCAAAAATATACATGGTAGCCAAGAAGGCGGGGATATAACCGGCTGTTTCTCGTGGTAAATTATCTCTTATAAGCCAGTAATTGGTTTCGCCGTTAGAACGTCTTATTGCTCTGGACACATTGCCCGGACCGGCGTTGTATGATGCCAAAGCCAAATCCCAATCGTTGAACATGGAGTGTAAAAGACTTAAGTATTTTGCGGCAGATTCTGTTGCTCTCAATGGGTCTGATCGTTCATCAACATAGGAAGTTACTTCCATACCATACATTTTGCCTGTGGGATACATAAACTGCCATAAACCCGTTGCTCCCACTCTGGACCTTGCTCTTGGATTCAGTGCAGACTCTACAATAGCAAGGTATTTGAGTTCTAAAGGTATGTTGTGTTTATCCAATTCCTGCTCAAACATAGGAAAGTAATAATTGCTTAAATTCATTAAACGCTGCAAGGATTTTTTTCTACTGCTCAAGTAGCGTTTTATAATGTTTTCCAGGGCTGGAGAATAGGCAATATTAAAAGGAGTTTTTGCGTCAAGCAGTGCTAGCCTTTCTTTTAAAAGATCTGTTGGTAGATCCTCAAGAACTGTTTCTTCCCGGAGTGTATCAGCTTCTTTAATAAAAGCATTCATTTCGTCAAAAAGTTCTGAATTGTAGAGTTCTTTTTCCCACAAACTATCAATTTCAGAGCTTATTTGATGGATTTGAAAAGCACTTCTTATGCTATCAAGCAAAGATAGAGGCTCAATCTCTGAAATTTGATCTATTTCTATTTCTGAAACTGGGGCTTGTTGATTTTCTAGACTGTGTTCTTGGGCAAACGCATAAGAAAATAACAAAGTAAAAAGCAGGGGAGTTAGTATTTTACTCATTATTTTTAAAGTTAGGTTTAAGCTGCAAAATAATAAAAATTTATTTTACAAACGCATTCATCTGTTTTCTATTGCCTTATTCTAGTATGGCAGCAATACCGGGCAAGGTTTTTCCTTCAAGCATTTCCAGCATAGCTCCGCCGCCTGTTGACACATAACTCACTTTATCCTCAAGGTCAAATTGTTTCACAGCTGCTACAGAATCGCCTCCGCCCACAAGCGAAAAACATCCTTTTTTTGTGGCTTCAGCAATGGCAATTCCCATAGAAATGGTTCCGTGAGAAAAGGGTTTCATTTCAAAAACGCCCACCGGGCCATTCCAAAGGATTGTTTTAGAACCTCTAATAACTTCAGCAAAAAGAGCATTGGTTTTTTGCCCGGTGTCCAATCCCATCCAGCCTTGAGGAATTTGATCAATTGGGCACTCCTTTGTGGTTGCGTTTTCAGAAAAACTATCGGCTATAAGGGCATCAACGGGAAGGTGTATCTGAACCTTTTTTTGTTTTGCCTGCTCCAGTATATGAAGAGCTAAATCCATTTTATCATCCTCGACTAAAGAATCACCTATTTTTCCGCCATTAGCTTTTACAAAGGTAAATGCCATCCCGCCTCCAATTATCAAATGGTCTATTTTATCGAGTATATTTTCTATGATGGTTATTTTTGAAGAGACTTTTGCCCCGCCAATGATAGCAGTTACCGGCTTTAGATTGTTTTTTAAGACTTTATTGATACTATCTATTTCGCGCTCCAGAAGTGCTCCAAAACATTTGTTTTCAGGGAAAAATTCAGCAATAATAGCTGTTGAAGCATGTGCTCTGTGGGCAGTGCCAAAAGCATCGTTTACATAAAAATCACCTAAAGCTGCCAATTGTTTTGCAAATTTGATATCGCCATCTGTTTCTTCTTTGTGGTATCTTAAATTCTCAAGGAGCAAAAGCTCGCCGGGCTTTAAATTTGCAGCGGTTTTTGTTGCTTCTTCCCCCACACAGTCATTTGAGAATTTTACTTGAACTCCTATGATTTGCGAAACTTTGTTAACAATGTGTTTGAGTGAAAATTCAGGCTCTTTGTCTTTAGGTCTGCCCAAATGTGACATCAAAATACAGCTGCCACCGTCTTCAAGAATTTTAATGATTGTTGGCTTTACTGCTTTGATGCGGGTGTCATCTGTAACTTGAAGGGCGTCGTTGAGTGGTACATTAAAATCAACTCGAATGAGTACTTTTTTATTTTTTAAATTAAAGTCTTTTAGGGTTTTCATCTTATTGAAATTGAAAAACAAAGATACTTTTTTCTGCCAACTGTTTTGTTTGAATAACTGATAAAAAGTTACTGTTTTCAGATGCCCTTTTTAGTAGTTTTATGTTCAATCCCTTTTATCCACATTATTTTCTGGAAGAAGTCTTAAAAGTTTTTAGTAAAATCCCCAAAGAACACTTTATCTTTGTGTATGCTTTTTACAGACGTTTTAGGACTCGATCATATTAAAAACCACCTCATTACAAGTGTTCAAAATGGGCGCATTCCTCACGCACAACTCTTTGTGGGTCAGGGAGTTTTGCCCATTGCTGTTGCTTATGCACAGTATATTTTATGTCAAAATTGTGGCGTTGAAAATACCGGTGGAAATGAATCTTGCAACCTTAAAATAAACAAACTTTCCCACCCCGATTTGCACTTTGTCTATCCGGTTGCAGCCAATGAGCAAATTAAAAAACATCCCGTATCTTCTCATTTTATTGAGGACTGGCGCAGTTTTGTACTTGAAAATCCCTACGGAAACCTCTTTGAATGGTATCATAAAATTGGCATAGAAAAAAAGCAGGGACTCATTAGTGTTGATGAGGCGCAGGATATGGTAAAAAGACTTTCGCTAAAAGCATATGAAGGAGGCCATAAAGTGATGATTCTTTGGATGGCAGATAAAATGAATACAGCCTGTGCCAATAAAATCCTGAAACTATTGGAAGAGCCACCCGATAAGACAGTTTTTATCCTCATCACAGAGGATGATGAACAATTGCTTTCCACGATTACCTCTCGTTGTCAAATTCTTAGAATTCAGTTATTATCTGAGGAAGCCATTGCCCAAGGGCTTGCCCAACGGGAAAATGTCGCTTATGAAATTGCCAAAGGATATGCCCGTCAAGCTACTGGCGAATACAACAAGGCACTCCAATTGTTTAAAAACCAAAGCGAAGATGCTTCTTTTGAAAAGTGGGTGATTGTTTGGATACGAGCGGCTTTTAGAGCCAAAGGAAATAAAGCGGTGATTCAGGATTTACTTGAGTGGAGCGAAAACATCGCTTCCATGGGAAGAGAGGTTCAAAAGCAGTTTTTAGACTATTGTGTTTCCTTTTTTAGACAGGCTTTACTGTTGAATTACAAAACACCCTCCTTGGTCTATCTCCAAATTGAAGACCCTAATTTTGCATTGGAAAAATTTGCACCTTTTGTGCACGGCGAAAATATTCTGGAAATTATTGAAGCACTTGAAAAGGCAAATTATCACATCGAGAGAAACGGAAATGCTAAAATTATCTTCACAGATCTCTCCATTCAATTGACGCGCTTGTTACATAAAAAGCAGCTAGCCTGAAACATAAGATAATCTTATTTTAATTTTGACTTGTATGCGTTTTTCTTATTGAAATGGCATTTAAATTTCGCTCTCTCAATGCGAAACAAAATTTTAAGCACATCAATTATCGTTTAAAAATTAAATGCTCTTATATCAAAAATAAAGGGCTTTTACTTCTTTTTAAGGATGTAAATGTGAGAAGAAACCTCTTTTGAAATCAATCCTGACAGATTTGATTGCAATCCTCTGAAAATAGCTTTTCGCCAACTGCTTTTTCCGGTTTTGTATTTTTCGGAAAGCAAGCTCACATAAAAAGCATCAAACCACATAGGTTTTATTTGTACCAGATAAAAATTGTGTTTGGAAAAGAGGCGTTCTATTCCCTCTTTTGAAAAATGCCAAAGGTGTCTGGGCACATCATAGGCTGCCCAAAATTGTTTGTAATGGGTTGCATCTTTTGATTTATAGTTGGGGACGGCAATGAGTAAAGTTCCTCCGGGTTTTAATCTTTTTGAAATTTCTTGGATATAGGTTTCAACATCGGGGACGTGTTCTAAAACATGCCAAAGTGTGATAAGATCAAAGTCGGTTTCTGAAATTTCTTGTAATTCCTTTGAAACGTGTATGCCTTTTTTATCAGAAAGCGTAATTGCAACCGCATTGGGTTCGACGCCAAAAACAGTCCAATTTTCTTGATTGGCAGCGACTAAAAAATCTCCGGTTCCCGAGCCAACATCAAGAAGTTTTCCTGTACCTTGATTCAATTTTGTAATCAATGCAACCTTTTGTTTTAATGTAATTTTCTTGACGGCGTGATATACTTTTTCTGTGAAGGACTTTCTGGTGTCTGTATGCGAAATATACTTTTCACTCTTGTAATACTCAGGTAATTTATGTAAATCGGGCACGGGGGTTGTTTGGAGAATATCGCCATAATCGTTTTCAATGAGTGTAAATTCTTCCCCCGATACAAGGTAGTCTTTTGTTTTTAAATAAATTTTTCTTGGTGTAATCAAGGCTCGAACTTTAATTATGTTTCACGTGGAACATTACCTTCCCATATAAACCAACATCACCGAAATATCATTTGGAGACACACCGCTTATGCGCGAGGCTTGTGATATGGTGGCAGGGCGTATGGCGTTTAATTTTTCTTTAGCTTCAAAAGAAATTGATTTCAATACATTGTAGTCAAAATCTGGCGGAATTTTAATTCCTTCAAGCCTGTTTAATTTGTCTGCATTGTTCTTTTCTTTGTCAATATACCCTGAATATTTTACTTGA
The DNA here is from genome assembly GCA_036735625.1 of Planktosalinus sp. GTDB lineage: Bacteria > Bacteroidota > Bacteroidia > Flavobacteriales > Flavobacteriaceae > Planktosalinus. Next base: position 104,756 of record DAINOA010000001.1, on the reverse strand, counting down.
ATTTCGACTTGCTCTAAGACTTCCGTGTCCAACTCATTGTTTTGGATATAGTGTTCAACTTCCGGTATTTTTCTCATATCAACCAGTGTAATGTTGGGTCTTGAAAACACTTTAAATAGTTTGTCCCCTTGACTCACTAAAGCCGAGTTTTTTTTCTCTAAAATTGGATTCATCACTTCAGGCAAAAAACTGGTTTCTTTAAAAAACTTTACAAAACCGTCTGATTTTGATTCTTTTTCTTCCATTCGTTTCATTCGATTTTCTCCTGCTAAACCAATTTCAAAAGCTTTTGGCGTAAGCCTAAAGTCTGCATTGTCCTGACGCAAAAGTGTCCTGTACTCTGCTCTTGAAGTAAACATTCTGTAGGGCTCTTCAGTTCCTTTGGTAATTAAATCATCTACCAGAACGCCAATGTATGCCTCATTACGATTTAAGATAAAGGGGTCTTTTTCATGAACCTTTAAATGTGCATTGATTCCCGCCATTAAACCTTGTGAAGCAGCTTCTTCATAGCCGGTGGTTCCATTTATTTGTCCGGCAAAAAACAAGCCTTCAACTAGTTTTGTTTCCAGAGTGTGTTTGAGTTGTGTAGGTGGAAAATAATCATATTCAATTGCATAACCGGGTCTAAAAAACTTCACATTTTCAAATCCAACAACAGAACGTAAAGCCTTAAATTGAACATCTTCAGGCAATGAAGTTGAAAAGCCATTAACATAATATTCAACAGTATCCCAGCCCTCTGGTTCTATAAAAAGTTGGTGCCTGTCTTTATCTGCAAAACGATTGATTTTGTCTTCGATAGAGGGGCAATAACGAGGCCCAATGCTTTGTATTCGACCGTTAAACATGGGCGATCGATCAAAGCCTTCTCTCAATAAATCGTGCACTTGAGAGCTCGTGTAAGTCATATGGCAAGGACGTTGAACTTTGAGCGGTGTGGTAAGGTTTGAAAATGAAAATTTATCTGGGTTTTCATCTCCGGGTTGTTCTTCCATTTTTGAAAAATCCAAGGAGCGGCCATCCACTCTTGGAGGTGTTCCGGTTTTCATTCTTCCCGCAACAAAACCAAGCTTAACTAAATCTTCAGTAATTCCGGTGGAGGCTCTTTCGCCGGCGCGCCCTCCTCCAAATTGCTTTTCGCCTATATGAATTAGCCCATTTAGAAAGGTTCCGTTTGTCAAGACTACAGATTTGGCTTTAATTTCAATGCCAAGTGAGGTTTTAACGCCACAGATTTTGTGGTTTTTTACAATCAACCCTGAAACCATTTCTTGATAGAAATCAAGATTGGGGGTTTGCTCAAGCATTAGGCGCCATTGTTCTGCAAATCGCATGCGATCGCTTTGCACTCTGGGGCTCCACATTGCCGGTCCTTTGGATTTGTTAAGCATCTTAAACTGGATGGCTGTTTTGTCTGATACAATCCCGCTATATCCTCCCAAAGCATCAATTTCGCGAACAATTTGTCCTTTTGCAATTCCTCCCATAGCAGGATTGCAAGACATTTGCGCTATATTCTGGAGATTCATTGTTACTAGCAGGGTTTTAGAACCCATATTGGCGGCGGCGGCGGCGGCTTCAGAACCGGCGTGGCCTCCACCTACGACAATGACATCATATTCGTTTTCAAACATTTTATATAGTTAAAAAGGCGTTCCACGTGGAACACACGGAGAACATTTAAGGGTGCAAATATAAGCTAAAGTTCAGTAAATCAACAAATTAAAGCGCAATAATCTGAATATCAATCAGATGCTATATTTATGTGTTAAATTTTAAGATGGATTCATCTTCCTTTTGCCTCATGAGTTTCTGTTCATCAGGTAATTTGTCTTTATACCCCATAAAATGCAATACACCATGAATCATCACTCGTAAAAGTTCGTTATCAAATGGAACCTTAAACAACTGTGCGTTGTCTTTTACACGTTCTATTGAAATGTAAATCTCTCCATTAAGTTGCTTTCCGACAGAGTAATCAAAACTTATAATATCTGTTAAGGTATCGTGTTGAAGATATTCTACATTGATTTTGTGCAAAGCTTCGTCATCGCAAAAAATGTAGGTAATATCTCCTAAAGAAAAACCTTCGGTTTCAACTATTTGAGAAATCCACGAAATATAAGCCGCTTCATTATCCAATTGAAAATTTGTTTCAGAAAAAAAATCAATCATTGGTAGTGTTAAAATAGTCTTGAACTTTTTGCTTATAAACCGGCCGCAGAGGCAATTGTTGTCTGTTTAATATTTCAACATTGTTAAAATATTTTTTTGCATTCTCAAGAAGTTTGTCTGCCGGACTTTGGTATTCTGTTTCATTGGTTCTTCCTTGACGTTTTTCATCTTCCCCTTGTTGAAAAGCTGCTTTTTCTAGCTTTAAAAGTTGATGCTTAATGTCATTCATTTTTCTGAGTGTTTGTTGGTTGAAACCTCTTTCTAAAAGTTCCTGCTCCACTTGCTCCATTTGTCTTATCAGGTTGCGTGCATCGGCGGGCAGTCCTTCTTGTCTCAGCTTTTCTTCAAGTTGCATTCTTAGGAGTTGTTGCTGCTTGTAGATTTCAAAGAGCATTTCATTCATTTGTTCAGATTCAAGCCCTTCACTTCCTTCACCATCTTTATTTCCATCTCCGCTTTCGCCGCCCTCACCGTCGCCATCAGAACCAGAGTTTCCTTCTCCATTACCTTCACCGTCACCTTGACCCTCACCTTCACCTTGTTGCTCCCCTTGTTCCCCTTCTTCTCCCTGTTTTGTGCCTTGTTCCATTTTTTCATTCAAACTTTCTTGTTGCTTAATAATATCTGGCAACTGAAATCCCTTTCCTTGACCGCCTTCACCTTGACCCATTCCCATTTGCATTTGCATTTGCATATTGTTAAGTGCATCCCCTAAAAGCACCGCTAAATCATTAGCGCCAGTTAAAGCATATTGCTGGGAGGCAACTCCATTTCTAATTTGGTTTTCGGCTAGTTCTTCGGTGGATTTGTCAATGTTATAATGCACTTCTTCAATAAGGTCGTTAATAACCGTACCCACCATTGGATTGCGCAAAGCCAATGAAAAAAGACTGTCATCAACGTGTTGAAAATTTTGTTTCAACTCACTTTGATGTACTAATTTTCTTCCAAACAATGGGTTTCCGTAACTGGAGTTCTTAAAATTTTCCATTAAATCCTCCTGAGAAAGTGAATAGACAACCAGGTTGTCTAGGATTTGTCTTAGCATTTCAATGTCTTCCTGTTGACCCTCCATAGAGCCTGCGGCCATCTGCATTTGCATTTGTTGACTCATCTCTCGCATTTTTTCTGCGGCTTTCTTTTGTTTCTCCTTAGCGCCTTCTTGTTGTTGCTGTTCTAGTTTTTGTGTCGCTTCTTGTTGTTCTTGCTTAACTTCCTCTTCCTGGGCAGTATTGTCGGGAATGTTTAATGGGCTTTTAAGTTGCTCATTTTCCTCCCTTAACTCTTCCATTTCATTTTTATAATCTTCAAATTCTTTGTTTAATTCTTCCTGCTTTTCCTTGGTGTTTTTCTCTTGAGATTCATCAGATAGTGCTTCCTGCTTTTCAGCAAGCCTCTCTAGTTCTTCAGCAAGTTTTTGGGTTTTCTTTTCAACATAATAACGCTTGGTAAGCTCCAGTAGTTGCTCCAGATTGCGTTGTTGTTTTTTGTTTTGTTTACTGAGTTCTTCCAGCTTTTCAAAAAGTTCATCTTCGGCTATTTTTTCTTGTAACTTTTCTAATTCATCAAGTAACTTTTCATTTTCTTGTAAGCGTTCCTCATTTTCGTCAAAACGCTTCTGTAATTCTTCTTTTTGAGGGTCGTTTTCTTTGTTTTCTTTCTGAAAGTTTTCCAGGTTTTCTTTTGCTTTCTCAGAAAACTTTTTCATCATTTCCTCTTGAAGTTTTTGCCGTTTCAGGAACTCTTCCAGTTTTTGTTTATCATTCCAATTGAGTTCATTTTTTTCTTTTTGCATTCTCGAAAGCTCCTCAAGGTCCTTGCTCTGCTTTTCCATATCCTGAATGGTTTTGTCCAAGCCTTGAATGGTTTCCTGTTGTTCTTTCAACTGTTGCTTTTCAAGTTCGTCCTGAGTTAATTTTCTAAATGAGAATGTGGATGATTTGGAGCTTTTGGGAGTATTGATGGCGTCATTATCAAACACTTCAAAGTAATAGCTGTACTCTCGTCCTTCTTCAAGAGGCAAATCCCCGGGAAAGACATGTAGGAATTGATCAAAATTTCCTTTATTGACCGGCAGTGACATTTTTGCTTTGCTTTTGTCATTATCAGACTGAAAATAAACAAGCTGAAGTTTTGTCAATCCGTAATCATCTGAGACTCTTCCAAAAAAGTATGTTATCTGGCTATTTAGTGAGTCTTGTTTCGCTTCAACAGATATTTCCGGATATTGATCTTTGATGACGTTGATTGAAAAAGCGAGGTTTTCATAATCATTGAGCAACTCATTTGAAGTTGAAATGGAATAGTCAAATTTTGAATATAAAGGTTTTGAAAGTTCAAAGAGTGGTTTGTTTTCATTAAAAAACAAAACTGAGTCCTGTGTATTTAATTTTACTTTGTTGGTTTCTCGAGTGGTTAATTTCCAATTGATGGTTGTTCCTTCGGGAACAGTTGCGTTTCCGGTGCTTTTTAAAGTTTCATTTGTGCGTTTTGTATATCTGGGGTAGTTGAGTTCCATCTCAAAAGAAACTAGTGTTGGCACTTTAACTACATTTAGCAAATAAGGTTTAGAAGTCACATTGTTTGCCTGAAGCTTAAAGTTTAATGCCTCTGTGAGTTGCGAAAAGGTATACTGAAATTGCCCGGTTGCCGTTTGCTGTAAAAAATAGGTTTCGTCATTGTATAGAATAGATGCGGTTTCAGGAATGAGATCTCCCGCAACACGCACGTTAAGAACATAAGGCTTGTTTTCCAAGGCATCAAGAGACTCATTGACTACATAAAAGGTAAAAGGAGCCGGAGGTTCATAAGCTAAATTGTAATTGACTACGCGCTCATAGCTTCCAGAAAAAATTCCGGAATTTCCGGTGAGAGTAAAAATTAAGACAATAACTACCGGGATGGCGGCGTACTTGAGATACTTACCATTTTGCTTAAAGTTTACGGCATTTACAAAAGGAATGGGTTGCAACTCTTGTGACTTTTGATTGATACTCGCTAGAAGCAATTCAGACTCTTGATTGCTTTGCTTTAACTGAAGTAAATTAAGGAGTTTGTCTTTCACTTGCGGAAAGTGGTTGCCAATGATTATGGAGGCTTGTGCAAAATCAATTCCTTTTTGTAGTTTAAATAATTTAGCCAAAGGAAAGGCGATAAATCGAGCAAAAAGAGAGGCTTCTACCAAAACAAATACCCAAAACAAAATTGTTCGGCCTGTTTGTGATAGCCAGAGAAAATGCTCAATGAGCAATGTCACTATAAAATAAAGCAGCCCAATGGTAAAAAACAAAATAGCTCCTTTTATCAATTCATTAGTGTAATATTTCCTAACAAATTGTTCTAGCTTGGATAGTATGTTTTCAAAGGTATTCAACGCGCTTGATTTGTCTGAACCGATAAAAATAGGAATAAAAGCTATTGAAAACTAAAATTTGTTTAGGTCTTAAATAAACTTTAACAGCAAACAGTCAAAGATGATTAAAAACAAGCGGAATAAGGCCGAAAGGCTTTCAAGATAGCCCTTAAATTGTATCTTTGTGGAAGGAAAAATTAAAAGTCTTCATAAATACAAAAATATGAGCAATCAATCACAAGATTCTTCCCCAAGAAAACTTGGGGACGGGAAGATTAGAGTGCGTTTTGCCCCCAGTCCAACAGGCCCTTTACATATAGGTGGAGTGCGCACAGCATTATTCAACTATCTGTTTGCAAAAAAGCATGGAGGTAGTTTCATTTTAAGAATTGAAGACACAGACCAAAATCGGTATGTTGCCGGTGCAGAAGAGTATATTGTTGAGGCTTTAGACTGGTGCGGAATCCCCTTTGATGAAGGACCGGGAAAAGACAAAGGTTTTGGCCCTTATCGCCAGAGCGAGCGAAAGCACCTTTACAAAAAATATGCAGAAGCTTTGCTCAGATCAGGACACGCTTACTACGCTTTTGACACCAATGAACGACTTGATTTCCACCGAAAGGATCACGAAGAAAAAGGGAAAACCTTTATTTATAACCATCATAACAGAGAGAAGCTTGACAATTCTTTAAGCTTGAACGAAAATGAATTACAAGAAAGACTCATAGCGGGCGAACCCTATGTAATTCGCTTCAATACTCCGGTAAACAAAACGCTCGTATTAAACGATATCATAAGAGGAAAAATGGAAATCGACACAAACATCCTCGATGATAAAGTGCTGTTTAAAAGTGACGGAATGCCTACCTATCACCTTGCAAACATCGTAGATGACCATTTAATGGAAATTTCTCACGTTATAAGAGGTGAAGAATGGTTGCCTTCATTAGCGCTTCACCAACTATTATATGATGCTTTTGGATGGAAAGCCCCGCAATTTGCTCATTTACCACTTATTATGAAACCCGTTGGGAAGGGGAAACTAAGTAAGCGGGATGGAGATAAAATGGGATTTCCGGTGTTTCCACTTCAATGGCGAAATAGTGCTGGCGAGCATTATTCCGGATACAGGGAAGACGGTTATTTGCCCGAAGCCGTTGTTAATATGCTTGCGTTATTGGGCTGGAATCCGGGTACCGAAAAAGAAATTTTCAGCCTTGAAGAATTGATTGAAGCCTTTGAATTGGAACGCGTTCACAAAGCAGGAGCAAAATTTGACCCTGAAAAAACCAAGTGGTTTCAACATCACTATTTACAACAACTTTCTGATGAAAAACTTGTTAGTTTGTTTAAAAAGCATTTAGACTCACACCAGGTAACCAGCTCATTAAACCTGAAAACCATTGGAAATCTTGTAAAAGAACGCGCTACATTCATCAAAGATTTGTGGGAACAAAGCCATTATTTTTTCAATGCGCCCATTGCATATGATGAAAAAGCTGCCAACAAATGCTGGCAATTTGAGACCGATAAAGTTATGGAAGCTATTTTGATAATTATTAAAGAGTCTTCACCCTTTACTCAGGACCATTTATCAGAAAAAGTAAAATCCTGGATTACTGGTGCCGGTATTGGTTTTGGAAGAGTGATGCAACCCTTGCGCCTCTCACTCGTGGGCGAAATGAAAGGTCCAGACGTTTTTGCAATTATGGAAATTCTAGGTAAAGAAGAAACAGTAAAACGCATTAAAAACGCGATCAAAAAACTGGGTTAAAAATAAGCCGTAATACCTACTGTTAGTAAACTGCTGTTTCCCTTAAAATTACTGTTTTCCAGATTTTGACTGTTTAATTTGTTTAAAACGTTGGTCACGCCATATTGGTATTGTCCAAAAATTCTGAAGTTCCTAAAACCGGCTGTTAGCCCAGCAGCCAGGTGAAAATTTGCTTTTGAAACATCTTCAATATCAATTGCCCTCACTGTGGTGTACCCATCAATAATATAATTTTCAAATGGTGTGTCTTTTAAGGTAAGTTTTCCGTTTACATTCAAAATGGGTCCCGCCTCAATACTTAGATGTTCTCTAATTATTTTATAACCCCATAAAACAGCTATTTGAGCAGATTGCATATTGTAATCAAGGACTTCCTTGCTGCCGCCCACCGGTGTGCTGCTGGCTGAAATTCCGATTTTAGTATCATAAAAAGCAATTCCATAAATCATATCGAAATTATTGTACACATTACCCCTCATCTGAAAGCCAAGCATATAGCTTTCCCGACTTGTTGTTAGGAAGTCATCAGTATTTATGTCATAAAGAGTCAGGCCGCCTGAGATCCCTATAACGTTGAATTCTTTAAAGTTGTTTTGAGCTTCTGTTTGTGAAATGCTCACAAAGAAAATTGCAAGCGCAAGAGATAAAATAGTTTTCAAAAGGAATAAGTTAAAATGCGTTCAAAAGTAAACTTAATTTTTGTAAATTGAGGGTTCAAAAAAAAATTATCATATTATGGGAAACATTTTAATAATTGTAGGGTTTATTGTCCTCTTTTTATTGGTTCTTGGAACCTTTTTTATTGTGAAACAACAAACAGCCGGTATTGTTGAACGTTTTGGAAGATTTACAAGTGTAAGAAAATCCGGATTACAACTTAAAATTCCGTTAATCGACAGAGTTGCCGGAAGAATCAATTTAAGAGTGCAGCAGCTTGATGTAATTGTAGAAACTAAAACGAAAGATGATGTATTTGTTAAACTAAAAGTTTCTGTTCAGTTTAAGGTTATTGAGGAAAATGTGTATAACGCCTTTTATAAATTGGAATATCCTCACGACCAGATTACATCTTACATTTTTGACGTAGTTCGTGCTGAAGTACCTAAACTGAGACTTGATTATGTCTTTGAGCGCAAAGACGATATCGCAAATGCCGTAAAAAAAGAACTCAATGATGCTATGACGCGCTATGGGTATGATATCATCAACACATTGATTACAGATATTGACCCAGATCAGCAAGTAAAAAATGCAATGAACCGCATTAATGCCTCAGAAAGAGAAAAAACTGCTGCAGAATTTGAAGCTGAAGCACAGCGCATCAAAATTGTTGCAAAAGCCCGCGCAGAAGCCGAAAGTAAGCGTTTACAGGGTCAAGGTATTGCAGACCAGCGCCGCGAAATTGCCAGAGGTCTTGAAGAGAGTGTCAATGTGCTCAACAATGTGGGAATCAATTCTCAGGAGGCGTCTGCTTTGATTGTGGTTACGCAACACTATGACACATTACAATCTTTGGGCGAAGAAACCAATTCAAACTTGATTTTGCTGCCCAATTCTCCTCAAGCAGGAAGTGATATGCTCAACAATATGGTGGCATCATTTACAGCATCAAATATGATTGGTGAGCAAATGAAAAAAGATAAAACAGTTCAAGCCAAGAAGGACTCTGGCGATAAACAGAAATAAAATTGAATTCACAAAAAAAACCCGGCAAATCCGGGTTTTTTTATTTTCTGCCAAACGGGAGCAGTTTATGGATGATTCTTCCGTAGAGGATTTTTCTGACGATTGTCAAACCCAAATCAATTGCCATATTGGTGGGTGAAATTGCATCTTTGATTTCTGCATAATTCTGTTTCATTTTTTCCTTACCAATTTGTGCTTGAAGTTTATAGATTTCAAGTTCACGATTTATTTCGTCAAAAGAAGAATAGCTTTTCATAGATTTGTTTTCGTTTTAAAGTTCTTTCCTTTTAAGAGGGATACCTAATTGTTTGATTTATTATATCCTTAGTCGTTAAAAAATATTTTGGATGTGTGTTTTAAGACAAATCGTTCAAGAGGTTTTCTGCTTAAAATCCAAGCCAATATAAAAGTGATCAGATAAAAGCCTGCAACAAAAAATAATCCGTAGCTAATGTTTCCATAGGCTTCGCCTATCAGATAAGCAATAGAAAGCGATAAGAAAAATAATAATAAAAGTGCTATACCGCCTAAAAGCAATGCTCTAAAAACCGCAATAAAAGATTTTGAGGTTTTTTTGTAAATATCCAGTTTATAATATTCTGCTGAATTTTTGATGTAGGACTCTAAATTGTCTTGTATATCCTCTACATTATTGGTTACATTTTCAAACACGTTGCTTTATTTTGATTAGTACTAAGTGGCATTAAAATTATTTCTTTTGAAGTTTAGAGTTTTGTTTTCTCAAATCTTCTAATTTTTCTTCAAGGGCTTTTAAAACGTCATCAGCTTTATAACTTGCGCTGGAAATGGTATTTTCAAGTTTTTCTTCAAAACTCATTCTTGCTGCGCTTGCTTTTTTACCCAATGCTTTACTTGTTTCTTCCAGTTTTTTTGTAAGCTCTTTTTGAGCTTTCTTGGCGCTTTTACTTATTTTATCTCTCGTTTTTGAGCCTTTGTCTGGGGCATAAAGAATTCCAATTCCTGCACCAATTGCTGCTCCTGTTAAAAGCGCTAATACTGTTTGTCCTGTGTTATTTGCCATTGTTATAAATTTTTAAGTTATTACTAAATTAATTACCCTCTAATTTACAAAATTTAAAGGCGAATTACTGTTAATAACCGGTTAATAATCAGCCGGGAAGTCTTAAAAAATTTAACAAATTTAATTGCTTTTAGAGCTCCAGGAGTCGCGAAGCCCAACGGTTTTATTGAAAATAAGTTTATTGTGAGAACTTTCTTTATCAACAGCAAAATATCCAAGGCGTTGAAACTGATAAACTTCTTCTGTTTTTGCTTCTTTTAAACTGGGTTCTAAAAAACCTGTTATGATTTGAAGTGAGTCTGGGTTTAAAAATTCCATAAACTCTTTTTCCTTATCTGTATCTGGTGATTCAACCTTGAAAAGACGGTCATACACGCGTATTTCCGCAGGAATTGCATGTAAAATGGAAACCCAATGCAGGGTTCCTTTAACTTTGCGTTGAGAGGCCTCTGTCCCGCTTCCACTTAGCGAATCGGGATCATAGGTGCAATGTATTTCTGTTATAATACCGTTTTCATCATTAACAACGCTTTGGCCTTGAATGATATATGCGTTTTTAAGTCGCACTTCTTTTCCGAGGGTGAGCCTGAAAAATTTTCTATTAGCATCTTCCATAAAATCTTCTTTTTCTATGTAAAGCTCACGCGAAAAAGGGACTTTTCGGCTTCCGCCGACTTGGTCTTCGGGGTTACCTGCCTGTCCGGTAGGCAGGTTTTCGGCGTCAAGCCACTCTTCTTTGCCTTCTGGATAATTTGTAATCACAAGTTTTACTGGGTCAAGAACCACCATAACACGAGGAGCGATTTTGTTTAAATCTTCTCTCACACAAAACTCCAGGTGAGAAACATCAACCAAGTTGTCCCTTTTAGCAATTCCAATACTGTCTGCAAAATTTCTAATAGACACTGGGGTGTAGCCTCTTCTTCTAAGGCCTGAAATTGTAGGCATTCTGGGGTCATCCCACCCTGAAACCATGCCTTCCTGAACCAGTTTGAGAAGCTTTCGCTTACTCACAACTGTGTGGCTTACATTTCTGCGGGCAAATTCGCGTTGTTTAGGTCTCACCTTTTTTGGATCGATAATTTGGTCTAAAAACCAATCATACAACTCTCTGTGTGGAAGAAATTCAAGAGTACAGAGTGAGTGGGATACTTGCTCAACATAATCGCTTTCGCCGTGTGCCCAATCATACAAGGGGTATATTTTCCAATTATTGGCGGTGCGGTGATGGTGTTTGTGAAGCACGCGATACATAACGGGATCACGCATTAGCATATTGGTAGAAGCCATATTGATTTTTGCCCTTAAAACGTGTTCACCTTCGCCAACTTCGCCGTTTTTCATTTTTTCAAAGAGATCAAGATTTTCTTCAATACTTCTGTTTCTGTATGGGCTGTCTTTGCCGGGTTCAGTGGGTGTTCCTTTTTGCTTGGCCATTTCTTCAGAGGTTTGAGAATCAACATAGGCTTTACCTTCTTTAATTAAAAAAACGGCCCAATCATACAATTCCTGAAAATAATCTGATGCATAGCATTCTTTGTCCCACTCAAAGCCAAGCCATTCTACGTCTCTTTTGATTGCGTCCACATATTCTTGTTCTTCTTTTGCGGGATTGGTATCATCAAAACGTAAGTTTACCGGCGCATTGTATTTTAAGCCCAAACCAAAATTAAGGCAAATAGAGGTTGCGTGCCCCAGGTGTAAATAGCCATTAGGCTCCGGCGGAAAGCGAAAGCGCAATTTACCTTTTGGAAAGCCTGCTTTTAAATCGTCTTCTATTATATGCTCAATAAAATTGAGTGACTTTTCTTCTGTTGACATAAATGAATTTTGAAGTGCAAAGGTATTAAATTTATGGTTTTAAGTGTCTTGCTCTTAACAACAAGTTCTATCTTTGTTTTTTTTTAATAAACTTTTTTGTTTTGGGGATTATAAGATTAAAACGAATTAAAATTTACGCCTATCACGGCTGTCTTGTCGAAGAAGGTAAAATTGGCTCTGATTATCTTGTGGATTTAAAAGTAAAAGCCAGTCTGGCAGAAGCTTCTAAAACCGATGCCTTAAAAGACACTGTGGACTATGTGCATTTAAATAGGATTGTCAAAGAGGAAATGGCCATCAGGTCAAAATTGCTCGAACATGTAGGCAAACGAATTATAGACAGAATTTTTAAAGAACTATTGTTAGTCAATCAAATCAAGGTTCAGGTTTCTAAGGTAAATCCGCCAATTGGCGGCAATGTTGCTGAAGTGGTTATTGCTATGAAGGCAAAACGCTAATTTTGATTTATAGATAGTATTTGAGTTTAAAAATTTTTACATTTGCAAACTGAAATCGTGATTTCTATATACGAGATACCCGCATTCGCGGGTATAAGGCATCGTGGCCGAGGGGCTAGGCACCGGTCTGCAAAACCGTTTACTCCGGTTCGAATCCGGACGATGCCTCAAAATGGTTTAAATCTCCTTCGTTGAAAAATGAGGGAGTTTTTTTTACTCCGGTTACCCAAAAGTTGAATTGGGGTCTGACGATGTCTCAAAAATTAAACTCCTAATATTAAAAATATAGTAGTTTTAATTAAATAGTAGGAATCCTTCTTTCAATCTGATCTTCAAATGTGTCGTTTATTTGCTTTGGGAAAGTACCCTTAACCAAAAGCACGCCTCCTGAAATAATAATGATGATACTTATAATGCGCTTTACCAAGTAAATCCTATATGGAGTTAATTTTTTATTGAGTTTTTTTGCCGCAAATATTTTAAAAATATCCAGAAATAAATAGGTGCCCAGAATGGCTCCAAAGAAAAAGGTGATGCGCTTTGATTCCATGTCCAGCTGAGGTCCAAAAACAATCAAAACACCTAACCAAAACCCCAGCACACCAATGTTTATAAAATTTAAGAAAAAGCCTTTGACAAATAATTGAAAGTAATTGTTCTTTTTGATTACTAAAATTGTAGGGTCTTCCTGATTGAGGTAGCTCTTTTTGTTTTTTATGAGCGAAATAACTCCATAGGTTACAAAAAGAGCGCCGCCAAAAATATAAAGTGCCGGGTCATCTTTGATTTTTTGAAGAAGTTGATTGGTACTGAAATAAGCAATTAAAATAAAAACAATGTCTGCCAAAACAACACCCAAGTCTAATGCAATTGCAGCTCTAACGCCTTTAACAGCACTGGTTTCAAGAAGCACAAAAAAAACAGGACCAATCAAAAAAGCAAGGAAAAACCCTAACGGAATTGCGGTAAGTAAATCTTCAATCATGGTTTTCAGATTCTGTTAAACAAAATTAGGAATTCTTGTTTAACCCAAAAATACTCCTAGCTATCTACATCATCACGGCTACCTAATAAAGTAAAATCAAGTTGTTTTTTTACCAGATCGGCCTGCTTGACTCTTACATAAACCTCGTCACCAAGCTGGTAAACCTTTTTAGTTTTATTGCCAATAACAGCATATTCTTCTCTGTCAAAGGTGTAATGATCATCTCTAAGGTCTCGTAAACTCACCATGCCTTCGCATTTGTTTTCTATTATTTCAACATAAATACCCCATTCAGTAACACCGGAAATCACACCAAGGAACTTTTCATCTTTATGATCTACCATATATTTTACCTGCATATACTTAATACTATCCCGTTCTGCATTAGTAGCCAGGCTTTCCATATCACTGGAGTGGCGGCATTTTTCTTCATAAATGTCTTCTTGTTGTGAAGGGGTTCCGTCAAGGTATAATTGAAGAAGGCGATGCACCATCACATCGGGATACCGCCGAATGGGTGATGTAAAGTGGGTATAAAAATCAAATGCTAAACCGTAATGACCAATATTATGGGTGGTATATTCTGCCTTGCTCATTGTCCTAATAGCGAGTGTGTCTATGAGGTTTTGTTCTTTTTTCCCTTTTACATCTACAAGGAGTTTGTTTAAAGAGGCATTTGTGGTCATCCTGTCTCGAGTGTTTATTTTATATCCAAATTGCTTAATAATGTTTCCAAGTGCTGCTAATTTTTCATCATTGGGTTCATCATGCACACGATATATAAACGTTTTCTTTGGGTTTTGTTTTCCTATAAACTCAGCTACTTTTTTATTGGCAAGGAGCATAAATTCTTCAATAAGATGGTTTGCTTCTTTGCTTTCTTTAAAAAAAACGCCTTCCGGATTGTTTTCTTTATCGAGAATAAATTTAACTTCAACTTTATCAAATGATATGGCACCATTTTGCATGCGCTTTCGGCGCATTATTTTTGCTAATTTATTAAGTGTTTTAACTGCATCTACAATGTTTTCTTTTACGTGATATGTTTCACCTGTGAGCGATATTTCTGCCGGTATTTCTCCTTTACCTGTTTCTATAATTTGTTGTGCTTCTTCATAAGCAAAACGGGAATCGCTAAAGGTTACTGTTCTTCCAAACCAATTTTTTCTAACTTCCGCTTTTTCATTAATTTCAAAAACTGCTGAGAACGTATATTTTTCTTCATTAGGTCTTAATGAACAAGCAAAATTTGATAATACTTCCGGGAGCATAGGAACCACTCGATCAACAAGATAAACGGATGTAGCACGTTCAAAAGCTTCATCGTCTAATATGGTATTTGGTTGTACATAATGTGCTACATCAGCTATGTGAATTCCAATTTCATAATTTCCATTTTCTAACACCCTAAAACTTATTGCATCATCAAAATCTTTTGCATCTGCAGGATCTATTGTGAAGGTTAAAATATCGCGCATGTCTTTGCGCTTTTTAATTTCTTCAGGATTGATTTTTGTATCAATATTTTTTGCATACTCTTCTACTTCAGGAGGAAACTCATAGGGTAATCCATATTGAGCAAGGATTGAATGAATTTCTGTATTATGCTCTCCCGGTTTTCCTAGAACCTTGATGATTGTTCCTAAGGGAGAGTCTGCATTTTCAGGCCATTCATCCATTCTCACAAGCACTTTATCTCCTTGTTGAGCATCACCTATTTTGTCTTTGGAAACAAAGATATCTGTATACATCTTCCCGTCTGATGTAGAAACAAATGCAAAGTTTTTTTGTATATCTATTACACCTACAAACTCTGTTTTATTTCTTTTGATGATGTTTGTAATTTCACCTTCGAGTTTGGCATTTTTTCTTCGTTTAAAAATATAAACCTCTACTTCATCGCCATGCAACCCTTTATTGATGTTTTTACTAGTTACAAAAACATCATCTTCCAGACCTTCAACTATAACATATCCTTGTCCTCTGGCAGTTATATCAAGTTTTCCGGTGTGGTATTGGTTTCCTTTTTTAATGCGGTATTTTCCTCTTTCGGTTTCTTCGATTTGTTGTTTTCCTTGAAGATCTTTGAGTTTTTTAATAATTTGATTTCTGCTGCTGGCATCATCAACACCAAGTTTAGCACCTATTTGTTTATAATTAAAGGTATTTGTTGGATTTAAAAGAAGTATTTTTAAGATACTTTCTGAGAGATTTGGAATCTTATTATTAGAATGTTTTCTTTTTTTCTTTGCAGACATGCATTTTTTTTTAAGATGTTAAAATTACGTCATATTTGTGAAAGTATCTCAAAATCACACTAAAGATTTAGTATCTTAGATAGACTGAAATTATTTTTATATAATGAAAAACTTTGTTGTTGCGGCAGTATTTACTTATGCACATGAATTTGCAGTTTTACGTTTAATTCTTGAGCAAAAGGAAATATCTCATTTCTTCCAAAATGAAACTATGTTGAGTGTACTTCCATTTCACTCTCACGCTCTGGGCGGTATTCGTTTAATGGTTCATCAAAATGATTTGGAGGAAGTACATCAAATTATAAATGATTTAAAACACAACAAAGATCTTCACATAGTTTAAGGTTATTAACAACGCTTATAATATTATTTATAATTATTTAAAATTTAAAAAAGAAAATGATGTCTATTATAGGTTGTTAATTTGTATAATAAGTTTTTTAAAAATAAATCTAATTTTTAGTTATAACCAGTTTTAAACATTTTATTTATAATTTAAAACCTTGAAAATTAGAATTTTTATAATGTAGTTAACAGTTGTCAATAACCTAAATGAACACCTAATTTTTAATATTTTATTAAGTTTTTATAGTTTATATCAACTTATTTTTTGAGTATAACTATCGTAGAAAAAGTGAGTAAATTTTTAGTGTAATAAAAAATAAATTGCATATGAAAAATATAAATTAGAAAGCAAGATTTTTTATATTTTTTAAACTTACAATTATAAACAAAATAGATAAACTAATAATTACCTAATTATTAAGCAATTGTAAATAGAAATTAACATTGTAATCATTCCTTGTTAATAAACGAGGTTTTGTACTTTTGTTAAGCATTCTAACTTAAATATAACTAGATGAAAATAGCAATAGGAAATGATCACGCCGGCACCGAATATAAATTTGAAATCATCAATCTCTTAAAAGAAAGAGGAATCGAAGTTATTAACCACGGAACGGATGAGGATTCTAGTGTCGATTATCCTGATTTTGTTCATCCGGTTGCAAATGATGTTGAGCAAGGAAAAGTTGATTTTGGAATCATAATCTGTGGAAGTGGAAACGGGGCTTCTATGACCGCAAACAAACACCAAAAAGTTCGCTCAGCTCTTTGTTGGACCAAAGAAATAACAGAACTAGCCAGACTTCATAATGATGCAAATGTATTAAGCCTTCCTGCGCGGTTTATTTCAAAACCACAAGCCTTGGAAATGGTAAAAACATTTTTAGACACCACATTTGAAGGCGGAAGACATCAAAAAAGAGTTCATAAAATTGCGTGCAATTAAATATTTAATTCCCTTATATGGGTCACGACCATCACCATCACAAATCTTCACAGGTCAAAGGAAGTAGAGTTTTATTTTCAATTATCTTAAATCTAATTCTCACTGTCGCTCAACTTATTGGCGGGATCATTTCCGGAAGTTTGGCACTCATTTCAGATACCCTTCACAACTTTAGTGATGTTGTTTCCCTATCCATAAGTTACAGTGCTAATAAACTCATAAGAAGAGAAGCTTCTTACAAACGCACCTTTGGATACAAACGCGCCGAAATTATGGCGGCCTTTATTAACTCTTCAACCATTGTTATAGTTGCTATTTATTTAATTTATGAAGCGATTCATCGCTTTATAGAACCCCAAGAAATAGGTAGCGATATTGTAATATGGATGGCATTACTGGGAATTGCTGTCGACGGCTTTAGTATGCTATTACTAAAAAAAGACTCTGATAAAAATATGAATATGAAGTCTGCTTATTTGCATATGCTGTCAGATTTAGCTTCTTCTGTTGCAGTTTTAATTGGCGGATTGTTGATGAAATTTTATGAAATATGGTGGATTGACGCTGTTTTAACATTAATTATAGCGTTCTATCTTATATATGTGGGATATGATTTATTAAAAAAATCGTTTAAAGTTTTGATGCTATATACCCCCGAAGATGTTAAAGTAGAAGAAATTACAAAAAAAGTAAATGAGTTACCCGGCATCAAAAGCATGCACCATATACACATCTGGCAACTCAATGAAGATGAAGTGCACCTTGAAGCACATCTTGAGTTTCAAGAAGATGTAAAAATTTCTGAGTTTGATCGATTGCTTGTGGAATTGGAAGAACTTTTAATAAATGACTTTGGCATCAACCATATCACCATCCAACCGGAGTTCCAAAAAAAAGAAAAGAGCAAAGCTGTGATTGTGCAGGATTAGTTCTTAGATGATGCTAATTTATTATCCACCCAAATTTTTTCTAAAACTAAAGGCGCCGTATCCCAGTACATATGTTCCTGGTTGATTTTGCCGTCCACAAAACGGGAAGTAATGTGCACGATGATTTCTGTTTTATTTCCGCTTTCAGCGAAAGTTCCCACCCAAACACCCCAAAAACTCACCCAGGTTGTTCCTTTGCTGTCAATAATCATTTCCAGGGTTTGGTTTTCTGTGGTGGAATATCCATAACTGCTCATTTGAGAGATGAAATTGATGTGTTCATCCACGGCTTCGTTTATCGTTCTGGGATTGCTGTTCACCCGGTTGTGATAGATTTTTGCATCTTCTGTATAATGTGACATATAACTTTCCCAATTGCCGGATTCATAATCCTTGATCATTTGACGCATGGTGTCAATTTCGGGAGAAACTTCAGTAAAATAATTTTTTGACGTGTCTTTACAGGACATGAAAATCAGAAGTAAAAAGAGCGGAAGGGCAATGGTTTTTTTCATTTTTGGTTATTTGTTGATTATAAAGATAGCTTTTTTGTTTTCAAAATCGCTAATTTAGCTATGAACTACATAAAATGACAAAGCTCGACTTTATACTAAAGAAATTTTCCGAACTCACAACACGTGAGTTGTATGACATTCTCCAACTGCGCAGCGAAGTGTTTGTTGTAGAACAGGATTGTGTCTATCAGGACATCGACGGAAAGGATGAAAAAGCACTCCACCTTTTTGCTTATAAAAGCGAAGTTATGGTAGCTTATGCAAGACTTTTTGGGCCGGGCGATTATTTTGATGAGGCGAGTATAGGAAGGGTGGTTATTAAAGAAACAGAACGTAAATACGGTTTTGGTCATCAATTAATGGAAGCTGCAAATAAAGCTGTTGTAACTCATTTTAATACCTCAAAAATCCATCTTTCTGCCCAGCAATATCTGGTAAAATTTTACAATGCCCACGGTTATAAAGCAGTGGGTGAAGGCTATCTCGAAGATGGGATTCCGCATATTGGGATGATTAAAGAATGATTCACCCTTTTGTTTTTATCCTTCTATCAAAAGGTATCTGTAATTGATAAAGTATATCCTCATCTGTACTGTCATCAACTAAATCAAGGCCATATCTTATTTTTTTAGTATCGTCATAAACAAACGTCCCAAAAATGCGATCCCAAAAAGAAAACATATTTCCAAAATTTGTGTCTGTCCACGGCATTTCCCAATGGTGGTGAAATTTATGCATATTGGGCGAAACAAATACAAAGCTGATGTATTTGTCAAATTTCCCCAGATTGATGTTGGCGTGTGTGAAATAGGTGAAAAACACGCTCAAAATGCGGTAAATCAAATAAAATGCGACGGGCATACCCATAATTAAAACAGCAAAAAGCGCAAAAGTTTCCCTGATAACAAAATCCAGCGGGTGATGACGGGTTCCTGTAGTGACATCTACCTTGGTATCGCTATGATGAATAATATGGAGTCGCCACATCCATTTGACTTTGTGAAGCAAATAATGCACCCCATACTGGGCAACAAAATCCAGAACCAAAAGAGCCAAAAGCAGCTCGACCCAGGCCGGCCAATCCACAAGATACAACAAACCAAACTGCGTAGTTTCAATCCAATAAAAAATGCCAAGGGTCAACGCTCCAAACCCCACATTAATCAAAATAGTAAATAATAGAAATGCAAAATTAACTTTGGCATGTTTCCATTTTTTATAGTTGATTTTTACTAATGCATAATACCCCTCCAAAATCCAAAAAACAGCCAACACACTCACTACCCAAAGTAAGCGCAGCCAGATGGGCATTTCTTCAAAAAATTGGAGGAAGGGGGTCATATTACTTCAAAATACTCTGATAACGACTTGCGTCCATTAAAATAGCAATGGCTTCCTTGATTTCAGGATTATTGACTACCTGATATTCATAAAGCCCTTCACGATAGAAATAGCGTTTTACAATTTCATCAGAAAGCAAAGACAAGATTTCGGCTTTCTTGTCTTGCAATTCACGATCTTTGGCTCTGCTAATGTCTTGTAAAAGAGTGTTATAGCTTTTCTCAATATCCTTTTTTATGTTTTCTTCTTCCGCTTTTTTGATCGCGGTTTTCAAGAGACTTTCTGTTTCGGTTTCAAATGTGAAATTTGTTCGATTCAGGAAGGTTAAAAACTCTTTGTAATCAATTTCGCTAAAGCGAAAGTCTTTCCAGTTGCTGTGCTGATTTTTATAATAATACTCTGTAGCAAAGTCAAAAATACTATTGGCTTTTAAAAGCGCAGTTGTAATGGGGCTAAAAACTGCTGTGGGCAGTTCTACATCCGGTAGAATACCACCACCGTCATAAACGGTTCTTCCACCTTTTGTTTTGAAAGCATTGAATGTTTCAGGTGTAGCGCGAATGGGGTCGCCAAATTCATCCCTGTTAAAATAATCTTCTGCCTGAATGCATCTGCCACTGGGGGTGTAGTATTTTGAAATGGTCACTTTGAATTGTGTGCCGTAAGTAAGTTTTTTTGGACGCTGCACAAGTCCTTTCCCAAAACTACGCCCCCCCACAATCACTCCTCTATCCAAGTCCTGAATAGCACCTGAAACAATTTCGCTCGCCGAAGCACTTCGACCATTGATTAATACCGCAAGCGGTATTTCTGTATCAACGGGCTCAAAGGAGGTTCTGAAGGATTGGTTGTATTTTTCTATGCTTGATTGTGTGGTTGAAATAATTTCGCCTTTAGGCACAAATAGATTCACGATGTTTATTGACTCCCTCATCAAACCGCCTGGATTTCCACGTAAATCAAGAATGATACTAGTGGCTCCTTGCTTTTTTAAGTCAACCAGGGCTGCGCGGGTTTCGGCAGTGGTTCTGGGGTTAAAAGCGCTCAGCACGATATAACCCACATTGCCGTCCATTAAGGTATAATAAGGCACTGCTTTTTCAGTCAGCGCTGCTCTTGTAATGGTGGTGTTTTGGGTTTTACCCTGGCGTTTGTATGTCACAGTTACTTCTGAGCCTGGAGCTCCGCGAAGTAACTCACCTGCATTGTCATTGAAACTGGCTACAGTCACGTCTCCAATTTTTATGATTTCGTCACCTGCTTTGAGGCCGGCTTTGTCTGACGGCCCATCTTTCCAGGGTTCAATAATAATAAGTTTTTCTTTTTGAGTGCGCACAGAGGCACCAATTCCCGTGTTAGATCCTGTTTGATTGATTCTCGCCTCAACAACATCTTGTTCGTTGTAATAAACGGTGTATGGATCGAGATGTTCCAGCATTCCTTTAATGGCATTATCCATAAGCTCAGCGGGGACGGTTTCATCAACATAATTCATGTTGACCTCCTTATAAAGCGTCGTGAAGATTTCAATTTGTTTTGCAATCTCAAAAAAATCGCTTTTAAAACTCAAGGTTCCCAAAGCAATAAGAACAGCAATGAGTGGTAATACTATTTTCTTTTTCATTCTAATTTTTTGATAAACCTGTCAGGCTTGTTTTTTATGTTTTTAACCCTTGAAGGACTTATTTATTCTTTTTGTGTTTTATATATTTTCTCACTCCTAAAACAGCGAGCAACAAGATAACAAAAAACGGCCAAATGTGAAGAAGCCCTAAGAAAAATAACGAAATACCATTCCATCCAGACTTTATGGCGTTCCACATTTTTTGACCATAAGATGTTGTGATTCCTTTATCTGTAGTGGTTTTGTAAAAATAAAGGTCTATTGTACTGTATGAAACCTGATTTTGGAGGAAATTGAGGCGGCCTTGGCGTGCTTCAATTTCTTCTCTTATGTTGGAGAGTTCGCGCTCAATCTCAAGCATATCTTTGACGGTTTTGGCTTGCTTCAATAGTTCCAGATAACGATTCTCCAGTTCACGCTTTGCCTTGAGGCGTGCTTCAAGGTCAACAAATTCTTCTGAAACGTCTTGTTGTGTGATGTCATTTTGATCAAAATAAGCGACTCCCTGCGAAATGGAGTCAATCAAAATCTGAAAATTTTCCGACGGAATGCGAATGGTCAAATTGCGATACTCTTCATTATACCCCTTGCCAGAACGGTCACTTTGCAATATTCCGTTGTAACGGGAAACAAGCTGCTTTACTTTAACGTGGGTTTTTTCAAGATCCCGGGTTTGAAACCGCAGATTACCGGTTTTGATGATTTTTTGTTCTTGCAACACTTGTGGGGCACCTGATTTTTCAGAAATTTCCATAGAAGAAGACGGCGCGATGTCACTATAAATTTCGCTTTCTTCATAAGTACTGCTTCCAGAATCGCTTGTTGTGTTTGAACACGCGAGAATCATACTGAATAAAAAGAGGGAGATGGTTTTCATAATTGAAACGACTTGATTAGTAAAAGCTTAAACACAATTAACGTACCAATCTAATTTTTAGTTTGTTCCAAAAATTTAGTCATCAATTTTTTTATACTCGCATCCAGTTGTTGAAAATGGGGAATTTCCTTTCCCACATACAAAAATAACAGCGCATATTTTTTTGAGGAGTTATCTAAAATAAGGTGTTTATTCAACCGGAACGCTTCTCTGAGGAGTCTTTTTATTTGGTTGCGATGCACAGCGAGATTGAAGTTCTTTTTAGAAACAGAAACGGCGGTTTTGGTAATAGCCTTTTCAGATTCAGGTATTTCAATATAAAACAACCGCAAAGGAAAAACCCCCACCGATTTCCCTTCAATAAAAAGGGACTCGATGGTTTTTCTGCTTTTGAGCTTTTCTGCTTTTGAGTAGCTGAATTTCATTTGGTAAAGGTAGTGAAAATCCTCCCCTAACCACCCGAAAACATGTTTAGGACAGGCTCTCCAAAGGAGGGGAATTACAATTTTATATTATTTATTTTGATCCCGACAGCTTTCAGAAACGGAGGATTCATTACTCCCCGCCTTCAGTGGTGCTAGGAGAGGCTTCATATAAATTATCCTCATAATTCACATCAGCCATATGTCTTGTGGCGTCGATGATCATGGCGGCAATGTTTTCCTTAGGGGCATCAATTTCAAAAGAATAGGTTGGAATAGCCCAGGGCCAATCTTCCAGAACAGTACGTTTTAGGTTTGGAAACGGGTTTTCTTTAATTCCTCTCATCATCCTAAGGGGGATATAAAACGACTCGTTTGTGTTGTCTTTATAAACCACATACAAATCGATAGGCATGGGCATTAAGCCCTTTCGCGCAAGCGTTATAAGAGTTTTCCCTTCTTTTTCCTCCACATTTTCAATTGCATAATCGATGGTATTAGTTGTTTGCGTCCAATCAGTTAAATACCAACCCAATTGAAACCCGGAAACTTTTTCGGCTGTGCGAATGAAGTCAGTAGGTGTGGGGTGTGTAAATTTAAAATCGCTGTAAAATCGTTTAAGCGTTTTAGCTACATTTTCTTTTCCAATAACATACTCGAGCTGGGCAAGAAAAACAGCTCCTTTTGAATAAGAGGAAGCGCCATAAATCCAGTTTTTGTCAAAACGGTCTGCATGGGTGGATTGTGGTTGTTCTTCGCCACTTTGAGCCAGGCTTAAGTAGCTACTGTAAGAACGATCGTGGGGGAAAGCTCTGTCCTGATCCATAATTTCATCCATTATATATTCACTTTTGTAAACCGTAAATCCTTCATCCATCCACTCGTGTTTGGACTCATTAAAAGCGAGCACAAACTGAAACCAGCTATGTACTACCTCGTGAACCGTTACCCCCACCAGGCTGTTAAAGTTCCTTTCGCCGGTGATGAGGGTACACATACCATATTCCATGCCGCCGTCACCACCCTGAATGACTGAATATTGCAGGTAAGGATAATCACCAATGTGCTTGTTTAAATACTCAAATGTGGCAACCGTTTTGGGTTGCAAGTTTTTCCAGTTCTCAATGATGTCGGGGTTGTTTTTGTATAAAAAATGCAAACTGATACCGTTTGGGCCTTCAATGCGATCGTGAATGTAATTGTCATCAGCCGCCCAGGTAAAGTCGTGTACATCGGGCGCAATGAAATGCCAGGTGAGCTTGCTGCCTTTTTTGTGCATGACTTGCTTTGTAGGGTCATCCTGATAGCCATGGCCAATTTCGTTAGGATTTTGTAAATAACCGGTTCCGCCAAGGGTGTATTTACTGTCGATGGTGATTTTCACGTCAAAATTTCCCCAAACCCCGTGAAATTCTCGGCCAATGTAGGGGTCGGCATGCCAGCCTTCAAAGTCATATTCAGCAAGTTTTGGGTACCATTGTGTCATAGAGAGAGCAACACCTTCTGAGCTGTTTCTTCCGCTGCGGCGAATTTGTAAGGGAACCTGTGCATCAAAATCCATTGAAAAAGTGGCTTTTTCTCCCGGAAGGATGGGTGTGTTCAAATCCACTTCGAGGATGGTTCCCACTGTTTTGTTTTGAACGGGAGTACCATTTTGGAGTAGGCTTTTCACTTTTATATAACCAATTTCATTGGGTTGTAGTTTTGAAATGCGGTCACCCACACGCCTGTCGGGGTCTGCGATAGTGCGTGAGCGCACATCCATCTCACTGCCGGGCTGAAATGCATTTAAGTGCAAATGATAGAAAACACGATAAAGCGTGTCCGGCGAATTGTTTGTATAGACCAATTCTTGTTTGCCTTTGTATTGGTAGTTGTCCACATCAACATCGATTTCCATTTTATAATCAACATGTTGTTGCCAGTAATGGGGACGGTCAACTTGATCTAAGTGGTTGTGGTAGTGTTGGGAGAATCCATTTGAAATAAATAGAACAGTAAAAATAAATTTTGAAAAGATTTTCATCATTATTGAGTTTGTTGGTTTGTGAGCATTTCAGCCATAATAAACGCATTATACATATTCACCATCTTCCCGGATTTTGAGATTTCTGAGAATGGTTTTTTATTGTCGGGCTCGCCGCCTAAAATTACAGTTTGGGAGGAAGGTAAACCACTATCCATAATGATTTGTTTTACTTGTGTGGCAGTTAATTGAGGATAGTAAGAGCGTAGCATAGCAGCAACTCCTGCAACTGCCGGAGCAGCCATTGAGGTACCCATCTGGAATTCATACTCGTTGTTTGGTGTAGATGACCAAATTTCAACTCCCGGTGCAAACACATCCACTTGATGTTTTCCATAATTTGAAAATGAAGCTACCATTTCTGAGCCATAGTCAGGAGCCAACGCCCCTACGGTTAAAAATGCATTAGAAAATTCATCAAAATTTGTGGTCTGATCGTTGGGATAGACTTGAATGGTATCGTCATCTAAATCAAAGCCATCATTCCCGGCAGCATTCACGATGAGTACATCGTTTTGTGCAGCATATTTAATGGCGTCATATACCCACTCAGGGTTTGGAGAATAAAATTTTCCGAAACTGGTGTTGATTACCTTGGCGCCATTATCAACCGCATATCGAATGGCTAGCGCGATATCTTTGTCATATTCATCG
Organism: Planktosalinus sp.; assembly: GCA_036735625.1. Lineage (GTDB taxonomy): Bacteria > Bacteroidota > Bacteroidia > Flavobacteriales > Flavobacteriaceae > Planktosalinus. The sequence goes on along the minus strand of DAINOA010000001.1, from coordinate 79,523 downwards.
CCATCCGGCACAGCTCTCAATGCCATGATTTGTACATTTTGAGCAACACCGTTCAAACCAATTCCATTATTTCTTTGGGCTGCAATAATTCCGGCAACGTGGGTGCCGTGTTTGGCATCTTCTTTTTTTGGATCAGGACCGCTTACCTGATTGTTTCCAATAGGCACGTCAGTAATGTCATAGGGGTCGTCGCCCAAAGTGGCTCTAAAATCCTGATTTACATTAAAATGGTAATCCAATCTACTTGAAAAATAGTTAATACCCTCATTGATTTCTTTCAGGATATTTGGAATGTTGTCATCAAATTCAAACATTTGATCCAGCATAAATACTTCCCTGCCAAATGAAGGGTCTTCTTGTAATATTTTTAAATCCTCTCGAGAGTAGTCTGCTTTACCAAGCTTTTGAGCTACTTTTTCGTGAGCGGGCTTAATGACTTCTATCATTGATTCATATTGCACTTTGGTATTTAAAGCGTCTTGTTTTTCTTTTAAATATTCGGCTTTCGCTTTTTTAAATAATGCGAATTCTGCTCTGTCTGCAGTGCTGATAGCGCTTTCAGGTTTGTCTTCAAATTTTGGCGCAAGCCTAAGCATGATTCTCACATATTCCATTTGTTCGCCCACGATGTCGCCCAGAAAATTCCAGCCATGAATGTCGTCAATGTAACCATTCTCATCGTCGTCAATTCCGTTGCCTGGAATTTCACCGGGATTGGTCCAGAGGACATTTCTCAAATCTTCATGTTCTATGTCAATACCGCTGTCAATTACACCCACGATGACGGTTTGTCCTTTTCGGTTTTTGATGATTTCGTCATAGGTTCTTTGAACACTCATTCCGGGTACAGTATCTTTAACAAGGTCTAAATGCCACCAGTTTTTAAGCTCTTCTTTTGATAACTCTTGTGCCTTGAGGGGCACGCTGTCAATATTTTCAATAGGGGTAGAAACAAGGGCAACAGAGCCTCCACAAGCAGCTAAAGTGAGAGCCAAAATAGCAAAGGCAATTGATTTAATGATTTGCATAATTAAGAGTTAAAAAGTTCGTTAAACGTAAATTTTTCTTTCAGCCGCACACCATTTTCGGTGTGTTGAACGGTAATAATTTCTTGGCGGGCATCGTGTTCAAGGAACAGGTAAAAGTTTTCATCGGCTGCGCGATTTAAAAAGTGTGCTTTTTCATCCAGAGTTAATAGAGGCCTGGTGTCATAACCCATTACAAACGCCAAGGGGACATGTCCGGCGGTGGGCAACAAATCGGCCATAAAACAAAGGGTTTTATCTTTGAATTTTATCATGGGGATCATTTGCTTTTCGGTATGACCATCTGCAAAAAAGATTCCAAAATTAAGCTCACAAGTTGATTGAAAAGGTGTGCCTTCTCTTTGAATAAAATTAAGTTGCCCGCTTTCCTGCATGGGAAGCAGGTTCTCTTTTAAGAATGAAGCCTTTTCACGCGCATTTGGCATTGTTGCCCATTTCCAGTGATTCTCATTGGTCCAGAATGTGGCGTTTTTGAACGCCGGCTCATAGCCGGTTCGGTCTTTGTTCCATTGTATGCTACCGCCACAATGGTCAAAATGAAGGTGGGTGAGAAATACATCAGTAATATCATCTCGGTGAAAACCGGCATTTTTAAGCGAGTTATCCAAAGTGTGTTCGCCCCAGAGGTAGTAATAGCCAAAAAATTTATCGCTTTGCTTGTCGCCCATTCCGTTGTCAATAAGAATGAGTTTGTTGCCGTCTTCAATTAACAAGCAACGCGCGGCAATATCAATCATATTGTTGTTGTCTGCAGGATTGGTTCTATTCCAAAGAGATTTAGGAACAACACCAAACATGGCACCGCCATCGAGTTTAAAATTACCGGCTTCAATGGGATAAATTTTCATGACGAGATTTTAAAGTCTGCAAATTAAGAAAAGCCAATCACTTCTTGGAATCTATTATTAGGATTTGTGTGATTTTTAACAATCTAAGGGACACACGAAAGGGGTTTAAAAAAACGTTCTCTATATTTGAAGCTATAAACCGCTCACTTATGAAAAAAATAATGGCCGTTGCTGGGATTTCATTTTTTATTTTCACCTCTTGTAAAGACGATGATACAGCAGATTGCAGGACGTGTAGCTCTAATATAACAACTCCCTTTGAACTATGCAAAGAAAGCAATGGGAACGCTTCAGTTAACGGGCAGGATACAGGAATGGGATATTCCATCTATCTGGATGGACTGGTCAGCGAAGGGGTGAGCTGCAATTAATCATTCAATTTCAATACTGCCATAAACGCCTGTTGAGGTATCTCAACATTCCCCACTTGTCGCATACGTTTTTTACCTTTTTTCTGTTTTTCAAGTAATTTTCGCTTACGCGAAATATCCCCACCATAACATTTTGCGGTTACGTCTTTTCTGAGTGCTTTAATAGTTTCCCGGGCAATAATTTTAGAACCAATCGCCGCTTGAATGGGTATGTCAAACTGTTGTCTTGGGATGAGTTCTTTCAATTTTTCACACATTTTTTTACCAATGTTGTGCGCATTATCAACGTGTATTAATGATGACAAAGCATCAACCGTTTGCGCATTTAAAAGAATATCAACACGCACCAGTTTTGAGGCCCGCAACCCAATGGGAGAATAATCAAAAGAAGCATAACCTTTTGAAACAGTTTTTAAGCGGTCATAAAAATCAAATACAATTTCTGCCAGCGGCATGTCAAATGTGAGTTCGACACGCTCTGGGGTTAAGTAGGTTTGATTGGTTATCATTCCTCTTTTTTCGATACAAAGCGACATCACGTTGCCCACAAAATCAGATTTGGTGATGACAGTTGCCTTGATATAGGGCTCTTCAACCCTGTCCAAGCTCGATGGGTCAGGCAGGTCTGAAGGGTTGTTTACAACAATGATGTCATCTGGTCTTTTTGTGCTGAATGCATGATAGGACACGTTTGGAACAGTTGTGATGACCGTCATGTCAAATTCACGCTCCAAACGTTCCTGAATAATCTCAAGGTGCAACATCCCCAGGAATCCACAACGAAAACCAAAACCTAAAGCCGCTGAGCTTTCAGGAATAAAAACCAGTGAGGCATCGTTGAGTTGCAGTTTTTCCATGGAGGAACGTAGCTCTTCATAATCTTCGGTATCAACGGGATAAATCCCTGCAAAAACCATGGGTTTCACATCTTCAAAGCCAGAAACCGGATTTTTTGAAGGATTGAGGGCATCTGTTATGGTATCACCCACTTTGACTTCGCGAGCATCTTTGATGCCGGTAATGAGGTAGCCCACATCACCAGCTTTTATTTCTTGTTTGGGCTGTTGTTTTAGTTTTAAAGTCCCCACTTCGTCGGCATTATAAGTATTTCCGGTAGCGAGAAACTTAATTTTCTGTCCTTTTTTGATGCTTCCGTTGATCACTCTAAAAATGGTTTCCACGCCGCGAAAAGGATTGTAAACAGAGTCAAAAATCAATGCCTGTAATGGCTCGTCAACATTTCCTTTTGGAGCCGGTATGCGCTCAATGATGGCAGCAAGAATTTCATCGATACCAATGCCTGTTTTTGCACTTGCGGGAATCACATCTTCGTGGGCACAGCCCAAAAGTTCCACAATATCGTCTGTTACTTCTTCGGGATTGGCACTTGGCAAATCTACTTTGTTTAAAACAGGTATGATTTCAAGGTCATTTTCAAGTGCCAGATACAAATTTGAAATGGTTTGCGCCTGTATGCTTTGAGCGGCATCAACAATAAGAAGCGCTCCTTCACAAGCGGCAATAGATCTTGAAACCTCATAAGAAAAGTCAACATGACCGGGAGTGTCAATAAGGTTTAAAACATAATGTTCACCCTTGTAAGTATATTCCATTTGGACAGCATGACTTTTTATGGTGATGCCTCGTTCACGTTCCAAATCCATATTGTCCAATAATTGCTCTTGCTTTTCCCGAGTAGTAACAGAACCTGTAGCGTCTAAAAGCCTGTCTGCCAGGGTACTCTTACCATGATCAATATGTGCAATAATGCAAAAATTTCTAATGTTTTTCATACAGGTTTGCCTCTCAATCTTTTGAATTTGCAAATATAATTTATTTAACCATCATCTATTACAAAAAACACACATAAACGGCGTAATTACACTTTAACAAAAAAAAACGCAATTTATCGTGGATTATTGGCTTTTTTTTAACAAATTTGTAGGATATAAAAGTTGCCGCTTTCGTTTCCCCAAAACTAAAAGCCTTGAGTATTTACTTTCACTATAAACTATTGATGGATAAGGTTTTTATATTATTATTTTTTTTGGCAACATCGCTTCAAGCACAACAATTTACTGTTTCAGGCAAGATTGTAGATGTTGATGAAAATTCGCTTTCTTTTGTCACAGTTTTACTTTTAAAGGCTAGTGACTCCGCATTTATTGCCGGAACTGCAACAGGAATTCAGGGGCAATTTCAAATTCAAAACACACCGCAGGGAGCTTATATTCTTAAAGCCAGTATTATTGGTTTCGATGATTTTTTTAAACCCATAGAAGTTACATCAGATTTGGATTTAGGAATCTTAAGACTTCTTGAAGCTCCGGAAGGATTGGGACAAGTCACCATTGAAGCACAAAAACCAACCATTCAAAGAGAGATTGACCGGCTTATTTTTAATGTCGAAAACACGTCGCTATCAAACGGAAGCTCAATGGATATTTTGAAGCGAACGCCTAGTGTAATTGTGCAGCAAAACAACATCACTGTTCAAAACCAGCCCGCCACTATTTATATCAATGACCGAAAAGTCAATTTGTCTCCTGCCGAAGTTCAAAGCTTGTTGGATGGATTTGCGGGTTCTTATGTTAAAAGCATTGAGGTTATTACCAACCCCGGAGCTCAATATGATGCAGACAGTGGTATTATAATCAATATAGTGACAAGCAAAGCCCTAACTCTGGGATATAAGGGAAGTGTTTCAGCCGGGTATGAGCAAGCAATTTTTCCAAAATACAGTGCAGGTACCAGTCATTATTTTAAAAACGAAAAAATTGATTTTTTTGTAAACTATAATTTCAGAAAACGCAAAGAGCATAAAAACGATTTAGGCGAAGTTACTTTTTTTGAGCCCGATAATTCTATCAATTCTTTTTGGGAAACAGATTTTGTTAGAATTACACGTTCTGAAACACATACCATCAATTCAATAATTGACTATTCATTGAGCGATAAAACTACTCTAAGTGTATCATCCCTTGTTTCATTGAACCCCACCACCACTTTTTCAAACAAAGAAGTTGCTGAAATTTTCAGCCCCCAAAATCAATTAGACTCTTTATTTACCACAACAAGTGGATTGGATTCAGAAAAAAAAAATCTGGCATTTGATTTTAGTTTAAATCATAAATTTAACGAAAAAGGGACTTCATTGAAATTTAATGCGCACTACACGAATTTTGATGACTCCCGTTTTCAAAACGTCAATACAAATTATTTTTTACCCAACCAAACCTTGTTGAGAAACAATTCCTTTTTGACAGACGCAAATCAGGATATCGGTATTTATGTGGGTCAACTAGATTTTACAACAAATCTATTTAAAATGCCGATTGAGATTGGAGTCAAAGCGTCTTCTATAAACACTGAAAGTGGCATAGAATTTTTTGACCTCATCAATGGAACAGAACAGTTCAATCCCATACTCTCTGACAATTTTGATTATGAAGAGAATGTGTTTGCAGGCTATATAAAAATTTCAAAAATTTGGAAAAAATGGCGGCTAAGTGCCGGGTTAAGAGGGGAATATACAGAAACTGAGGGAAACTCTATCGCGCTGTCTCAAAAAACAAAAAATGACTATTTGGATTGGTTCCCAAACGCCACTATAAACTACATACCCAACCAAAACCACAGTATTAAACTAGCATACAAACGAAGCATTCAAAGGCCAAATTACAGCTTACTAAACCCATTTAGTTATTTTATCAATGAAAATAACTTTACCACCGGCGACCCAAATTTGCAACCCGCATATATTGATCGCTACAGTATAGAATATGTTGCAGAAAACAAATACACTTTTGAATTTTATTACAGAACCACTCAAGGTGCAGTAGATGTTTTAAGTTTTCAAAACAATGAAAACCGCTTTTTAAGAAGTGTTTCCACAAATATCGAGGACAAAAATGGCTATGGGTTTGAATTTAAATATTTTGGATTTATCAAGGACTGGTGGACGTTTTATCACTACAACTCTTTGTTCTATGAAGAAAACTCTTTTTTTGCCATAGAAAGCAATAATGAGTTTGTAACTGTAAGCACTAGCGGGATGCTATCCCAACTCGTAAACTCATTTACGATTACTAAGGACAAAACCTTTAGCGGTGATTTAATTCTAGTCCACCTCACGGGTCTTCCAAGCGGCACGTATTTAATGGACCCATTTACAATGGTAAATTTGGGATTACGAAAAACATTTTGGGACAATAGAGCTTCTCTTTCATTGACTGTGAATGATATCTTTGACACATTCAATAGAAAACTTCAAACAGATTTCCTTAACCAACGCAACAGTTATTTTGCTATAACAGAATCAAGGTTTTTACAAGTTGGCTTTACTTATAATTTTGGTAATTTCAGATTGAAAGACAACACGAAGCAAATAAGAAATGACGAACGCAATCGCATTGATTAATTTGCCAAAATATCCCTCATTAATTTTCTCAAAAAAAACCTAACTTTGCCATCAAATTTAGTGAATGTCAAAAATTGGAAACATTGACGTGGGAGATTTTCCCTTATTGCTTGCCCCCATGGAGGACGTGAGTGACCCACCCTTTAGAGCACTTTGTAAAGAGCAAGGCGCTGATGTGGTGTTTACTGAATTTATTTCCAGCGAAGGCTTGATTCGTGATGCAGCAAAAAGCGTTATGAAACTAGATATTTATGAAAAAGAACGCCCTGTGGGCATACAGATATTTGGCGCAAACTTAGAATCGATGCTACAGTCTGTTGAAATTGTTGAAGCTTCAGGCCCCGATATTATTGACATCAATTTTGGCTGTCCTGTTAAAAAGGTAGTTTCAAAGGGAGCCGGAGCAGGAATTTTAAAGGATATTGAATTAATGGTTTCTCTAACCAAAGCCATGGTCAAACATACCAAACTTCCCATAACGGTTAAAACCAGACTTGGTTGGGATGAAAACTCCATAAAAATTGTTGAGGTTGCCGAAAGATTGCAGGACGTGGGATGTAAGGCGATTTCTATTCATGGAAGAACCCGGGCACAAATGTATAAAGGAGATTCAAATTGGGCACCTATAGCCGAAGTTAAAAACAATCCCCGAATGTACATTCCTGTTTTTGGCAACGGCGATGTGGATACACCAGAGCGCGCTATGGAAATGCGTGATAGCTATGGTCTTGACGGGGCTATGATTGGTAGAGCAAGCATTGGTTATCCTTGGTTTTTTAGAGAAGTGAAACATTTTTTTGCTACCGGGCATCATCTAGCTCCACCCACCATGGAAGAGCGGGTGGATGCCGCAAAAAGACATCTTCAAATGGCAATAGACTGGAAAGGAGAAAAATTAGGCGTTTTTGAAACCCGAAGACATTATACCAACTACTTTAAAGGAATTCCCAATTTCAAAGATTACCGTACTAAAATGGTAACAAGCGATGATGCGGCTTCAGTTTTTGCTGTTTTTGAGGAAGCCTTAGAGCAATTTTACGACTTTCAATTTGCTTAACCTATTAAACCTTCGCGCACTCTACTTGAAGCAATACGAGAGGCAATAATGCCTAAAAGAAGTATTGTAAAAAACACTAAAAAAACATTAAATAATTCCAGTTTTACAGGATATGGAAGGGTAGACGTGATCATGACAAGGTCAAATTGCAATTGCATTAAAACAATAATAACACCAAGAACAATCCCGATGATTCCGCCCAAAACAGTCATCAAGACTCCCTGGAGATAGAAGATTCGTCTTATTTCTTGTATTGTTGCACCTAAGTTTTTCAACGTTTTGATATTGTGCTTCTTGTCCAAAATAATCATGATAATGCTTGCAATAACATTAAAAATCGCAATAATTAAAACCAATGTAAAAATAAGATAGACAGCCAAGTTTTCTGTATTTAACATTTTGTAGAGCGCATCGTTTTGTTGCATCCTGTTTTTAAATACAATGTTTTGATTTAACACTTTAGAGATTTTAGATTTAACACCGTCTTCCTTAGCCCCGTTAACTAGTTTAAATTCAATAGAACTTACATCATACTCCTCATAAGAAAGCAATGATTTTGCAAGGTCAATGGGCGTAAAAACATATTTTGTGTTGAGTTCTTCATTGACGTGATAGATGCCGGAAACAACCACATGCTCCTTATTAAATGCTTGAGTAATGTCTGTAATTTGTCCGCTTCCGGGAGTGGGCACATATATTTCCAATAATTCTGAATAGTCATAAACCCCAAGATTTAAATTTCTTGAAATTTGAGCACCAATTACCGCTGTGTTATCACTTTCAAACCAGCCTCCATGGAAAATAGTACTGTCTATGGCATTTACGCGCTGATAGTTTTGATCAACACCCTTGATGTGTGAAATGCTGTTTTTGCCTTTAAAAGTTAGAAAAACCCGTTCCTCAACAATTTTTGAAAAAGCCTCAATTTCATTAATTTGCTGGAGTAATTCCTCCTGTTCTATAGAGAGATTAAGTGTTTTTCCAGTTTCAGGATAAACCTTTAAATCGGAATCAAAAACTGAGCTAAACTGTAAACTAAAATCTTTAAGCCCGGAGAATCCTGAAAGCACTATAAATAATGACATTGTCCCAACAATCACACCAACACCGGCAATAGCGGTAATAATATTAATTGCGTTATTACTGCTTTTTGAAAATAAATAACGCTTGGCGATGTATAGGGAAAATTTCACTGCCTAGGATTTTTTTCTTTTTTCGATTAAATCGGAATTAGTTAATGGGTTTTCAGTTCCTTTAACGGCCTTATCTATTTTTTCGATATAATCGAGGGAATCATCATTGTAAAAATGCAAACTAGGCATTCTTCTTAGTTGATTTTTGGTGAGTTGAGCCATTTGATGTTTGATGTTGTTTTTGACCAGATTGATCTCTTCAACAACTTTTTGAGCGTGCTCTGAGGGAAACACACTTACATATACTTTGGCTATTGATAAATCAACGGTGACCTGAACTTTTGAGACTGAAACTAAAACTCCGGCGTGACCGGCATCTTTAAGAGCTTTTTGAAGAATCGCTGCAAGGTCATTCTGTAAAACACCGGCTATTTTTTTTTGTCTGTTACTTTCCATGTGACAAAAGTACTATATTTAAAGATTATCTTACTTTTACAAGACAAAAAGATACTTTTATTATGAATAAGATTGAGCACATAGGAATTGCAGTGAAAAATCTTGAAAATGCCAATGCTGTTTATGCGGCACTTTTAGGTGAAAAACATTATAAAATAGAAGTTGTAGAGGCTGAGGGTGTTAGGACATCATTTTTTAAAGTGGGCGAAAGTAAGATTGAATTATTAGAAGCAACAAATCCCGAGAGCCCTATTGCAAAGTTTATTGAAAAAAGAGGTGAGGGAATCCATCACATTGCTTTTTACGTATATGATATTGCAGCAGAGATCAAACGATTAAAAAAGGAGGGCTTTATTGTTCTCAATGAAACCCCAAAGATGGGAGCAGATAATAAGCTAGTGACATTTTTACATCCAAAATCATCACACGGCGTTTTGATTGAGTTGTGTCAGGAAAACACAAATTTTTAAAAAAGTTTGCTACATACGTAAACTAATTATAAATTTGCGGGCTTAAGTGGGATTTATCCTTTATATTTATTTGGATTATCCCATTAAGAAGTTCTAAAACAGAGTATTGCAAAGGTCCCATAGCTCAGCTGGTTAGAGCACCTGACTCATAATCAGGGGGTCCATGGTTCGAGCCCATGTGGGACCACTATTTTAATAAACTTTTGGAGATTGGCTTTATTTATCTATATTTGACGCTCCTCACAGATAAAGTTCAATACAAACTAACAAATTGATTTTGGGAAAATTGATTGTCGCTTAACACTTGGTAAACAATTATTGTTTATGTTTGTCGTTTAGCTTGGTATTATTTAAAACATTTTTATATTAGCTGAATCAATACAAATATGCGACCCCAAATCGTTAAAAAAATATCACTTCTTTTAATACACTTTTTTGTGTGTGTCGTGGCTTTGGGGCAACAGACGCCGCCACCCCCACCTGAAAGAACGCCACCTATAAATCTTCCGATTGACAGCCATCTTTTAATATTGATTCTGTTTGGAGTTTTATTAGGCGCTTACTTTTTATTAAGAAAGAAAAAAGCAGAACTATAATCCCGACAGCTTTTTCAAGTATTTTCCTACAAGATCAAACTCCAAATTCACCACAGTCCCCACATTTATTTGTTTAAAGTTGGTATTTTCATAAGTATAGGGTATGATGGCGACAGAAAATGTATCTTTTTTTGAGTTTACAACAGTGAGGCTCACACCATTAACAGTGATAGAACCTTTTTCTATTGTAATATTCCCAAGCACAGGATTGTACTGAAAGGTGTAATACCAGCTTCCAGAGGATTCTTTAATTTCTATGCATACAGCTGTTTGATCTATATGCCCTTGAACAAGATGACCATCCAGCCTGTCTCCCAGTTTCATAGCCCTCTCCAGATTTACAAAATCACCTGTCTGCAAGCTGCCAATATTTGATTTGTCTAGTGTTTCTTTGATGGCGGTTACTTTATAAACGAGATTATCAATAGCTACTACCGTTAAACAAACACCATTGTGCGAAATACTTTGGTCGATTTTTAGCTCTGGGGTTATCTTGCTTTTTATTGAAATGTTTAAGTTATTCCCTCCTTTTTCAAGGCTTATAACCTCGCCCATATCTTCAATGATTCCTGTAAACATATTCGGTTTATTTGGTTAAATTTGTATTTTTAAATAACGCTTGTAAAATTAAACTAATTGCTAAACCTTACCTAAAAACTACTCTAAAAAAGAATGAGCAAGCAGGAAACTATTATTGTTGGAATTTCCATTGGTGACCTAAACGGCATTGGGCCTGAAATTGTTTTAAAAACTTTTGAGGATCCAAGAATGCTTGATTTTTGTACGCCTTTAATTTTTGCTTCCGTAAAATCTTTATCCTTTATTAAAAAGGCATTAGATATTAATACAAATATTCAGGGGATTGATCACATCAATCAACTAGTTCATGGAAAGGTAAATGTGCTGAATGTTTGGAAAGAAAACGTAGATATTGAGTTTGGTGTAGAAAATAATACAATGGGCGATTATGCTATAAAATCACTACAAGCAGCTGTAAAGGCGTTAAAATCAAATTCCATAGATGTACTAGTTACAGCACCCATAAATAAGCACAATATACAGTCTGAAACATTTAAATTTCCCGGGCATACAGACTACCTTGCTCAGGAACTTGAAGGCGAAAGCCTCATGTTTATGGTAACAGATACCTTAAAAGTGGGTTTGTTGACAGACCACGTGCCTGTTAAAGACATTTCAAAACACATCACAAAACAGCTTATTGAGAAAAAAATTGATATAATATACAAAACACTGAAACAGGATTTTGGAATTACAATTCCTAAAATTGCAGTTTTGGGAATCAACCCACATACCGGTGATAACGGAATTATAGGTGACGAAGACGACAAAGTCCTTAGACCAACATTGGAGAAAATTAACCACTCAGGTAAAATAGTTTATGGCCCCTTTGCCGCAGACAGTTTTTTTGGCTCTGGCAATTATAAAAACTTTGATGCGATTTTGGCCGCATACCATGATCAGGGCTTGATACCCTTTAAAACCTTGTCTTTTGGATCGGGGGTGAACTATACCGCTGGTCTCAGTAAGGTTAGAACATCACCTGATCACGGAACTGCTTATGATATTGCAGGCAAAAACACAGCAGATTATACCTCGTTTAATGAAGCGGTCTTTAAAGCCATACAAATTTATCGAAACAGAAAGCAATTTCAACAAATCACGAAAAATCCACTTAAAGTATCAGTCAAAAAGTTATCCACAAAAAAGGGTTGATAAAATATCAATGCATTGAAATAATTTTTTATCTTTGCACCCGCCTTTGACGAAAGCCATTGGGTAAAAATAATTGATGTAATGAAGCATATGAAAGAGTTTACAATCCCTTTTGTAGGATTGAAGCAAGGTGAGCATCATTTTCTGTACAAAATTGATAATACGTTCTTTACACATTTTGAGTACAATGAATTTAATAATGTTGCCGTTTTAGCAAAAGCGTTGCTTATTAAAAAATCAAATTCTCTTGAGTTTCAATTTTCAGTCAGCGGTATTGTTAATGTGAACTGCGATGTAACAAATGAACCTTATGACCAAGTGGTTGAAGGGGTTCATCATCTTGTAGTAAACTTTGGAGATGAATATAACGATGAAGACGATACGCTTTTGGTAGTTCCACAAGGCACTTATGAAGTTAATATTCAGCAATATGTTTATGAACTTGTTATTTTGTCTTTACCGGCCAGAAGAGTACACCCTGGGGTTGAAGATGGCACATTGGATTCAGAAATACTTGATAAACTTAAGGAATTAACACCTAAAGAAACCGAAGAGCAATCTTCAAAAAATGAAATAGATCCCAGGTGGGACGAACTAAAAAAACTATTAACGGATAAATAAATATTGCAATGGCACATCCAAAGAGAAAAATATCAAAGACCAGAAGAGACAAAAGGAGAACACACTACAAAGCAACCGCTCCTCAAATAGGAACTGATCCAACTACAGGTGAAGCACACCTTTACCACAGAGCACACTGGCATGAAGGAAAACTTTATTATAGAGGTCAGATTGTTATTGACTCGGTTGAAGAAGTAGAATCTTAAACAGCTCCTTTTTCAAGAAAATATTCTTAAACTCTCACTCGATGTGAGAGTTTTTTTGTTTTTATCTTTTCTATATCTCAAAAACAGCTTAATTTGCAACGTTTTTTGACATTATTTTCGTATTTTCATCAAATTATACGTGTTTTGGTCAATTTTTAGCGAATTTAACTTTGTAGTATGAACAAAATCACAGCAGCCATTACAGCTGTAGGAGCTTATGTTCCAGATTTTGTATTAACCAACAAAATGCTTGAAAGCATGGTTGATACAAATGATGAATGGATAACCTCTAGAACAGGAATTAAAGAGAGAAGAATCTTAAAAGATAAAGGCAAAGGCACCTCTTATCTGGCAATTCAAGCCGCAAAAGATTTACTTCAAAAGAAAAATCTCGACCCCAAAGAAATTGACTTGGTCATTATGGCAACCGCCACACCAGATATGCCTGTTGCTATCACTTCAGCCTATGTTGCCACCGAAATAGGCGCAGTGAACGCTTTTTCGTATGATTTAATAGCAGCCTGTTCAAGTTTTCTTTTTGGTATGTCAACTGCAGCTAGATATATTGAAGCAGGAAGGTATAAAAAAGTATTGCTCATAGGAGCAGATAAAATGTCTTCAATTATAGACTATGAAGACCGCACCACCTGCATTATTTTTGGAGATGGAGGAGGAGCCGTTTTATTTGAACCTAATGAGGAAGGCCTGGGCCTTCAAGATGAATATTTAAGAACAGACGGCATTGGAAGACAATCATTAAAAATTGATGCCGGTGGTTCTATACTTCCTGCTTCAGCAGAAACAGTTGCAAACAAACAACATTATGTGTTTCAAGATGGTCAGACTGTTTTTAAATTTGCCGTTTCCAATATGGCAGATGTGAGTGAAAAAATAATGCTTAGAAATAATCTGACAAATGAAGCCGTAAACTGGCTGGTGCCACATCAAGCTAACAAGAGAATCGTTGATGCTACAGCAAGAAGGATGAAGCTTGATGAAAGTAAAGTCATGATGAATATTCACCGATATGGAAATACAACCTCAGCGACACTCCCATTGCTGTTGGGTGACTATGAAAAACAACTCAAAAAAGGAGATAACCTGGTTTTTGCTTCTTTTGGAGGAGGATTTACCTGGGGATCAATATATCTTAAATGGGCATATAACAGTTAAACAAAACCAAAACTAAAATCAATATTATGGATATCAAAGAAATTCAAAACCTAATTAAATTCGTTGCCAAATCCGGCGCTAGCGAAGTTAAGCTTGAAATGGGAGATATAAAAATCACCATAAAAACAGGCGGAGAAGAATCAAAAGGTGAAACCACTTATATTCAACAAGTCCCCGTTCAGCAGCAACATTCTCAGCAACCTGCTCAACAACAGCAGCTCACACAATCAACACCAGAAAAAGTTGATGCAATTGCAAATGAAGAGGACAAATATGTAACGATTAAATCGCCCATTATTGGAACTTTTTACAGAAAACCTTCGCCAGACAAGCCCTCTTTTGTTGAAGTGGGAAGCACAATCAAAGCAGGAGACCCGCTTTGTGTTATTGAGGCGATGAAACTTTTCAATGAAATTGAAAGCGAGGTGTCAGGTAAAATTGTAAAAGTACTCGTTGACGACTCCTCCCCGGTTGAGTTTGACCAGCCTTTATTTTTAATTGATCCGTCATAAAACCAAGCTGTTAATATCAGTTTCTATTTTTAGAATATAAAAACTATTTAAGTTTTAAACTTTAACTTAAAAAACTATGTTTAAAAAGGTACTTATCGCAAACAGAGGCGAAATTGCTTTACGGGTTATAAGAACCTGTAAAGAAATGGGAATAAAAACAGTCGCGGTATATTCTACAGCAGATGCCGAAAGCCTACACGTAAAGTTTGCAGACGAAGCAGTTTGTATCGGCCCGCCACCCAGTAATTTATCTTACCTTAAAATGTCAAATATAATTGCTGCAGCAGAAATTACTAATGCTGACGCCATTCATCCCGGTTACGGATTTTTATCAGAAAATGCTAAGTTTTCAGCCATCTGTAAAGATCACGGTATTAAATTCATTGGTGCTTCTCCGGAAATGATAGATAAAATGGGAGATAAAGCATCTGCCAGAGCTACCATGATTGCGGCAGGAGTACCTTGTATTCCCGGTTCAGAAGGTCTTTTAAAAGACTATGCAGATGCAGAAAAAACGGCTGATAAAATGGGCTATCCTGTGATGCTAAAAGCAACTGCAGGTGGAGGAGGTAAAGGTATGAGAGCCGTTTGGAAAAAGGAAAACCTGAAGACAGCCTGGGACTCTGCCAGACAAGAAGCCGGTGCCGCCTTTGGAAATGACGGTATGTATATGGAAAAACTCATTGAAGAACCCAGACACATTGAAATACAAGTGGTGGGAGATTCAACCGGAAAAGCCTGTCACCTTTCAGAAAGAGACTGTTCTGTTCAAAGAAGGCACCAAAAGCTCACAGAAGAAACACCCTCTCCCTTTATGACAACAAAGCTAAGAAAAGCCATGGGAGATGCAGCCGTAAAAGCCGCAGAATTTATTAAATATGAAGGAGCCGGAACAGTAGAATTTTTGGTTGATAAACACAGAAATTTCTATTTCATGGAAATGAATACGCGCATCCAGGTCGAGCACCCCATCACAGAACAGGTTATTGATTTTGATTTAATCAGAGAGCAAATACTTGTTGCAGCAGGAGTGCCCATTTCAGGTAAAAACTATACGCCAAACTTACATTCGATAGAATGTCGTATTAATGCGGAAGACCCTTACAACGATTTTAGACCCTCACCGGGAAAAATCACTGTGCTTCATGCTCCTGGCGGTCACGGGGTAAGATTAGATACTCATGTGTATGCCGGGTATAGCATCCCGCCAAACTATGACTCGATGATTGCAAAACTCATCACAACTGCTCAAACACGTGAGGAAGCAATTAATAAAATGAAAAGAGCACTGGACGAGTTTGTGATTGAAGGAGTTAAAACCACTATCCCGTTTCACAGACAATTGATGGATCATCCTGATTATTTAGCAGGAAACTATACAACAAAATTCATGGAATCTTTCAAAATGGAAGAACCCGAAGAAGAATAATCAAACAAAGCTCCTTAATGGAGCTTTTTTTTACAGATGCACTTAAGCTATTGGGAAAATAAATCTTGGTTTCAATCCCTCGACTTTACAGTTGTGGGAAGTGGAATTGTGGGTTTAAATTGCGCGCTCAGTCTTAGAAAAAAATATCCAAAAAGTAAAATTCTTGTTTTGGAAAGAGGCCCTTTACCAAGCGGGGCAAGCACAAAAAATGCCGGTTTTGCTTGCTTTGGAAGTCTGTCAGAAATTGCGGAGGACTTAAAACACCACTCTGAAGAGGAAGTTTTTAAGCTTGTTAAAATGAGGTTGGATGGATTGGATTTTCTCCGAAAAAACTTAGGAGATGCCACAATTGATTATCAAGAATGGGGAGGAAATGAATTGTTTAGAATAAATGATAGTCCACTTTTTGAAAGCTGCTTAACAAAAAAAGAAACCGTCAATAGATTACTAAAACCATTATTCAAAGCGGAAGCATTTATAGAGTCTAAAAATCAGTTTGGTTTTAAAAATATTATCGAAAATGTATTTTTTACCCCATTTGAAGGTCAAATTGATACCGGAAAAATGATGATCGCTCTTGTAAAAAAGGCAATTTCAAAAGACATTTTAATTCTTAATGGCATTGAGGTTTCAAAATTCAGTGACAACAAAAGCACTGTATCGATTGAAATCAACGACAATTTTCAGTTTGAAACTAATAAACTTTTAATTGCAACAAATGGTTTTGCAAATGAAATTTTAGATGAGAATATTCAGCCGGCAAGAGCGCAGGTTCTTATTACAAAACCAATAAAAAATTTACATTTAAAAGGAAACTTTCATCTTGATAAAGGATATAATTATTTTAGAAATATTGATGGGAGAATCCTTTTGGGAGGAGGAAGAAATCTTGATTTTAATCAAGAAGAAACAACAAAACTAGGCCTAACAGAAAAAATCCAAACACATCTCGATCAATTGTTGAAGGAGGTAATATTTCCTAATCAACCCTTTGAGATTGACCAAAGATGGAGCGGTATTATGGGGGTGGGAACCCAGAAAAAGCCCATCATTAAACAGCTTTCAGATAATGCTTATTGTGGTATAAGGCTTGGGGGTATGGGAGTGGCAATTGGCTCAATGGTTGGAAAGGAATTAGCAGAACTCACATTTGAGTAAAAACAATTTAATACTGTGTAAAAAAATTCACAAAAATCAACTATATTGTACCCTTGATTTACAGTAAATTAAAAAATTTCAGTTATGCTTAAAACAAAATTCCCCATTTCAATAATTTTTTTAGCAGCCTTTTTCTATTCTTGCTCATCAGACGATGACAATTATGTGCCATTAAATATTATTACAGAGAGTGACGCAGTTGAAGTTTTTAGAAATTTGACGGTAGAAATAAACGTTCTAGCTAATGATGAAAATGTTCCAGCATCAGGAACTCTTATTGTAACTGTGCCATCTCAAGGCACCGCCACAGTCTTAGACCCAAACAACACTCCAAACAATCCAAGCGATGATATCGTTCTATACACTCCAAGCATTACTTATGTGGGGGAGGATACTTTTCAATATACAATTTGTGATAACACAGAAAATTGTGCTACAGAGACAGTAACCGTCAATGTTTTGGAAGCCTCTCCGGTAAACTTTGACTTAGATAATTTTCCGTATGCCACGCTCTCAGAATACAATTTTTATGAAGGAAACATGGCTAATTTAAACCCAGTATATGGAGTGCTCCCTTATGAGTTAATCACGCCTTTGTTTACAGATTATGCAATTAAGAAACGGTTTATATGGATGCCCACAGGTACTTCGTCTAGTTATGTGAGCGATGGAGCCATTTTTGATTTTCCGGTTGGAACGATTATGATAAAAAACTTCTATTATGACAATGTGTTGCCAGAGAACCAAACCAAAATTTTAGAAACGAGATTGCTTATAAAAATGCCCACTGAATGGATTTTTGCAGAATACATCTGGAATGAAGAGCAAACAGAAGCCGTTTATGATATGCAAGGAAGAAATGTACCCATAGAATGGCTTCAAAATGGCGAAACAAAATCTGTAAATTATAGAATCCCCTCTCAGGCAGAATGCTTGACCTGCCACAAAACAATCAACGACGCCATACCCATTGGACCCAAACCGCAAAACATCAATTCAATTTTTAACTTTCCGGAGGGCAATAAAAACCAACTTGCCAAATGGGAAGAAATGGGATATCTGCACAGTAATTACCCCGGAAATATTAACACAACTGTAAAATGGGACGACCCCTCTCAACCCTTAGAATTGAGAATGCGCTCTTATTTTGATTCAAACTGCGCCCATTGTCACTCACCAGGCGGGCATTGTGATTACAGGCCCATAAGACTCGCTTTTAACGAGTCTTCAAACCCAGAAAATTTAGGAATTTGTGTAGAACCTGAAGGGGATATTAGTATCTGGATAGAGGAAGACCCCTCTCATTTGATTGCTCCCGGAGACATTGAAAACTCTGTAATTTATTTTAGAATGAATACGACAGAAGATGCTATAAAAATGCCACTTATTGGCAGAAATTTAATTCACGAAGAAGCAGTTTCCCTATTAGTTGAATGGATAAATTCACTAGAAGGCAATTGCGAATAATTACTAAATTTTAATACGAAATTAAAATGAAAAAAATTACATTAGCAGTCTTTGCCCTTGGCTTAAGTATCCAAGGCTTTTATGCACAAATTAGTTTTACCACAGAAATCATTCCCACATCCGGGCAATACAATATTTGCGCTGTAGATATGAATGGGGACTATCTGGACGACATTGTCTCAGTTAGCAGTACAAACATCCAGATCTTCTACCAAAACATAGATGGTACTTTTACAGAACAAAACTTTACAACCACTCCGGCAAACAATTTGCCTTCTTGGAGTCTTGCCGCCGGCGATATAACCGGTAACGGCTTCAACGATTTGATGTTCGGAAGCAGCAGTGGAGTTACTTTTATGTATGCAGATAATAATGGCGCTGGTTTTACAGAAGTTTCTTTTCCTCAATTTGTGTTTGTACAACGCACAAACTTTGTTGATATTGACAATGACGGAAATCTTGACGCCTTTGCCTGTCACGATATTGCACCTAATGTCTATTATATTAACGACGGGGATGGTAATTTAGAATACAATCAAGGGGGGCTGGGAGATGTTCCTGTTGGGGGCCATTATGGGTCTATCTGGATAGACTATAATAATGACGGCAATCTGGATTTATTCATCGCTAAGTGTAGCGGCGGCGGTCAAGGTGCCACAGCAAAGTTCAATGAACTTCATAGAAATAACGGAGATGGAACCTTTACAGATGTGAGCGTTGAATCTGGATTGAGAGACCCCATCCAAACCTGGTCATCAGCCTGGGGCGATTTTGACAATGACGGTTTTATGGATGTTTTGGTTGGCGCCAGTTCATTTTCAGACGGAAGTCACAAATTGATGAGAAATAATGGCGACGGTACCTTCACAGATATTACTGCCGGCTCTGGCTTTGATCTTTTTGGAGGAACTAGCATAGAACACAGCACTTATGATTTTAATAATGATGGTTATCTTGACATTATGGGGAATTCAAACACTATTTACCTCAATAATGGAGATATGACGTTTACGCCCTTTATAGTGCCATTTTCAGGAGCTTCCATAGCCGATTTAAACAACGATGGCTTCCTAGATGCTTTTAGAGGAGGAAACATTCACTACAATGACGGCAATGATAATAACTGGATTGTAATCAATACTCAGGGCGTAGAAAGTAACAGAAATGGTATTGGGGCGCGAGTTGAAATCACAAGTGCACTGGGCACACAAATAAGAGACGTAAGAAGCGGCGAAGGATTTAGATATATGAGTACATTGAACACTCACTTTGGTATAGGGAGCGATACAGAAATAGATGAGCTTGTTATTAAATGGCCCTCAGGCATTGTAGATGTCATCACAAATCCCGATATAAACACTGCTCACCTCATTATAGAAGGCCAAACACTTGGTATTGATGAAAATAGGCTAGCAAATATTTCATTATTCCCTAACCCGGCGACAAACTTAATAACAATCAACTATAATGAAAACTTAAAAGGAACTGCTGTTGCTATCTATGACGTGATGGGAAGAACTGTTTTAAGTAAAATATTGGAGAATAATACACTTGATGTATCAACTCTCAATACCGGGCTGTACTTTTTGAATCTTAATTTAAACGGTCAAATGGCTCGATTAAAGTTTATTAAAAAGTAAAATACTAAAACAAATTCAGATGAAAAATTCAATATATCTATTAGCATTACTTGTTACAACAGGCAGTCTCTCTCAAATAAGTTTCACAACTCAAGCGTTTGCTACTTCAGGACAGTACAATATTTGTGCAGTTGATATGAACGGAGATTATCTGGACGATATTGTATCAGTAAACAGTACAAACATTCAAATTTTTTATCAAAATCCAGACGGCACTTTTACGGAACAAAACTTTACGACTACTCCTGCAGGAAATTTGCCCTCTTGGAGTCTCGCAGCTGGCGACTTAACCGGAAATGGGTTTAACGATTTACTTTATGGCGGCGGGTCTGGGGTCACTTTTATGATTGCTAATGAAGATGGCACCCAATATGACGAGGTTACATTTCCCCAATTTGTTTTTTCACAAAGAACAAATTTTGTTGACTTAAATAATGATGGTCATCTAGACGCGTTTGTTTGTCATGATGTTGCGCCAAATGTTTATTATATTAACGATGGTAATGGTAATTTAGAATTTAATCAAGGAGGCATTGGTGACTTCCCTTCAGGAGGGCACTATGGCTCTGTATGGTTTGATTATAATAACGACGGTCTTCAAGATATGTTTATGGCAAAATGTGGTGGAGGTGTTGACAGAAGAACCAATCAATTGTTTAGAAATAATGGTGACGGAACATTTACTGATGTTGCCGTTGAAGCCGGGCTAGACAACCCACATCAAACCTGGTCTGCTGCTGCGGGTGATTTTGATAATGATGGATTTATGGATTTGATGGTTGGAGTAAGTTCATTTTCAGACGGAGGTCATGCATTAATGAGAAACAATGGTGACGGCACCTTTACAGATATCACCGAAGGTTCAGGCTTTGATATTTTTGGAGGGACAAGTACTGAACACGCCACGTATGATTTTAATAACGATGGCTTTTTGGACATCATGGGGAATTCAAACACGATTTTTTTGAATAACGGGGACATGACTTTTACACCGGTTGCTGCTCCTTTTTCATCAGCTTCCATTGCCGATTTAAACAATGATGGCTTCCTTGACGCCTTCAGATCAGGTAATATTCATTTCAATGACGGCAATGACAATAACTGGATTGTAATAAATACTCAAGGCGTAGAAAGTAACAGAAATGGTATTGGTGCCAGAGTTGAAATCACAAGCGCCCTTGGCACACAAATAAGAGACGTAAGAAGCGGCGAAGGGTTCAGATATATGAGCACTTTAAACACGCACTTTGGTATTGGGAGCGATACCGAAATAGATGAGCTTGTTATTAAATGGCCATCAGGCATTGTAGATGTAATCACAAACCCCGATATAAACACTGCTCACCTCGTTATAGAAGGGCAAACACTTAGTGTAAGAGACGACAAACTTACTACTATTTCATTGTCGCCAAACCCGGCCGCAAACTTCATAACCATAAACTACATCGAAAACCTAAAAGGAGCTTCTGTGGCTGTTTATGATGTGATGGGAAGAACTGTTTTAATGAATACGCTTGAGAACAACACCATTGATGTGTCAAGCCTCAACACCGGATTGTATTTCATACATCTCAATATAAATGGTCAATCGGCTCGATTAAAGTTTATTAAAAAATAGAAATCAAACAAATAGTATAGGGCTATTTTTTCTGAAGCAAAGACAACACGTTCCCTTTTTTGATAGCGCGTAAAACATTGCTTAAAATCAAAACTATAGCCACCATTGTTGCTGTACTAAAAATAGTTTGCTCTACTTCCCTGTTTGCAATAGCTATGGCTGCTAAAGCCCAAGCACCCACAAATGCAAATTCTGGAATATTTCGTTTCCAAGTTACAAAGAGCTTTAAAACACCCGCTATAAAGATCATAGCTAAAGTCCAAAAAACAGCACTTAACCCAAAACCATTCCAATCAATTTGGGTTAAAAACCCGGCAATATTTGCAATTAAGGCTACTGAAATCCAACCCATGTAAACAGAAAAAGGTAGCCTTATACAAAGAGTGTGATTAATAGAAACTTTGTCTTTTAATAAGTGTGTTTTTAAATGAATTTTTAAAAGAGAAGTTAAAAGCAGCATCATAATTAAAACTGAAATCAATAGTTGCTCGTGCAACCAGGCAAAAAGCCATAATGAATTAGCCAAACAAGAAACCACAAACCAAATGCCCACTTTTGAAGCAGTGTCATTGTCTAAACTTTTTTTAAATAAACCCAAGCCTTGGTAAATCACAAAGCCCAAAATCAATAAATAAATAAGTCCCCAAATTGAAAAAGCATATCCTGCCGGGGTAAATAAGTTTTGTACTTCTCTGGAAACAGATGCATTTGTATTGCCATTTATCAAACCGGTGTTTGACAAATAATTAATAAAAATCATGGAAACAAAAGCAATTCCATTTGAGATTTGAAGTGTTTTTTTCATCTTATTAAGAAACGTAAACATAAAGGTAGTCAACTTCTTAAAAAAGGCAATTTTAATTTTCATAAAATCTTTTTGATAATCTATCTTTGTACAAAATAACTTACCTCATGTCATTAGAAGATTTATTTAGCGGCGGAAGCCACAAGCGAAAGTTAGGCCACTTTTCAGCCCTTGTCAATGTTGCCAGAGTTGATGGACCCATCAAAACAGAAGAAGAGTTTCTGTTATTACGTTTTGCAAGAAGACTCGACATCAACGAGCTAGAGTATAATGAAATTATTAAAAACCCAAAGAAATACCCTATATATCCAACTCATTCTCAAGAAATAAGACTGAAACAGTTACATGACATTTTCAGAATGATTTTTGCCGATGGCGAAATCGATCAAGATGAGGCTACGTTTTTGAGCCGTTATGCGATTGCACTAGGCTTTAAAGAGCAAGAGGCTGAACGTATAATCAAGCGGTCAATTGAAATTTTTAAAGGCGGGCTTGACTTTTATGATTACGAGTACTTGTTAAACAAGAAGTAAAAAAATAATAACAAAGTCCTGAAATTGATTTTTTGGCTTTTTATTTGGCATTTGCCATAAACTCTTCAGCTTTATTAACCATATTTTTACTTCCACAGAAAAATGGGACACGCTGGTGTAACTCAGTGGGTTGAATTTCCATAATTCGGTTAAAACCGTCGCTCGCTTTTCCACCTGCCTGTTCAACTATAAACGCCATAGGGTTGCACTCATAAAGCAAACGCAATTTGCCGTTTGATGCTTTGGAGCTTTTGGGATAGAAATATATGCCGCCTTTTAATAAATTTCGGTGGATATCAGAAACTAATGAACCAATATATCTGGAAGTATAGGGCCTGTCATCTTCTTCCATCTGGCAGTATTTAATGTAATCCTTGACGCCTTGCGGGAAGTGAATATAATATCCCTCGTTAACAGAATAAATTCTACCATCCTGTGGAATTCTCATATTGGGATGTGACAAATAATAGGTTCCAATTGCGGGATTCAAAGTAAATCCGTTAACCCCGTGGCCTGTGGTATAAACAATCATTGTGGAGGTTCCATAGATAATATAACCTGCTGCCACTTGATTGATACCGGGTTGAAGAAAATCTTCCAAAGTTACCGGTGTTCCGGCAGGGGTGACCCTTCTGTAAATCGAAAAAATGGTTCCAACAGAAACATTTACATCGATGTTTGATGAACCGTCAAGGGGGTCAATAAGCACCACATATTTGTTCTGATTATTCTTTTCACGACCAGAAATGGTGATAAACCCATCGTTTTCTTCAGAAGCAATTCCGCAAACGATTTCGCGATTGGTCAGTGTTTTAATAAAGGCTTCGTTAGCAAACACATCCAGTTTTTGCTGATCTTCCCCTTGAATGTTTTTGTCTCCAAAGGCCCCTAAAATATCCACCAAACCTGCTTTGTTTACCTCGTGGTTTACTACTTTAGCAGCTAATCTTATTGAGTTAATCAATCGGGAAAGTTCACCTGATGAATAAGCAAAATCCTTTTGGTTTTCTATGATAAATTCGCCTAAAGTTTTGTTGTGATCAGCCATTTTTTGAAAAAGATGTGGTTTTCATACAAAAGTACATTAAATTTTTCCAATCCAAATTAAATCTACAAATTGTAAAAAGTTCTTTGATTTTCCGGGCTTGAGACCTTAAATTTAATGTTTATTCTCCAATTTATAGTTTGATACAGAGGAAATATCGGTATTTTTGTGAATGTTGAATAATAAGGTCAAATCACATTAAAATTAGTTTTATTGGATTTTTTTAGAAGTTAAAATATGGACACTAAAGAACGAGATTCCCGCTTTCTCGGGAATATTAGAGAAAGTAAAAAAGGCGATATGCCTCAGGTGTTAGAACTCATTCAAGAACTTGCAACCTTTGAGCGTGAACCCGATGCGGTGGTTGTGACAGTGGAAGAGCTTGAAAAGGAAGGCTTTAGCGAAAACCCCCTCTTCAAGTGTTTTGTAGCCGAAATTGATTCTGAAATCGTAGGCATGGCACTCGTTTATTTTCGGTTTTCAACCTGGAAAGGACGTACTGTTCACCTGGAAGATTTGATTGTAAAAGAAAAAATGAGAGGTTCAGGCCTTGGAAGTGCTCTCTATCAGAAAGTACTGAAATATGCCAAATCACAAGGCGTAAAGCGTGTAGAATGGGTGGTTCTTGACTGGAATGAGGGAGCAATTAAGTTTTATGAGCGCAGCGGAGCTAAGGTTCTAAAGGACTGGCGCACAGTGCATATGGACGAAAAGGGGTTGACTAACTTTTTAGACTTTAATTAATGCGTATATTTAAGTTTGGAGGGGCATCTGTTAAAGACGCCACAAGTATTAAAAACGTAAAAACAGTTTTGATCACTACTGGATTTGATAATCTGGTGGTGGTGATTTCTGCAATGGGAAAAATGACAAATGCACTGGAGAAAGTAGTGTCTGCTTACTTGCAAAAGTCACTGCAAATGGACGCTGCTTTAGCCGAAGTAATCGATTATCATTACAAAATACTTCAGGAGTTATTTCCGGAAAAAAACCATGTCGTTTACAAAGAAGTTCATTTCCTTTTTGAGGAATTAAAACATTTTTTAGCACACAATAAATCAACAAACCACGCTTATGTTTATGACCAAGTGGTCTGTTATGGAGAATTGGTTTCCACTAAAATTGTGAGTAGTTTTTTAAAAGACCAACACATCAATAACACCTGGATTGACAGCCGTGAGTGTATTAAAACAGACAATAATTACCGTGATGCGGGCGTTGACTGGGAATTGACACAGTCCAAAATCAAAGAAAAAGTAAAACCTAAAATCCTCACTCTTACCCAAGGGTTTTTAGGTTCCAATGAAAATAATTTTACAACTACCTTAGGCAGGGAGGGAAGCGATTACACCGCCGCTATTTTTGCCTACTGCCTGGGAGCCGAAAGTGTTACTATTTGGAAAGACGTTCCCGGGGTACTCAATGCAGACCCCCGCACGTTTAAAAACACCACCCTTTTAGAACAAATTTCTTATCGTGAAGCAATTGAAATGGCGTTCTATGGAGCATCAGTGATTCACCCTAAAACACTTCAGCCGCTGCAGCGAAAAGAAATACCCTTGTTTGTAAAATCCTTTTTAAATCCTACTCAAACAGGAACTTCAGTAGCTAAAGGGAAGGATTTAATCCCGGCAGTTTCTTGTTATATCGTTAAAAAAGAACAAGTTTTGATTTCACTTTCCTCACGGGATTTTTCATTTATGGTAGAGGACCACATTGGTGAGGTCTTTAAACTACTTCACAAATACAAGATGAAAGTCAATATGATTCAAAATTCTGCTATTAGTTTTACCGTTGTGGTTGACAACAAATACAACAAACTCGATGAACTCTTATCCCGATTGCGTTCCAATTTTAAAGTGTTGTACAACGAAAATGTTACGCTATACACCATTCGTCACTTTAAACAAAATGAAGTAGATAAACTGGAAAGGGGATATGAAGTCCTCTTAAAACAACAAAGCAGAGATACTATGCAGTTGGTGGTGAGGTAGCTATAGATACATACTATTTCACTATATTTACCGCAAACAACTTCTCCATAATGCCACTAGTAACCCCAAAAGAAATTGCACGAGCCATCAATGCCCATAAACTTGGGTTTTTAGGCACTTTCATTGGCTGGACGTTAATGAAAACATTACGAATTTCTGCTTGTAACCGCATTTATGACAAACACAAACATTTGGAAGGACTTTATTTTATCAACGCCCTGCTTGACGAATTTGAAGTGAAGTTTGAAATCCCGGAAGAAGACCTGCGGCGAATACCTAAAAACGGAGCGTTTATAACCATTTCAAACCACCCACTGGGAGGAATTGACGGTATTTTATTACTTAAAATCCTTTTGGAACAACGCCTAGATTACAAAATCATAGCCAATTTTTTACTGCACCGCATTGAGCCACTTAAGCCTTATGTGATGCCGGTAAACCCTTTTGAAAACAAAAAGGAAATCAAATCGAGTGTGAGCGGCTTCAAAAATGCACTAAAACATCTTCAGGACGATCACCCCTTAGGTATTTTTCCGGCTGGAGAAGTATCTACTTATAAAGAAGACAAACGCATTACCGATAAGCCCTGGGAGGAAGCAGCAATGAAACTCATCAAAAAAGCTGAAGTGCCTGTCGTGCCTATTTACTTTCATGCAAAAAACAGTTTGCTATTTTATAAACTTGCAAAGTTAAACCCCACCTTTCGCACAGCTAAACTTCCTTCAGAATTATTGAGTCAGCGAGAGCGCACCATAAAAATAAGAATTGGCAATCCAATATCTGTAAAAGACCAGCAGGAACAAGAATCACTTGAAGATTTTACAGCCTTTTTGAGGAAGAAAACCTATATGCTGGCAAACACATTTGCCAAGAAGAAACTACTGGATAACATTCCTAAAAAGTTAAAATTTCCAAAACCACCAAAAAGCATTGCTACACCTGTGCCAACTCATATACTTGAAAAAGAAGTACTCAAACTTCAAGAATTGGACAAAAGGCTGTTGATTAGTAAAAACTATGAAGTTTTTCTCTCTCATCCTGATAACATCCCAAACATTCTTCAGGAAATAGGTCGCTTACGCGAAATCACTTTCAGAGAAGTAGGTGAGGGAACCAATAAAGCACTTGATCTCGATGTTTTTGATGCCTATTATCACCATATGTTTTTATGGGACAATGAGTCCAAAAAAATTGCAGGTGCTTACCGAATGGGCCTGGGCTCAAAAATCTATGAAGCTTATGGTATTGAAGGTTTTTACCTTCACGACCTTTTCAGGTTTGAGCCGGAATTGTACAAAATGATGAGCCAGTCCATAGAAATGGGACGCGCTTTTATCATTAAAGAATACCAACAAAAGCCCATGCCCCTGTTTCTTTTATGGAAAGGAATTGTTCATACAACACTGCGTTTTCCGGAGCATCGTTACCTCATTGGAGGCGTTACCATCAGTGATCGTTTTTCAGAATTCTCAAAATCTTTGATGATAGAGTTTATGAAGTCTAACTATTATGACCCTTATGTGGCGCAATTTATTCACCCTAAAAAAGATTTTAAAGTTAAGCTCAAGGATGCTGACAAAGATTTTGTTTTTGACGAAACAGAAGCCGATTTAAACAAGTTTGACAAAATTATTGACGAACTCGAGCCCGGCGAATTGCGACTTCCGGTACTCATAAAAAAATACATCAAGCAAAACGCAAAAGTAGTTGCTTTTAATGTGGACCCGCTATTCAATAATGCCGTTGACGGCTTGATGTATATACGCATAGCAGACCTGCCCGAAAGCACAGTCAAACCTGTCTTGGAAGAGTTTCAAGCCGAAATGGAACAAAAATTTGCCTCAAAAAACGAGGAAAATAAAGGGTAACTTTTAAGAAAAACTTTTAAAACCAAGGTTTTTTGTTAGCCTGATAGGTTTCAAAAAACTCCTCATCGCTTTTAGTCAAATAGATGATTCCTTCAATAAGACCAACTATCCAGGCAGCAGATGCCGCAACACCACAGGTAATGATTCCTAATACCACCGTTACAACTAGTAGAATAATTCCTTCTTTATTATAGCCTAAAATAAATTTATGAATACCAAAGCCCCCTAAAAGGATGGCTAAAATACCGGCGATTAGCTTTTTATTTTCTTTGTTTTCATTGATGGATTTGTTCCAGCTTTCTTTAAATTCATCGGCTGTTTTTCTGGCTTCTTCGCCAAGGTTGTCTGAGTTTTTGTTTTCTTCCATAATAGTAAAAGTTAATGATTATAAAATACCTCCTCCCAAGAAGAGTCTGAACAATCCAAAAAACATAGCACATAAGCACATAATTAGACCTGCCAGGGCACCATTTTTTGAATTGCCTTCTTGTTTATTAGACAAAGCAACGATACTTACAATTAAACCAATAAAAGCAAAGGGGATGTTTATCCAGTTTAACGCTCCAAAACAAGGTATAAAACCTACAAGCATTCCTAGAATGGCTAAAATTCCAAAAACCAAACTGGCTGTATTCAAATTGAAAAAGGTTAAAGGTTAGTTACTTGTTCTTCAAATATATTAAAGAAAATGAGAAGATGATAAAATTTAGTATAAAAATTATGTAAATGAGTAAACTAAATGTATTCCATAAAAGAGCCTCTTCAATCATTCCATTACTTATGGCAATAAAACCACTGGTCAAACCACAAAAAACACAAGACCCTTCACCGGAAACTATACTTGTGCAAACAGGGGTTGTTTTTAGCAGTAAATGTTCGTCTATAAAAAATGGAATTAAAACCAAAATCAACCCGGTTAAAGCAACAATTCCCCAAACTATGTAGAGTGCTTTTTTTAGTTCAGGCATCTTTAAAGAATTCATTTATGCTCTTTTTAAATTTGTAATGTTATCTACAAAAAGGCGCTATCATTCGGTTCCCAGAGCTCTATCTTATTGCCTTCAGGATCGAGTATCCAGCCAAATTTTCCATAACTAAACTCTTCCACATTTCCAACCACTGTGACTCCTTCTACTTTTAAATGCTCTAAAAGTTTAACTAGGTTTTTAACTCTCAAATTAATCATAAAGGGTTTTTCGCTGGGAGCGAAATAGGTCGTGTCATCCTTAAACGGGCTCCATTGTGTTGAGCAGGGATTGCCATCATTGTCTTTCCACCAAAATGTCCATCCATATTGGTCAGTATTCATTCCTAAATGTTTTTTATACCAATCCTTTAAATAATCAGGATCTTTGGTTTTAAAGAAAAATCCGCCGAGACCTGAAACGCCAAATTCCTGCGCAGGCAGGAATCCCGTCTTTCTATCGCCCAAACCATATAACACCTTGATTTTATCAACAATCACTTGAGCCAGTTTTACTTTGCTTTCTAAGGTCCACCCTGCAATATGAGGACTCAACAGCACATTGTCCATTTTGACAAGCTCTTGCAAGGCAACAGGCAGTTCTTCTTTTGAAAATAAAGATTCAAATGAGCTTTTTTCATATTCCAACACATCCAATCCTGCTCCCAGGATTTTCCCTGATTTTAAAGCATCAACCAGGTGACTTGTTACAACACATTTTCCACGTGCTGTGTTTAGCAACCAGAACGATTTTTTAAATTTGGAAATAAATTGAATGTTGACCATTTTGTCAGTTGTTTCATCCCAGGGAATATGCAAGCTCAACACATCTGCATTTTCATGAATTTCCTCCATTAAAACTTGTTTGGCATTCTGGTCGCCCACATTTTCTTTGATGTCATAACAAAGCACCTCCACGTCAAAACCGCGTAATTTTTTGGCAAAGGCTTTTCCCATATTCCCATACCCGATGATGCCCACTGTTTTTCCGTCTAGCTCCACGCCTCGGTTTGACTCACGATGCCACAATCCTTTTTTTACTTCGGTATCTGCTTGTTTGAGTTTGTTGAAAAGGTTCAGCAGCATTCCCAGTGCGTGTTCGCTTACTGCATTTCTATTCCCTTCCGGGGCAGCAATGAGGGTGATTTTTTTGCTTTCGGCGTAAGCTACATCAATACTCTCTAGTCCGGCACCCACACGCGCTATGAATTTCAGGTTTTTGGCTGCATTAAGAAACGGCTTGTCGATTTCAAAACGACTGCGAATGACGATGCCTTCATAAAGGGCAATTTTTGCTTCAATTTCTTTTTTTGAAGAAATGTAATCCTCCTCATTTTGGAAACCGGCAGTTGCAAGTTGTTCTTGGAGAAGCGGGTGGTTTTTATCGAGGTGGAGGATTTTCATTATAAAAAATGTTTATTACATTTATGGTAATTCTTGTATAAGTTTTTCAGTAATCCGCATTGGCTTTCCGGTTTCTTTATCAATCATACACCAAACCGTTTTGGCTTGAACCAATAATTTTTGGTCTGCTCTTCTAAGAATTTCTGTATGACGTTCACTGGTAACACCATTATAGTTATCAACCCAGGTTTTCAAAATTAAAACATCGTTTTCAAAAGCGGGGGCTTTGTATTCAATAAAATGATTCACGACCACCCATGCAATTTTATTGCGTAAAGCAATATCAGTACTTTCAATCCAATGTTGTTGTGCAACATCTTGAATCCATTGTAAATAAACTACATTATTAACGTGTTTTAGGGTGTCAATAGCAGTTTTAGGAACGGTTATTTCAGATTTAAAGTAATTCAAAATATTGAACTATAAGTTGGATTGAAGTTTAGAAACCGAGTATCAATTTGGAGATATAAAAAAACAAAAAGATTCCGAATATATCATTACAAGTAGTGATAAAAGGACCGGTAGCAATGGCCGGGTCAATACCTCGTTTATCAAGTATGATGGGTACAAAAGTCCCAACAAGTGCGGCAACAATGATAACCAGAAGCATAGACAGCGCAATCGCCAAGCTGATTAATTCATCTTGACCCACAATTAAACCAAAGAGGAAAACGAGTGCTGCCAGAGCGGCACCATTGAGGAGACTCAAGCCAACTTCTTTTAATAAACGATGAAAGAGACTTCCTCTAATGTTGTCATTTGCAAGACCCTGCACAATGATGGCGCTCGATTGAACCCCCACATTTCCTGCCATAGCAGCAATAAGCGGCGTAAAGAAAAAAAGTATGGGAAAGCTCTCCAAAGCCTCATCAAATCCTTGCATAATGTACACACTACCCAACCCTCCAAAAAGGCCTAAAACAAGCCATGGCAAACGTGCTTTTGATAATTGCCAGATACTGTCATCTGCTTCTACGTCTTGTGAGATACCGGCAGCGAGCTGGTAATCTTTTTCTGCTTCTTCTTTGATAAAGTCAACAATATCATCAATAGTAACACGGCCTACCAATCTGCCAATTTCATCAACCACCGGAATGGCTTCCAGATCATATTTTTGCATAATGCGCGCGACTTCTTCTCCCTCTGTATGCACATCAACAAAATCAACACGAGGAATATAGATTTCTGATATTTTAGTTTGTGGCGGCACTGTCAAAAGATCTTTTAGAGACAATCTTCCAATGAGCTTATCACTTTTATCAACCACATAAATGGAATGAACGCGCGTAACATTTTCTGCTTGCCTGCGCATTTCTCTCACACAACCTGCAACAGTCCAGGTCTCCCTAACCTTGATAAGCTCTTTAGCCATTAATCCGCCGGCAGAGTCTTCATCATATCGCAAGAGCTCTTGAATGTCTTGAGCGTGCTCGCGGTCTTCAATGTTTGAAATTACCTCTTCCTGACGCTCTTCAGATAACTCTGCAATGATATCAGCGGCATCATCTGTATCCATTTCTTCCAGCTCATCAGCAATTTCTTTGGAGGAGAGGTTGTCAAGAATTTTTTCGCGATCGCCTTCATCGAGTTCCATTAGAACTTCTGACGTTTTCTCGCTATCGAGCAGCTTGATGATGTAAGTAGATTCATCGAGATCCAGCTCATCGAGAATCTCGGCAATATCAGCGTGGTGAAGGTCTTCAAGATGCGCTAGCAGTTCCTTGTCGTTTTGTTCTTCGACAAGTTGCTCGATTTTTTCAATAAGTTCTGGACTAATTTGAAACTGCATCGCTTTCTATCTTTTGGGTTAAGGCAATAAAGGCTTCAAAACCCAATTGCTCCGGACGTTTGTCAAAGATAGTATCTTCTTTTAAATTTTCGCTTAATGCGAAAGACTTTAAACTGTTTCTCAATGTTTTTCGGCGTTGACCGAAAGCGGTTTTTACAATTGTGAAAAATAATTTTTCATTGCAAGGAAGTGAAAAATCATCTTTTCTGATGAGTCTAAGCACGCCACTATCCACTTTTGGCGGGGGATTAAAAACAGAAGGCGGAACAGTGAAGAGGTATTCTGCCTCATAAAATGCCTGAACCAAAACCGAAAGAATTCCATAAGCTTTACTGCCCGGTTCTTCACAAATACGCTGAGCAACTTCTTTTTGGAACATACCCGTAAATTCCGGTATTTGATGTCTCCATTCCAGCATTTTAAAAACGATTTGGGTGGAGATATTGTATGGAAAATTCCCGATGATTGCATAAGGAGTATCTCTGTAGTAATGTGATAAGTCAATTTTTAAAAAATCGGCTTCTGCAACCTGAAAGTTTTTGTTTTTTAGCAGTTCACGGTGTTGAGCTATAAAACTGGAATTTAAGTAAGAGACAGACTCTGTATCGATGTCCATCGCAATGAGGTCGATGTCTTTGTGAATGAGGTATTTGGTAAGCACGCCCATTCCCGGACCAATCTCGAGGACGTGTTTATAGCCTTTTAAAGTGAGTGTATCGGCTATTTTTTGAGCGATGTGTTCATCTTTTAAGAAATGTT
Source organism: Planktosalinus sp. (assembly GCA_036735625.1). Taxonomy (GTDB): domain Bacteria; phylum Bacteroidota; class Bacteroidia; order Flavobacteriales; family Flavobacteriaceae; genus Planktosalinus. The sequence goes on along the minus strand of DAINOA010000001.1, from coordinate 46,407 downwards.
GACCTAAGTGCTTTTTTGCACTTACTTCACTTTCATTAGTTCCCTCTGAAGTGCTGTTTGTGTTTTTTGCTCTTTGTTCTTTCTTATAAAATTTTCTCATCCGGATGTGTGTTCACTAATGATTTGAAGCTCTGTTCTGAACGCGACAAATTTTCCGGCAAAAATAGCGCTTTTTGAACGCAGGCGGTCTGCGTCTTCACGGTAGTATTTTTCCAATGTTTCTTTACTGTCTGTAGTGTATTGCACGGCATAAGTGAGTCCGCCCATTTCTTCTTCCACCAGAACGCGACACATTTTCGCAGCGCTGAATTTTCCGGTGGCCAGCATGTCCGGGATGTGTTCCTCTTTCATCCAAAGTAACCAGCGGTCGTGAATATCTTCTTCAATGTTTATGGTGACGTTGTAGATATGAGTGGATTTCATTTTCTTGATTTGGTTGAGGCGCAAGATATTGCGCCTGTACTTTTTATCTCCTCCACCTTCGGGGGAGGTTGGGAGGGGGCTTTTTAATTTATAGCGTCTCCTCTAATGCTTCGGTATTGCTTTCTGGCTTCTACAAAATAGATGGAATCCTGATGGTTAAAAATGATTTGCTCATAAAATTCTTTTGCTTTTTCAGGTTGTTGCAGGGTTTTGTTGTATAATTCTGCCAGGTAAAAATAGGCGTTGTCTGTGAGAATGTCTTCATTGTGAAATTCAATGATTTTTAAATAGTTTGCTATTGCCTTGTCATATTGCTCGGTTTTTTCAAAAATTTGAGCTTGCTTGAGCAAGGCTTCGTCTTCAATTGCTTCTGCTTTGTGATTTTGCAAAATGTCGTCCAGAATGGTAATAGCCTCCTGATGTTTCCCTTGCAAGTCTAACAAGTCTGCACGGGCGTATTTTTTTAAAGCGGTTTGCAAAGTGTCTTCCAGTGAGTTGTCACTGATGAGTAAACTGAGTTCCATGGCATCATTGGCGATGAGTTGGGAAGTTGATTTTTTTAGAATATCAAGCTGTGTTTGTGCCCATTCAAAATCTCCTTTAAAGTAACTGGTGCGCGCTACTTTAAAACGGGCTTCTTGTGCTATGGGGTCATTTTTAACTTTATTCTGAATCTGGGAATAGTAAATAAGTGCTTCATTAAACTTTTCGTCAAACACAAGTATGTCTGCCAGCTCCATAAGAACTCGAGCCTCTTGATATCTGCTCAGATTCTCCCGACTTAATTTTTTAAGATTTTCTATAGCGACTTGCTTTTTATTGTTTTGAAAGGCTAAAAAGTGATTGTAATCGAGTTGTATTTCAAAAGTCTTGGTGTCTTCGCCAAAAACAGAAATCAAATTTTCATATTTTTTTTCGACCTCAGAGAAGGTTTCTTTTTTGGCCGTTTTTACTTCAATTTTCATTTTATATTGGAAGGCTTGCAGACGGTCTCTCTCTGAAGTGCTGTTTTCGATGATATAAGATAAAATTTCGTTTGATATTTCAAAGGCTTCATCATCGAGGGCTATTAAAGCCAATTCCATCATTTCATTGAGGCTTTCAAAGGTGCGATTGAAAATGGCTTTTTCTTGTACAAAAGCTCTGTCATATTGTTTTTGCTGTACAAACAACCAACTGAGTAACTGGTTGTAAAATAAGTCCGGGTTGTTTTGAGAGCGCCTCAAAAGCGCCTTACGCAACAAATCATTGGCATCGTTTTGAGGGTCATCTGTTACATACCGACTGAAATTGCGCTGGGCAGAAATTAAAAACGAGGGATTTCTTTCTATAATCCTCAAATAGCTGTCAAACATTTTCTCTAAATCGCCTTGTTCCCCATAAATGCGTGCCAACTGACTGTCAAAATTTAGGTTTTCGTCAAGTGAGGCTCCTTTTTCATAGGCACTTACTGCCAGGTCCAGCAAACTGTATTTTTCAAAGGAATTGGCAACAGTATAGGTGATTCTCGGGTTTTCATCAATGGTCTGTATCGCTTGTTGAAAATAGGTGTCTGCTTCATCATTTTGATTTTGAATGAGGTAATTTCTACCCATTTCAATTAAAAACAAGGGATGATTTCTTGTTAATGTGAGTCGGTCCTGAAGTAATTTTTGACTTTCTTCAAAATTTTCAAGTTGCTGCAGTGTGGCTATATAAGAAAGGAAATAGTCATTTCGGTTTTGATTGTTTTCAAAAAGTGCTTTGTAAATGGGCAACGCTTTTTCAAAATCACCTCTGTCAAAATAATTTTTAGCCAGGTTTTCATTTTGAGAGAATGAAACCAAACTAAAACAAAATAGAAGGAGGCAAAGGGTAAAACGCATTTTGTTACTTTTTGGTAAATATAGCAAAATGTGGATTGAGAAAGTATTTATAATATGTTAATCAATTATATCAAACCCACAAAAAGGAACTAACACCTCAGGAATTTTAATACCATCAGTAGTTTGATAGTTTTCCAGAATTCCGGCAAGTACTCTAGGTAATGCCAAGGCACTTCCATTTAAGGTGTGTGCCAGCTGGTTTTTTCCATTTTCATCTTTGAAGCGCAGTTTCAATCGGTTGGCTTGAAAAGTTTCAAAATTGGATACCGATGAAATTTCCAGCCAACGGTCTTGTGCGGTTGAAAATACTTCAAAATCATAAGTAAGGGCTGAAGTAAAACCCAAATCACCACCACAAAGTCTTAAAATGCGGTATGGAAGTTGGAGTTCGTTAAGGATTTCTTTCACGTGTTCCACCATTCCATCAAGGGCTTTGTATGAGTTTGAGGGATGCTCAATTCGCACGATTTCCACTTTATCAAATTGGTGCAAACGGTTTAATCCGCGCACGTGAGCACCATAACTTCCTGCTTCTCTTCTAAAACAGGGCGTGTAGCCTGTACACAAAACCGGCAGGTCTTTTGCCTGAAGGATTTCATCGCGAAAGATATTTGTTACCGGTACCTCAGCAGTGGGGATAAGATATAAATTATCAATACCAACGTGATACATTTGCCCTTCTTTATCTGGCAATTGCCCTGTTCCAAAACCGGAGGCTTCATTTACTAAATGCGGCACTTGATATTCAGTATATCCAGCAGCAGTGTTTTTATCGAGAAAGTAAGCAATTAAAGCGCGTTGCAATCTGGCACCTTTTCCCTTATAAACCGGAAAACCGGCTCCCGTGATTTTATTGCCTAGCTCAAAATCGATGATGTCATATTTTTTTGCGAGTTCCCAATGGGGCAGTGCGCCTTCGGATAGTTTTGGAATTTCGCCTGCGCGAAAGACTTCTTCATTATCGTCTTCACTGCTTCCGGTGGGAACTAAAGTATTTGGGATGTTTGGTATATTGTAAAGCAATTGTTGCAAGGTTTCAACCGCCAGGTTCAATTCTTCCTGAAGCACTTTGGAATCTTCTTTAAATTGGGCTGTTTTTTCTTTTAGAGCATTGGCTTCATTAGCTTTTCCTGATTGAAACAACTGCCCGATTTCCTTCGAAATCTTGTTGGATTCTGCCAGGATGTTATCCAGTTTTGCCTGTGTGCTTCTTCGGGTTTCATCTGTTTGCAACACCTCCTCAAAAAGAGGGGCGGCATTGATGTTTCTTTTTTGCAAAGCGGTGATGTATGCCTCTTTGTGGTCGCGAATGTCTGTAACTTGTAACATAGTATTGGTTTGAAAGGGCAAATTTAGTGAAATAGAAGTAAAGGGTTTGTGTTTTAGAAATGATAAATACTATTTTTTCAATCTATAGATTATAGCACGCTGATGACGCAGATTTTGCTGATATTAGCTGATTTTTATTTATATCATTTTGAACAAACCTAATAGGCTTAAGTCCTTACAATCCCTCCGGAGCAGGCATAATCCATTTGTGGTGTTTAAAGTGATTCCATTTTTCTGCCGCGAGATCTACTTCGGGGTTTATTAATGGAGCCATTGGTCTTTTGTTGACACTCACTCGAGTATCAAAATAAACAGCAACATCTTTGCCTCTTTCTGCATAGCGCTTTTTTAATCGTTGTGCATATTGCCACATATAATCAGGCTTGGTGGCCAAGCCTCTGCGTTGTTTAGTAGAAAGCTCTTCATAAATATTTATGCGAAACTCCTCACCTGTGTTCTTATCTTTAACAGTGACTTTGACAGAGCCAGATTTGGTGCGTAGCATCATACGCCAACTGAGGCGGTGTCCTTCTTCGGTCCAAAGCACATTGTCTTCAATTGCCCAATGACGCAGCGGCAAACCAATTTGAATGATAAAATAAATTGAAAAAAGCGTAATTAGTGTTTTTTTATAAGCTGGAACGATAATTTCTGCTTTGTCATAGAATTTCTTTTTGGGTAAAAAACGTCTTTGTACAGTTTTGGGTGTAAAGAAAAACAGCGCAAAGGCAATGGACATATATGGAAAAATACCAATTTGAAACACGATGGAGTTGAATAAATGAAAGAAAATGGAAATGACAAACCCCAGCATTCGTGTGCGTTTCCATAGCAATAGCGGGACGATGAGCAGGTCAAACAAAATCCCGGTGTAAGCAATAGACCAGTGCACCCAGGTTTGTTGTAAAATATCCCCGATTAACCAGTAGTTGGCCTTTCCACTCATGAGTATTTGCGCCATCGAGGCATCAAGCCAGTCTGGGTATATTTTTGCGATAGACGCATAGGTATAAACAATCCAAACTTGTAGAATAATAACTAGTGCACACCATTGAGGCATGGAGGGGGCTTTAATTTCCGGGTTGTATTTCGCGTCAAGCGAAAACCACTTGTTTGCGGGAAGCACACTCATAAAACCTAACAATAAAAGCATCAGGTAATAATGGTTGTTGTAAGCCGATTTTTGCATAAAATAGACACCGGCCCATAATATGGTATAAGCAAAAGCTGCAAGGCGGTATTTGTAGCCTATCATCAACATAATCCCAAACACACCCATCAAGGCAAAGTAATAGTACATTCCTTCGCCCGGCAGGGGTTGCAGCCACTCCAGGCCAATAAAAGAAAAGGTAAACGCGGGCTCAACAAGTACTTGTCTCACCCATCCTGTGGCAATGGCACCAAAGGCTTCCAAAGTAATCAATAAGCCAAAAACAACCCTAAAAACAACGAGCCCGCTGTTGTCGATGTGTTTGAATAATAATTTATTGACCATAGTTTGCTATGTATTTTCGGGCGAAAGCCTCATCATTTGTAATAGCATATTGTAGAGACTCCAGAGAGTCAAAAGTATCTTCTTCCCTTATTTTTGAAAGCATTTCAATGATAATTTTTTTGCCATAGAGGTCTTTTTCAATATCCAGAAAATAGGTTTCGATTGTTCTGTTTTTTCCTCCCACAGTGGGGTTTGTACCGATGCTCATGATACCAAAAACTTCTTCATTATCTATAACAGTTTTAACGATATACACCCCATTTTTTGGGATGAGTTTGTAGGTCTCTACAATGTGCAGATTTGCGGTGGGGAAGTTAATTGTTCTTCCGATTCCTTTTCCTTTTACAATGGTGCCGTTTAGCATAAAGGGGTAACTGAGGTAATTATTTGCAGTTTCTAAGTCACCACGGTCCAATGCTTTTCTAATTTTGGTTGAACTCACAGCAACATCATCTAGCTCTTGCGCTGATATTTCCTGAACTTCAAAATGGTGTAGTTTGCCAAATTTTTTCAGATCGTCTATGTTGGCACTTCGGTTTTTTCCAAAACGGTGGTCATAACCAATGATTATTTTTTTGACATTTAGACTATCAACCAGAATATTTTTCACAAAGGCTTCCGCCGAAAGGTTTGCAAATTCTTTTGTAAACGGATGAATAATGAGGTGATCGAGCTCTGTTTTTGAAAAAATGGAAACACGTTCATCTATGGTGTTGATGAGTTTGATATCGCTTTCTTTTTGCAAAACCATTCTTGGATGTGGAAAAAAAGTAAGTATTACCGATTCCAGATTGAGTTTTTCAGCTTCTGAAGTGAGTTTTTTCAGGATTTCTCTATGGCCTATGTGAACACCATCAAAAGTGCCAATGGTGATGACAGATTGGGAGTTGTTTTTATAATCTGTTATGGAATGGTGGACTTTCACTGGGCTATTTTCCGTTAAAAGTATTCATAGTGTTTGTGATGCCGGCAAGAACAAATGATTTTATGACTTCGATGGATTTGTCCAATCGTTCCGGAAGTTTGGTTTCTTCTTCGGGTTCCCATTCACCCAGTACAAAATCAACTTGACTTCTTCTGCCAAATTCATTATCAATTCCAAACCGAAAACGATTGTAAGTGGTTGTTCCCAGTTGCAGTTGCGTGTCTTTTAGTCCATTGTGTCCACCGTCGCTTCCTTTGGTTTTCACTCTGATGGTTCCAAAAGGAAGGTTGAGATCATCTGTTATGACCAATAAGTTTTCCAAAGGAATTTTTTCTTTTTGAAGCCAGTAGAGGATTGCTTTTCCGCTCAGGTTCATATAGGTGCTGGGCTTGAGTAGTAGTAAACTTCGGCCTTTGATTTTATGAGTTGTGATGTCACCTAGTTTTGCGGGTTCAAAAGCGAGATTTTCATTATAAGCAAAGCGGTCAAGAATTTTAAAACCGATGTTGTGGCGGGTATTTTCATATTTTGGACCTATATTTCCCAGGCCAACAATTAGAAACTTCTTCATGGGGTCACTTTCTTCAAGGGTGTTGCTTTTCTTTTTTGATAAGAGTCGTCCAAAAAATGGTAGCATTTGTTTTTTTTGTAAAAATATAAAAAAACCCCCAACTTGTGGGGGTTTCCTATAAATTCAAAATGCATTGAAAATTTATTCAGATGCCGGAGTCTCCTCAGTGTTTGCACCTTCAGCAGCTGCAGTTTCACCTTCAGCACTTTCGGCTCCTTCTTCTCCTTCTTCTTCTTCAACATCAGCCACAGCGACTCGCGAAGTTCTCACTTGAGCTACTACTGTATTGTCTGGATGCATGATTTTGTATCCTTCACTTTTAAGTTCAGTAACATATAATTTGCTTCCGATTTTAAGTTCAGTGATATCTGCCTCTATAAAATCTGGAAGATCAGCAGGGATTGCTTTTACTTTTAGTTTTCGTCTTGGAACGCGTAAAACCCCACCATTTCTAACTCCACGAGAGTTACCAACAACCCTTACAGGGATTTCTAGGGTAATTTCCTTATCGTCAAAAATCTGATAGAAGTCAACATGGATGATGTTGTCTGTAACAGGGTGAAATTGAATATCCTGTAAAATGGCATTGATTTTTGAGCCATCTTCTAAAGCAATTACTACTGTGTGTACATCTGGAGTGTAAACCAAGTCTTTAAATGCTAATGTTTCAGCTGAAAAGTGAATTGGTTTGTCTCCTCCGTAAACTACGCAGGGTACCTTTCCAGCATTACGTAAGGCCTTAGTTGCTACTTTGCCTACGCTTTCTCTTTGAGATCCTTTAATTGTAATTGATTTCATTATTTTTTGTTTTTTAAGGTTTTGGCGATTCGCCCTTTAATCACCTGTGCCTTAAGATTAAATTTATGTTTTGGGCGTTTTACATTAAAAATTTACCACTGATAGAGTTGTTTGTGTTGACGCTAATCATCACATCGGCTACCAGTTTTGAGCACGTGAGTACTCTTATTTTTTTACTTTCTTTTTTAAGTGGAATTGAATCTGTTACAATCAATTCAACAAGTTTTGAATTTTCTATTTTTTCGTAGGCGTTTCCTGATAGGATTGCGTGGGTACAAATGGCTCTAACGCTCAATGCACCTCGCTCCATCATTACATCTGCAGCTTTTGTGAGTGTGCCGGCGGTATCTACCATATCATCAACCAGCACGACATTTTTTCCGGTAACGTCACCAATGAGTTCCATGTGTGATATCACATTGGCTTTTTCGCGTTGCTTATAACAAATGACTACGTCACTTTCCAAAAATTTAGAATAGGCATAAGCTCTTTTTGAACCACCCATATCGGGTGATGCAATGGTCAAATTTTCAAGGTTTAAGTTTCTTAGGTAGGGTAAAAAGATGGTAGAAGCAAAAAGGTGATCGACCGGTTTTTCAAAGAATCCTTGAATTTGGTCTGCGTGCAAATCCATGGTGATGATGCGTGTGGCACCTGCTGTTTCCAGCATTTTAGCGACCAATTTTGCTGCGATTGGGACCCTTGGTTTGTCTTTCCTGTCTTGTCTTGCCCAGCCAAAGTAAGGTAATACAGCTGTCACGTGTCTTGCTGAAGCGCGTTTTGCAGCATCAATCATCAACAACATCTCCATCAGGTTATCGCTGTTAGGAAAGGTGGAACCTATTATAAAAACCCGGCTACCTCTCACTGATTCTTCAAAAGAAGGTTGAAACTCACCATCACTGTAATGAGATGTTATTACATTCCCCAATGGCATACCAAAAGCTTCGGCAATTTTTTCAGCTAGCACGATACTTTGTGAGCAAGCAAAAATCTTTGGTTCGGGAGTTGGAATAGCCATGGTTAACTGGTTGTAAAATAGGGTTTTGCTGTCTGCTTGTTTTTACGAGGTGCAAATTTAGAAAATAATTTCAATCAAGGAAGCATAATTACTTCTTATTTAGGGTGTATATGTAAATATTTTTATAATTTTGTCGTCCAATTCTTTGAAAATGCCTTGGTGGCGGAATTGGTAGACGCGCTGGATTCAAAATCCTGTGTCCTCGGACGTGTGGGTTCGATTCCCACCCAAGGTACAAAGCTTCAACATTTGTTGGGGCTTTTTTTTTACATTAATCTCTTCCCAAAAATTCTATCAAATAATAACCTAGTATTACCTGCTTTTCTATCAACATTTATTAACTTTGATTTTATTTAAAAAACTCCTTAAACAAAATGGCTGAATTTTGGCTTTACTTCAAAATGGGTCTTGACCACGTTATTAATTGGCATAACTATGCCCATATATTATTCGTCATTTTATTAACGGTTGCCTATCAATTTAATGCCTGGAAACGCTTGTTAGTGCTTATCACACTTTTTACTCTTGGACACTTGATTGCTGTTTTGATGGTTTCTTATGGGGTTGTAAAGGTGAGTCTGGGTATGGTGGGATTCCTCATCGCTATTGTCATTATTTTTACGGCACTCTTCAATATTTTTACGGCTGGAAAAGAAAAGCGGCGTGAAAAAATGGGTCTCCTTTTTGCGCTTTCCATTTTTCTGGGACTATTGAGAGGTCTTGAATTTGCTCCTCAATTTACAGAAGTCTTAGGGCAAAAGAGTAAAATACTGCCACTGCTGGAAGTTGCTCTGGGTGTTGAAGCCGGTCAAATTATCGTGGCTTTAATTGTTTTGATTATTGGAACAATTGTTCAAACTGTTTTTCGTTTCAACAAAAAAGACTGGGTGCTGGTTATTTCTTCTGTTATTTTGGGCTTGGTAATCCCATTACTTATTTCAAACTGGATATTTTAAATCATTCAAACCCTAATATTTAACGAATCATTCATATTTAATCCGTTGATAAAATTTTATCTTCGCAACTTAGTTTGTATTCCACATGCCAAATAAAAAACAACGTAAATATGACATTGCCTATATGCGCATGGCAGTGGAGTGGGCAAAATTATCCCATTGCAAGCGGAAACAGGTGGGAGCACTCATTGTAAAGGACAAAATGATTATTTCAGACGGCTATAATGGCACACCTTCAGGATTTGAAAACTATTGTGAAGACGATGAGGGATATACAAAATGGTATGTACTTCATGCAGAAGCCAATGCTATTTTGAAAGTTGCTTCGTCAACCCAATCCTGCAAAGGCGCAACACTTTATATCACAATGTCTCCCTGTAAAGAGTGCAGTAAGTTGATTCATCAGGCAGGAATCACTCGGTTGGTTTATCTGGAGGCCTACAAAGATAATTCCGGCGTAAGTTTTTTGGAAAAAGCAGGAGTCGCTCTGGAACATTTAGAATCTGTTGAACCTTAATTTTTAATGCAAAAATCATCTAAATACATCCCCCTATTGATAGGTGTTGCAATTGCAGCAGGAATTTTTATTGGTTCAAAACTCAATTTTGGAGATACTACCGAAAAGATTTTTGCAACAAATTCTAAAAAGGATAAATTAAACAGGCTCATCGATTACATTGATTTTGAATATGTTGACAGGATTAATACAGACAGCATTGTTGATGTAACAGTAAACAGCATTCTAAAAAATCTAGATCCACACTCGGTGTATATACCTGTGAGCGACTATGAGTCGGTTGCTGATGATATGCGGGGTAAATTTGTGGGTATTGGTGTTAGCTTTTATATTTATAATGACACGGTTTCAGTAATTTCAACCATTGATGATGGTCCCGCCGAAAAAGCAGGAATCAAGGCAGGTGATCGCATATTGTTTGCAAACGATATACCTCTTTTTGGCGAATTTAGCAAAAGAGATTCCATTGTTTCATCTTTAAGGGGGGCGTTAAATTCAAAGGTAACTCTTACTGTTTTTCGCAACAGCAAAAAAGAGGAAATAAAGTTTAAGCTTACGCGAAAAGAAGTTGCTATTAAAAGTGTCGATGCCGGGTTTAAAATCAATGAGAACCTTGGATATATTAAAGTGAACCGCTTTGCTGAAACTACTTACGATGAATTTAGAGAATCATTAAAAAACTTGGTTAATCAAGATATTTCAACGCTTATACTGGATTTGAGAAACAACCCGGGGGGTTATGTTTTTGCTGCTGAGAGAATGCTAGATGAGTTGTTGCCAAAAGGAACACTCCTTTTGAAAACTAAAAACAAAGCAGGAGTCATTGAAAATACGTTTGCTAAGAAGAAAGGACTTTTTGAAAACGGAAAGATCTATGTTCTAGTTAATGAAAACTCAGCTTCAGCCAGTGAAATAGTAGCCGGTGCCTTACAAGATAATGATCAGGGAGTTATCGTTGGCCGAAGAACTTATGGTAAAGGATTGGTTCAAAGAGAAATGGCATTGGGCGATGGCAGCGCTGTAAGATTAACTGTAGCACGCTATTATACTCCCACCGGAAGATCTATCCAAAGGCCTTATGTAAATGGTGACATAACATACTTTAAAGAGTATCAAGAAAGATATAAAAATGGCGAACTCATAAGCGCAGACAGTATTTCAGTGAATGATAGCTTGCGATATGTGACTCCAAAAGGTAAAGTTGTTTATGGAGGAGGTGGTATTTTACCAGATGTTTTTATAGCCAAAGACCTGAGCGAAGAAGGAGAAATTATAAATTATATTTCACAATCGGGTTTGTTAAACTATTTTGTTTTTGAGCAACTAGATAAAAAAAGATCCTTGTTTGAGGGGTTTACGCCCCAAGATTTTTTTACAAACTTTGAAGTAACTGATGAATTATTAGATGAATTTATCTTTTATTCAAGACTCATAGAGACCAATTTTCAGCTTCACGGGTATGAACCCATTATGAAAACACATCTAAAAGCAACCATTGCCCAGCAACTTTTTGGGGGTGATTACTATGAAAAAATCCTCGTTCAAAATGACATAATGATAGATAAGGTCTTAGAAATGGAATTACCTGAAGAAATCCAAAACAAAGATTAATACCCAAATATTTCTTCCCTTTAAAAGTTAGAAAGATTTAAAGGTTCAGTTAAAGTGAGTTATTGAGGTAGCTCATCATATCCCATATTATAGAGAATAAATCCAAAAATGTCTGTGTGCAAGTCCACTATTTTTGAAACAGGCATTCCGGCACCGTGACCGGCTCCCACATCAATTCTAATTAACTTTGGTGCATCTCCCGTTTCTTTTGACTGTAATTCTGCCGCATATTTAAAAGAGTGCGCAGGAACTACTCTATCATCGTGATCTGCTGTGGTGACCATGATAGCCGGATACTCTTTCCCTTCTTGTATGCTGTGTAAGGGTGAATACCCTTTCAAATATTGAAACATTTCTTCACTATCATTTGCAGTGCCATAGTCATAAGCCCACCCTGCTCCAGCGGTGAATGTGTGATAGCGCAACATATCCATAACGCCCACTTGAGGAATTCCAACTTGAAAAAGCTCCGGGCGTTGATTTACTACTGCGCCAACAAGAAGACCTCCGTTTGAACCGCCTCTTATTGCAAGGTAGTCTGATGAAGTGTATTTCTTATCTATCAAATATTCTGCAGCGGCAATAAAATCATCAAACACATTTTGTTTGTTGAGTTTGGTTCCTGCATCATGCCATTTTCTTCCATACTCTCCACCACCTCTTATATTAGGCACTGCATACACACCACCCATCTCAAGCCAAACGGCAGTTACTATTGAAAAACCGGGTCTCATACTAATATTAAAACCGCCATAACCGAATAAAATGGTTGGGTTTTTACCGTTGAGGTCCAATCCTTTTTTATGAGTAATAATCATAGGTACTTTTGTTCCGTCTTTTGAGGTATAAAACACCTGATTTGACTCAAAATCATCAGCGTTGAAATCTATTTCAGGCTTCCAGTAAACTTCAGAGGCACCGGTTTCTACATCATAAGAATAAATACTTCCGGGAGTGTTGTAATTTGAAAAGGAGTAATACATTGTTTCTGCATCCTTTTTTCCGCCAAATCCACTTGCCGTTCCCACACCGGGTAGTTCTACTTCGCGAATTAAATTCCCGTCGAAGTCATACTGTAATACCTTTGAAACAGCATCCACCATATAGCGCGCAAATAGATAGCCGCTTCCGGTTGAGGGACTTAAAACATTTTCAGTTTCAGGAATTAAATCAGTCCAATTTTCTTGAGATGGATTTGAAGCATCAACAATGACTACCTTTTCATTGGGCGCATCCAGATTTGTTTGTATAAAAAGTTTGCTTCCCTCATTATCAAGAACGGAGGTTGAGTTATCAAACCCGGAAATGACTGGAACTATTTTTTTATCTGTACTTTCTAAATCAACAAGGTATAATTCATTGCCACTTGTTGATATGGATCTTGAAATATAAAGAAAGCGTCCATCTTCAGAAACTGATCCCCAGATATATCTCGCTCTTTGGTTCTCAATTTCTCCAAAAATTATTTGATCTTCACTTTGCTTTGTGCCAAGCTTGTGGTAAAAAAGTCTGTGCTGGTCTGTCATAGCAGAAAGCTGACTCCCTTTTGGTTTTTCGTAAGTAGAATAATAAAACCCTTCTTCACCTTTCCAGGCAATTCCGGTAAATTTTAAATCAACCAGCGTATCGCCTATTTGTTCTTTGGTTTCAGCATCAATTACAATCACTTTTCTCCAGTCACTTCCACCTTCAGAAATTGAATAAGCTGCTAGTTTACCGCTTTTTGAAAATCGCAAAGCATCAAGAGATGTAGTTCCATCTTCAGAAAATGAATTTGGATCCAAAAAAACTTCTTCATTGCCCTCTTTTTCGCGATAAACAACATAATGATCTTGCAGACCGTCATTTTTATAATAATAGGTGTAATCACCTTCAATAAATGGCGCGCTCACTTTTTCATAATTCCAGAGCTCGGTAAGGCGGTTATTGATTTCGTTTCTAAATGGAATCTGATCTAAAAATCCAAAAGTAACATCGTTTTGCGCCTTTACCCAGGCAGCGGTTTCATTAGACAAATCGTCTTCCAGCCATCTATAAGGGTCTGGCACTTCTGTTCCAAAATAGGTGTCAACTGTGTCCACTTTCTGTGTTTCTGGGTATTCTAAAGTTAAAGCAACTCTCTTGTTTTCTTCTTTACAACCCATAAATAGAGCTAAAGAAAAAATAACTAAAAATATATTTTTCATGTTTGAGTTATTAAATAAGTACAAACTTACTAAAATGTTGTATAAGTATTAATGGAAGAGGGGTTTATATTTTGGCCAAAGTTTATAGATCAAAATAAAGTTTATAATAGCGACCAGAGCAGCAATTCCAATACTTGGAATATCCAAAAATAAATGATAAAGCAATACATTTACTGAAATGGGGATCAATGCCAAAACTGCAAAAGCCACCCATTTGTTGATAAGAAGAAGGATGCCGATGACAATTTCAATAACCCCAAGAGCCGGGAGAATGTATCCGGTTGCTTTGAGTGAGCCCATAAATTGGGAGGCATCCTCAGGGATGGCCGGAGCCGGAATGAAATTTAAAAACTTATTTAACCCAATTAAAATCAAAATAACTGCCAGCAAAAACCGAATGATTTTAGTAAATGTAGAATTCATAAGAGGAAGGTTTTGGTTAGTATTGTTTTCGAAAGATAAAAAAATCATTTCAGATTACAAACTACAATTTCTTACAAAAACCTAATTCTCAGACAAGTTGGGCTTTTATGAGCTGCTCCGCTATTTGTACGGCATTTGTTGCAGCACCTTTTCTGAGGTTATCACTCACAATCCAAAGGTTTAAAGAGTTTTCCATTGAGTAATCGCGACGAATTCTCCCCACAAAAACATCATCTTTGCCTTTCGCATATATCGGCATAGGATAAGTATTTGTGTCTGTATTGTCTTGAACAATGATTCCAGCGGTATTATGCAGTAAAGTTCTTATGTGACTTTCATCAAATTGGTTTTCAAACTCGATATTGACAGATTCGCTATGACCTCCCACAACGGGAATGCGAATAGCTGTTGCAGTTACAGCAATGCTTCTGTCGTTAAGGATTTTTTGAGTTTCCCTCACAAGTTTCATTTCTTCTTTTGTATAACCGTTCTCTTCAAAAACATCACATTGTGGGATGGCATTTTGATGAATGGGGTATGGATATGCCATATCGCCTTTAATGCCTTTCATTTCATTTTCAAGTTGCATAACTGCTTTTACACCGGTGCCTGTAATAGATTGATAGGTAGATACCACAACACGTTTAATACCATACTTTTTGTGGAGTGGGTTTAAGACCAGCACCATTTGAATAGTTGAGCAGTTTGGATTGGCAATAATTTTATCTTCTTTTGTTAATTGTGAAGCATTTATTTCGGGGACGATCAGTTTTTTTGAAGGATCCATTCTCCAAGCTGAGGAGTTGTCTATAACAGTTGTTCCCGCTGCTGCAAATCTTGGTGCCCACTCAAGTGATGTTGAGCCACCTGCAGAAAAAAGGGCGATGTCGGGTTTTGCATCCACTGCTGTTTGCAGACCTATGACGGTATGTTCCTTACCTTTAAAGGGTATTTTTTTACCCACAGATCTTTCTGACGCGACAAGAATCAATTCTGAAATTGGAAAATTTCTATCTTCAAGGACTTGAAGCATTACTTCGCCAACCATTCCGGTGGCACCTACAACTGCTATTCTCATATTCATTACCCGTCCTCAAGCTTGCTTGGGGAGGTATCTTGTTAGTTAAACTTCTAATTATTTCAAAAATTCCTGCTCAATAGCAGTCTAGCAAAGTTAAAAAGAACCCTTTTTAAAAAGGTTAAATATTAAATAAAAAAAACCACTTGTTTTTGGCAAGTGGCTTTAGTTAGAATATATAGTGAAGCGGGATTATTTCTTCAATAAATCTCTTATTTCTGCTAAAAGCTCTTCCTGAGAAGGACCTTTTGGAGCTGCAGGGGCTTCTACTTTTGGTTTTTTTGTTTTGTTGTATGCTTTTACAATCATAAACAAAACAAAACCAACAATTACTAAATTGATAAGTGCATTAATCCAGGCACCATATCTAATCGCATTTTCCGGTTTAGTGATAGAGCCATCTGCTGCTATAACTGCATCAGAGAGAATTACATTTAAATCGGCAAAATCCATGCCGCCGGCAAAATGACCTACGATTGGCATCATAATATCTGCAACAAAACCATTGACAACAAGACCAACGGCGCCTGCTAAAATAACCGCAACAGCAAGGTCGATAACATTGCCGGTCATAATAAAGTTTTTAAATTCTTTGAACATTTTTATAAGGTTTTAAAGTTTGATAGTATCAAATATAGTAATTTTTATTTAGTCAATCACAATTCTCTTTACCCGTTGTGAAATAGCTGTAATGACTTCATAAGAAATTGATTTTATGGTTTCAGCAAATTCTTCTGCAGTTGTAGATTTTCCAAAAACAAGCACTTCATCACCTTCACTGCATTCAATCCCCGTGATGTCAACCATCAGCATGTCCATACAAATGTTGCCAATCATAGGTGCTTTTTTTCCGTTGATGGTAACAAATCCCTTTCCTTTTCCATAACCGCGGTGAATGCCATCTGCATGTCCTAGAGGCAGGGTGGCGGTCAAGGTGTCTTTTGAAGCAATAAATCCAAAATTATAGCCCACACTTTCTCCTTTTTTGATGTGATGAATCTGTGAAATAATGGTTTTTAAAGAAGCTACGGGTTCTAGGTTTTTATTTTCTTTGATGTCGTTTCCAAAACCGTAAAGTCCAATCCCGCTGCGCACCATATCAAATTGACCTTCAGTAAAATTGAGAATGCCCGAAGTATTAAGTGTATGCCTTAGGGGCACATAACCTAAAGCTTCAATTAGTTCTTTAGAAGTTTTTTTATACAAATGGATTTGCCTTTCGGCGAAAGCCTTATTTGCAACATCTTCACTAGCTGCGAGGTGAGAAAAAATAGATTTTACTTTGACAGCTGTTGTTTGTTTTAAAATTTCCGGGATTGACGAGGCTTCTTCAGGGGCAAATCCAATGCGGTTCATACCTGTATTTATCTTTAAATGAATAGGGTAATCTAGGAGTTTTAAACTTTCGGCGAAAGCTATAAATCGCGTCAACATCAAAGGTGAGTAAATGTTTGGTTCCATACAGCGTTCCACAATTTTGTGAAAATTTACCGTTTGGGGGTGTAATACTAAGATATTTGATTTAATGCCTGCTTCTCTCAAAACAACACCTTCTGAAGCATAAGCCACAGCGAGGTAGTCTATTTTTAATTGTTCCAGTTTTTTCGCGATGACCACACTATCGCTTCCATATGCAAACGCTTTCACAACGCCCATCAATTTCACACCGGGCTGTAACTTTGATTTTAGGTAATTAAAGTTATTGGTTAATGCATTAAGGTTGATTTCCAGTGTCGTTTCAGTAGCTGTGGGCATAAATCAGGAAGACTTTTTTGAGGTGATAATTTCGGGGTCTTTGACGTTTAGTTTTTTTATTTTTTCGTTAAGCATTGCTTTGTAATAGGCGGCTCTGCTAAGGGGTTCATATTCGTCTGTTTCGCCAAGCATCACCAGATTGTCATTTTTGGTTTTTCTAAAACTGTATTGTGCCAAATTTCCGGTTCGGGTACACACAGCATGAACTTTGGTCACATACTCTGCTGTTGCCATCAAGGCCGGCATAGGCCCAAAAGGGTTGCCTTTAAAGTCCATATCCAAACCCGCAACAATAACCCGCACGCCTCGATTTGCCAAATCGTTACACACTTTTACAATTTCGTCATCAAAAAACTGGGCTTCATCTATGCCCACTACATCGCAATTGTCTGCCAAAATAGGAATATTTGCCGCAGCAGGAACCGGTGTGGAGCGAATCTCATTGCTGTCGTGTGAGACCACCATCTCGTCATCATAACGCACATCAATTGCGGGCTTGAAAATCTCAACGCGCTGTTTTGCAAACTGGGCGCGCTTTAACCTGCGAATCAATTCTTCGGTCTTGCCGGAAAACATAGAACCGCAGATGACTTCAATCCAGCCAAATTGCTCTTTTTGATTTACTGTATTTTCGAGAAACATTTTGTACTTTTCAATGCGAAAATTAATATCAAAACCGTTATATTACGGAAACGTAAATTTATAAAAAACAAAACGCGCTATCGTAATAAAATAAAAAAGTTATGAAGAAGAAGATTGAGCAGCAATTAAGGCAACTTGCAGTAGAGATTTTAGAGAATAATGAATTTTCCTCTTTGGAGCAACTTCAGGAAAAAACGAAAAAACTTTATGATGCTTTGACTGTCAAATTGTATCTGGAAGAAAATCAAAAAGAACCTGAAGCTAAAAACGGTGCAATGGACTCTAACAGCTATACAAAGCGCCAAGATGAGGAGCCTAAAGCGGTTGAACAACCAAATCACTCAGATAATCTCACTGAGCCTTTGATTGAAAAAATTAAGGATATAGTGGCACAGATGCCCTCAGAAACGCATAAAATTGATGAAATGTTAGAGGAAATACTCCCCAGCAAGAAAAACACTTTGAGTGAGCTGGATGATTTTGCCACACAATATCAACAAACCCCGGTTTTTGAGCGTAAAGAAACAACACCAAAACCAAAAATAAGCGAAGAGGAAACGGTCAAACCATTACAGGATTCTGACACACAAAAACCAAAATCTCTCAACGATAAGCTTACTAAAAACCTTCAAATTGGTCTCAATGACCGACTCGCTTTTACAAAACACCTTTTTAATGGAAATGCAGATGATTACAACAGGGTCATTTCTCAACTCACCACTTTCACTAGTTTTGATGAAATCCAAAATTTTATGGACACACGTGTAAAGCCTGATTATAATTGGGAAGGGAAAGAGATTCATCTGGAACGTTTTTATACATTGATTGAAAAACGATTTGATTAATCTATGTCAAAATTATATCTGGTTCCCACACCCATCGGCAATCTTGAAGATATGACACTTCGGGCCATTCGCGTTTTAAAGGAAGTTGATTTGATTCTCGCTGAAGATACCCGCACCAGCGGCAAACTACTCAAGCATTTTGAAATAGACACCCAGATGCATTCCCACCATATGCACAATGAACACAAAACTGTTGAAAACATCGTCAATCAAATCAAAGCCGGAAAAACAATTGCACTTATTAGTGATGCCGGAACGCCTGCCATAAGCGATCCCGGATTTTTACTCACTCGCGCGTGCATAGAGTTGGGCATTGAAGTAGATTGCCTGCCGGGTGCTACAGCTTTTGTGCCTGCATTGGTAAATAGCGGTTTACCAAATGATAAATTTGTGTTTGAAGGGTTTCTTCCGGTTAAAAAAGGACGTCAAACCCGATTGCTTGCCCTTGCTGAAGAAAACCGCACCATGATTTTCTATGAATCTCCCCACAAGCTTTTGAGAACCTTGTTAAATTTTGCAGACTATTTCGGCGAAGACCGAAAAATTTCTGTTTCAAGAGAGATTTCAAAGTTGCATGAAGAAACCATTCGCGGAAGCGTAAAAGAGGTTCTTGAACACTATGCCGCAAAACCCCCCAAAGGAGAAATTGTTGTTGTGGTAGCTGGGAAATAATCAATTAAATAAGTTTTGTATTTATGAAGATTTTTTCCCCAACCCTAAAGTGTGAAATGAAAAAAATCCTCTTTCTTCCTTTAGGACAACAGGCAAAAATGAGGATTTTTATTTTCATAATTTATTTTTTGATGTAAGGCAAGAGTTTAATTAAACGTGTTTCCCTCTTTCCCATCCATGTTTCCCTAAATACTTTTCACCACTTTCCACTGCGCCCTCTTCAATGGTGGTTCCCATAGAATCATTCCAGCGGTTGAGGTATCCGAAAAGTGAGATGACACCCAGCATTTCGACGATTTCGCCTTCATGCCAATATTTATAAAGCTGCTTTTTGATAGATTCATCAACGGCATTAGGCACTTGGGATGCTGCCAATGAAAAGTCGAGCGCTGCCCTTTCTGCCTCAGAAAAAGCTGGATGGGTGTGGTACTCCCAGATATTGTCCAGTTGTTCCTTCTCTGCGCCATACCTCTCTGCCGCCCTGATAGCGTGTGCCTGGCAATACCGGCAACCGGTAGCATTGCTGCTCACCCAGGCAATCATACGTTTTAATGCAGAGGTCACACGCCCCTCATTTGCCATTACAGCCTTGTTAAGATTAATAAATGCCTTGGAAATCGCCGGGCGATGCTGCATCGTCAATACCGAATTTGGACAAAACCCAAGCGTCTCATTAAAAAAGGCAGCTAGTTCACGGGTTTCTTGGTCATGCTCTGGCGAAAGAGGAGTTACTAATGGCATATTTAAAAAGTTAAATTTGTATTTTTGAGCATACAAGTAACAAAATATTTAAATATGAACCACACCGTCACTACTATTTGGAAAGAAAACCTTTTGTTTGAATCAGACAACCCCTCTGGGCACAAAGTATTGATAGACACCTCAGTTGAAAACGGGGGCACCAATAAGGGTCTTGGACCCAAAGCGATGATGCTTTCGGCATTGGCAGGCTGCTCAGGGCTTGATGTGGTTTCAATCCTCAATAAAATGAAAGTTGAAAATTATAAATTTCAAATTAGTACCACCGGCGAACTCACAGAGGAGCACCCCAAATATTACAACAAAGTGACTGTGGTGTATCAATTTTTTGGCGCCAACTTACCACAGGACAAACTAAAAAAAGCCGTAGATTTATCTGTTGAAAAATACTGCGGTGTCATGGAAATGTTCCGAAAATTTGCTGAAGTCACTATTGAAATTGAATACATCAAAGCCTAATATATATGATGTAACATCTCAAATCATAAATCATAAATCTGATATTAAATAATCCCATGCATTGGACACTCAAACCAAAACCTGAACCCCGCAAAGTAGCTACGCTTGCCAAAGAACTGCAAGTCGATGAAACAATCGCAACCCTTTTGTTGCAGCGTGGTGTGGAAAACTTTGAGGATGCTAAAAAGTTTTTTCGCCCATCGCTGGAGGATTTGCACGACCCTTTTTTGATGAAGGATATGGACAAGGCAGTTACCCGCATTGAGCAAGCCATTGCCAGTGAAGAAAATATACTAGTGTTTGGCGATTATGATGTGGATGGGACGAGCTCAGTGGCTTTGATGTCGACTTATTTGCTTTCTTATTATCCTAATGTGGCGACTTACATTCCAGACAGGTATAACGAGGGTTATGGCGTGTCCTATAAGGGAATTGATTTTGCTGCAGACAATAACTTTTCGTTGATTATTGCTTTGGACTGTGGTATTAAAGCCATTGACAAGGTCGCTTACGCGAAAGAAAAAAGCATTGATTTTATCATCTGTGATCACCACAGGCCGGGCGAAAATCTTCCTGACGCATTGGCGATACTTGATCCCAAAAGGGAAGACTGTTCTTATCCTTATGATGAGCTTTGCGGCTGTGGGGTGGGTTTCAAACTCATACAAGCACTTGCCGGAAGGCGCGGTCAAACCATAGATGATTTACTTTTGTACCTCGACCTAGTTGCGACGGCCATTGGTGCAGACATCGTCCCGATGACCGGGGAGAACAGGGTGTTGACCTATTTTGGGCTGAAAGTGATTAACAGCAACCCACGACCGGGATTTCAGGCCATCATTGAACAAATCAAAAAAGACACCCTAGAAGTGAGCGATGTGGTGTTTATTATTGCTCCACGCATCAACGCCGCAGGAAGGATGAAACACGGCCAGCACGCCGTCAACCTGATGACTGAAACAGACCTCGAACAAGCAAAAATTTACGCTCAGGAAATAGAAGCTTACAATCTCGATCGCCGTGAAACCGACCGGGAAATCACCGAAGAAGCTCTGGAGCTCATCAAAACCCACGGAGAAGAAGAACGCTTCACCACCGTGGTTTATCAAGAACACTGGCACAAAGGCGTGATTGGCATCGTCGCTTCCCGATTAACCGAAACCTATTACCGCCCCACACTAGTTTTCACCAAAAGTGGTGACAAACTCGCTGCCAGCGCGCGCTCTGTAAAACATTTTGATGTCTATAACGCCATAGAGGCCTGTGAGGATTGTCTGGAACAATTTGGAGGGCATAAATATGCTGCAGGACTCACCCTGTTGCCTGAACAATTTGAGGACTTTAAAAACAAGTTTGAAGAAGTCGTCAAGGCAAGTATTGATGAGAGACTCCTCACCCCAGAGATTTCAGTAGATATTGAAATTGATTTAAAAGACATCACCCCTAAATTTTTCAGGGTATTAAAACAATTTGCCCCTTTTGGCCCCGGGAATATGACCCCGGTATTTATGAGTCAAAACCTTCAAGACACCGGCTGGAGCAAAAAAGTGGGGGAGAATGAAGACCATTTGCGCGTAGTCATCAAGCAAAGCAACTCCCTCAATTTTACGGGCATTGGTTTTGGAATGGGAGACAAGTATGACTTGATCAAAGACAAAAAACCTTTTAAAGCGGTGTACTCGCTGGATGAAAATACGTGGAATGGGACTACGAGTATTCAGTTGAGGTTGAGGGATGTGAAGCAATAAAAAAAGAACCCTTTCAGGGTTTTAATCCCTGAAAGGGTTACTCAAACTCTTTCAACTCAAACCTTTCCCCATCAAACACCCCATAAGTAAAATGTGTAATCCAGTCGCCTAAATTGAAGTAGGTGCTGTTTTCGCCCACCTTTATTTCCATAGGCAGGTGGCGGTGGCCAAAAATAAAGTAGTCATAGTGTTTGGTTTCCAATTTTCTCTTGGCATATTGCGCCAGCCATTCATTTTCTTCTCCTAGAAATGCTTTGTCGTCTTCCCCCGAGATGAGTTTGTTTTTTACAGAGAGGTGTTTCGCGACAGCCACCCCAATATCAGGATGCATCCATTTAAACAGCCATTTAAAAAAAGGATTGGTAAACACTTTTTTCATGCGCTTATAGCCTTTGTCGTTTGGCCCAAGGCCATCACCGTGGCCTATGAGAAATTTTTTATTTTGAATTGTGAATTCGCGTGCCTTGTGATAAACGGGAATATTGAGTTCTTTTTCAAAATATCCATTCATCCACAAATCGTGATTGCCCACAAAAAAGTAGATGGGAATGCCGCTATCCCTTATTTCGGCTAGTTTTCCCAGCACGCGCACAAATCCTTTGGGAACCACTTGCCGGTATTCAAACCAGAAATCAAACAAATCACCCAGTAAAAAAATGGCAGCAGCATCTTCTTTTACTGTGTCCAGCCAGCGCACATAGATGCGTTCCCTGGGGAGGCTTTCTCCGGCAGTGGGCGCGCCTAAATGGTTGTCGCTGGAAAAATAAACTTTTTTACCTTCAGGGATGTTCATTCAATGGTTTTGAAAGTGTAAATATAAGTAAATGAATGAAGTTTTATTCATTATCTGAAGCATACCACTCTGCAAAGCTGCTTTCGGTTTCCTGAAGTTTCAGAGAGTGTAATTTTATATTTTTCGGAAGACGGGCCTTTATCTTTTCTGAAAAATCGATGACCATATTTTCGCTGGTGGGCTGATAATCCACCAAAATCACGTGGTGATCCCTTTCTGAAAGTTCCCTTGCCAACTCAACATGGGGCGTATTTTTATTAAAAACAGTTGCGTGGTCAAACACATCCACGATTTCCTCTTTGACTATTTTTTTCAAATCACTGAAATCAATCACCATCCCATATTTAACGTGATTTGAATCTGTAATGGGCTTACCAATAACGGTTACTGAAAGTTTATAGCTATGTCCATGCACATTGCGGCATTTTCCATCATAGCCATACAAGGCGTGACCGGTTTCAAAATTAAATTGCTTGGTGATTCTAATAGTGCTCATACTTCAAGTTTCTGCTGTAAAGATAAGGCAATTTGATTCTTTTTCAGAGGGTTGTTAAACCAATTGGTTTCTAAACTATATTTGCTGGCTTTTTTTAAATGCGTAAATACAACGATGCAGGAAATCTTTGAGCAACTCGATTTTGTTGAAAACCCGATGTATGAGACTATCATCAGCGACTTGATGGAACACCAATACAGTATTGTGGAAGGGTTTTTTACGTCTGATGAAGTTATTGCTTTGCGCTCTTCGTTTCTTGAAAAATTTGAAGAAGATGCCTTTAAAAAAGCCGCCATAGGAAACCGTGTGAACGAAATTATTGAAAAATCGGTACGGGGTGATTTTATACTCTGGTTGAATGAGAATGAAGGCAATTCAGCAGAAAAATCATTTTTCAATAAGATTAACGACATGGTTTCTTACCTAAATAAAACTTGCTTTATGGGAATTCTCTTCAAGGAATTCCACTACGCGCTTTATCCCAAAGGTACTTTTTACAAGAGACATCTCGATACGTTCCATAACGACGACCGCAGAAAATTATCGATGGTGTGTTACCTAAATGAAGAAAACTGGCAACCTGAGTATGGCGGCGAGCTGGTTTTATACCTTAACGAAAATGGAAATGAAGTCGCGAAGACAATTTACCCTTTTCCCGGAAGGATGGTCATTTTTGAAAGCCAGATTCTGGAACACGAAGTAAAACCCGTGGAACAAAAGCGAATGAGCATCACCGGCTGGTTAAAGACGCGGTAAAACCAAATTTTAGTTGATAATTATTTAATTATTTATGCAACAACTCCAATTTAGGCAATAACATTTTCCTAAACTTAATAATCAACGAAAGTGACCTCACCAATGCCCAAACGACAAAGGCAATCCAAACACCAGTCAACTCCAAACCATAGTAATCACAAATAAACAAAACAGGAAGAAACCCTAAAAATGTAGCAGAAAGCAACACATTTCTTAAGTATTTCATCTCACCCATTCCTTTAAAAATCCCATCAAAAATAAAAGCAAATCCATTTATGGGCTGCACAAGAATCACGATAAAAAAGATTTGTTTAAATCTGTATAACACTTCGGGGTCTTTGGTAAAAAGAAGACCTAAAGGTTCATACAACAGCCAGCCCACTGCCATTAAAACCAAAGAGACCAACATTCCATAAAGCGAAACGATTTTACTTAATTTCCAAAGGCCTTGATAATCTCTAGCACCCAGTAATTTTCCAGAAAGTATATTGCCCGATGAAGAATACCCATCAATAAAAAAAGCAGAAAAAAGCCAGAGATTCAAAGCAATGGTTTGGGCAGCAATAAACGAAGTACCATAATCTGTTGCAAAAGCATTGGAAAAATAAATAGCTGTATTTAAAGCGATGGAACGAATAAAGAGATTAAAAGCCATATTGATAAGTCGATACATTTCAGGATGCAGCGGGAAGGTTAATTTTAAACTCACATTTGTTTTCCACAAGAGTAATAGCAATGAAATAATCGCCATCAAAGCTTGTGATATCAAACTTGCCCAGGCAGCTCCCCTTAAATGCATGGGCTCAATCCAGCCATCAATTCCATAAACCAATGCAAAATCAAGACCGATATTTGCAGTAGCTCCAAAAAGCGCGACCACCATAGGCCAAAATGTATTTTGCAAGCCCCTAAACACCCCAAAAACCGCGAAGGTAAACAAGGTCAACGGGAAACCCCAAACCCTAATGTTATAATACTCCACACTGTATTGCAGCACCAACCCAGAAGCATTGTAGAGTTTGAAAATCCCTTCTACAATGAAAATGGTGCTTAGCAATATAAAAATACTTAAAAGCACATTAAGATAAATGGCTTGCGCCGGAAGGGTTTTTAATTCATCCAATTTACCTGCACCCAAATATTGAGAGATAATGGCAGAAATGGCACTGCGGGTTTGACCCAAAATCCAAATCAATGCAGAAAGAAAAGAACCCACAATCCCAACAGCTGCCAGCGCTTCAGTGCCGTTAACGGGAATGTTGCCCACTATAGCCGCATCTGTAATTGAGATGACAGGCTCTGCAATACCGGCAATCAACGCCGGAATGGCAAGTCGGTGAATGTTTTTAAATGTGAGTTCGTTTTTCAATATGACAAAGCTTTAAACAAGAAACCACAAGCGTTAACGCTTGTGGTTTATAGGGTGGAGAAGATGGGACTCGAACCCACGACCTCTTGGCTGCCAGCCAAGCGCTCTAGCCAACTGAGCTACATCCCCTTGAATTGAGGGCTCAAAAATAATTAAAAAAAACCATTCTTTATAGGTAGTATTAAATTTAAATCTGAAAATCTATATTATCAAAAACCTTACAGAAAGCGTTCCCTCTTTTTTAGTTAACTTTGCAGGAATTTAAAAGTAAGCCATGATACAATCCATGACCGGTTTTGGGAAAGCTGTTAAGCAATTACCCAATAAAAAAATAACAGTTGAAATAAAATCGCTAAACAGCAAAAGTCTGGATTTGAATGCACGCATTCCTTCCGCTTACCGCGAAAAGGAACTTCAAATCAGAAGCATGCTCTCCAATACACTTGAACGAGGAAAGGTTGATTTTGCCCTATTTATTGAACTTACCGGGGAAGAAACTTCGTCACAAGTCAATATTCCTGTTGTGGAAGAATACATTAAGCAACTTAGCCTAGTCGTAAATGGTGACCGCACAGAACTATTGAAAATGGCCATAAGAATGCCCGATGCTTTAAAAACGCAACGGGAAGAAATCGATGAAACCGAATTTCAGCAAATTACTGAAGCTATCGGTGAAGCACTCAAAGAAATTTCAAAATACCGCAGCGATGAAGGTGAAATCCTGAAAAAAGATTTTAAAATGCGGGTGCAAACCATTTCCGATTTATTGGATAAAGTCATTGCCATGGATCCTGAACGTATTCAAGGCGTAAAAGAACGCTTACGAAAAGCCGTTGCAGAGCTGAAAGAACAGGTGGATGAAAACCGCTTTGAACAAGAACTCATTTACTACCTTGAAAAATATGACATCACCGAAGAAAAAGTGCGGCTGGAAAATCATCTAAATTATTTTACTGAAGCCCTAAACTCCCCCGATTCCAACGGAAAAAAACTAGGGTTCATCACTCAGGAAATAGGCCGTGAAATCAATACTATTGGCTCCAAATCAAATTATGCAGCCATGCAGCAACTCGTGGTTCAGATGAAGGACGAACTTGAAAAAATCAAGGAGCAATTATTAAACGTGTTATAATGGAGGGAAACGGCAAACTTATTGTTTTTTCAGCACCTTCCGGTTCGGGAAAAACCACTTTGGTACAACACCTGCTCAAACAGGAAGATTTGAATCTTGGTTTTTCAATCTCTGCCACATCGCGAGCGCCCCGCGGTGAAGAAAAGCACGGTGAGCAGTATTATTTTATGACTTTTGAAGAATTTAAAAAACACATCAAAAACGACGATTTTCTGGAATGGGAAGAAGTGTACCGCGACAATTTTTACGGCACCTTAAAATCTGAAGTGGATAGACTATGGTCGCAAGGAAAACACGTTATTTTTGATATAGATGTAGTTGGCGGATTGCGGATAAAAAAGAAATACCCCAACGAGACCCTTGCCGTTTTTGTAAAACCCCCAAGCGTTGACGAACTCAAACGCAGGCTTAAGGAACGAAAAACCGAAAGCGAGGACAAAATCAATATGCGCATAGCCAAAGCATCCATAGAACTCGCTACTGCCCCTCAATTTGACTATGTGATTGAAAACAACGACCTGGATACGGCCTTGCAGGAAGCACACGATTTGGTGGCCAATTTTTTAAAAAATAAAAACGCCTGACAGTGAAATCAAAAAAAGTCGGATTGTATTTTGGTTCCTTTAACCCCATTCACATAGGGCACATTATTATTGCAAACCATTTGGTGGAATACAGCGATTTGGATGAAATCTGGTTGGTAGTATCCCCTCACAACCCTTTTAAAAAGAAGAAAACCTTACTTGAAGATCACCATAGACTAGAGCTAGTGCGAAGAGCCTGTGAAAGTTTTGAAAAAATAATACCCAGTGATATTGAATTTAAACTCCCACAACCCAGTTACACTGTAAATACTTTGGTGTACATCAAAGAAAAAAATCCTAATTATACATTTTGTCTGTTAATGGGTGAGGACAACCTCAATACCTTCCACAAATGGAAAAATCATGAAATGATTCTTGGAAATAATCAAATTTATGTGTATCCGCGCATTGCAGACAATGGTCATGAAAACCAATTTTCCAGTCACCCTAAAATTATTCACGTTGATGCACCCATCATGCAAATTTCATCGACTCACATTAGAAAAGCGATTGCTGAAGGTAAAAACGTCATCCCTTTGCTTCCCGTTGAAGTCTGGAAGTATATAGATGAAATGAACTTTTACAGAAAATAAAAAACCGCCCTTGTTGGGAAACAAGAGCGGCTTTCAAACTAAATAACCAACCAAAAAACCTTTACTTCAACTTCTATTTACACAGAAGTTTGACTTGGGTTTCTTAATTACTACAACGGTGAGTTTGTTTTTTAAATTGTATTTAAAATGCTAATCTGATGTTAAAGTTTTTCGCCAAACTTTAAGTGTTTCTCAAAAGAATTAAAATACGTACTTTTGGTAATATTAAAATTTCAGATGAATGAAAGAACATCCAAGTTTTGCTGTTATTGGCGGAGGGAGCTGGGCAACAGCCATTGTAAAAATGTTATGTGAAAACCTTCCCAAAGTCAACTGGTATATGCGAAGCATTTATGCCATTGAACACATTAAAAAAGAAGACCACAACCCCAACTATTTGAGTTCGGTAGAGTTTGACACCAAACAACTCAATTTAAGCAATGACATCAACAAAACCATTAAAAATGCAGATGTAGTTATTTTTGCAATCCCTTCTGCTTTTTTGAGTTTAGAGCTTGAAAAACTAACAGAGCCTCTTGAAAATAAATTTGTCATTTCTGCTATAAAAGGAATCGTTCCTGAAACCGGATTGATTGTGGGCGAACACTTCAATGAAAAATACAATGTCCCTTTTGAAAACATTGGCGTAATCACAGGCCCCTGTCACGCCGAAGAGGTTGCCCTTGAACGCCTTTCATACATCACCATAGCCTGTGCAGATGAGGAAAAGGCCAAAATGGTTGCAACCCATTTGAGTAGCGACTACATCAAAACCACCACCAGCGACGATGTGATTGGAACCGAATATGCTGCTATGCTCAAAAACATTTATGCTATTGCTGCCGGGATTGCCCACGGTTTGGGTTATGGAGATAATTTCCAGAGTGTATTGATGAGCAACGCCATCAGGGAAATGAAAAAGTTTATCAGAAAAGTTTATAAAATGAAACGCAACATCAACGACTCGGCTTATCTGGGCGACTTGCTGGTGACCGGATACTCCACTTTTAGCCGTAACCGAATGTTTGGCAATATGATAGGCAAAGGATACACCGTAAAAAGTGCCCAAATGGAAATGAGTATGGTAGCAGAAGGTTATTATGCCACCAAAAGTGCCTGGATTCTCAACCAGAAAAAGAAAGCCAAAACACCCATCATCAATGCGGTTTATGAAATTCTTTACGAAAACAAAAACCCAAAAAAGGTATTTAAAAAGTTAACGGAGAAGTTGGATTAAACGGCTAAAACCCCTTCACTCTCTAATACCGGAATAGTTTTTAGGTTTCCATCCTTAATACTGTAAGTCTCAAACATAAAAGTGCGGTCATAGAGTTTGCCGTTTGCAAAAAAAGTGAGTAAAAATTCGTTTTTAAACGGAAGGACTTCTTCAGCGATAAATTCTACTTTTCGAAAAGTTTTGGGCTCGATAATCCCCAGTCCGTGACGCAGGGTGGCTGTTTTCCTGTCACCTTTGCTTCCTCTGGATACCACTATGGTGACTTCCATCGTCAGCTTGCTGTTGTTAATGAGGTAAATGTTCCAACTTTGGTTTAAAAATGCTTCATCCCACTCTTTGACAGCAGCTATGTGAATGTCTTTGACTTCAGGAAATTCTATGTCTTTACGCATTAAAGTGCACTTTTAAATTGCTCCAGAAAACGGATGTCGTTTTCATAAAACATCCTGATATCGCCAATTTGATAAAGCAACATAGCGATGCGCTCAATACCCATTCCAAAGGCAAAGCCTGTATAGGTCTCCGGATCGATGCCGCAGTTTTTTAACACATTGGGGTCCACCATTCCACATCCCATAATCTCCAGCCAGCCGGTTCCTTTGGTGATGCGGTAATCGGTTTCGGTTTCAAGTCCCCAATAAATGTCCACCTCGGCGCTGGGCTCAGTAAATGGGAAGTAAGAAGGGCGAAGCCTTATTTTTGACTTGCCAAACATTTCGGTACAGAAATAAATCAAGGTTTGCTTTAAATCGGCAAAAGAAACGTCTTTGTCAATATAGAGTCCTTCCACCTGATGGAAAATGCAATGTGAGCGTGCAGAAACGGCCTCGTTTCTAAACACCCTTCCCGGAGAAATGGTGCGAATGGGCGGTTTGTTGTTTTCCATATAACGCACCTGTACCGATGAGGTATGTGTGCGAAGCAATACATCTGGATTTGTTTGGATAAAAAAGGTATCTTGCATATCCCGTGCGGGATGGTATTCCGGCAGATTCAATGCGGTAAAGTTGTGCCAGTCGTCTTCTATTTCAGGACCTTCTGAAACGTTGAAGCCAATGCGTGAAAATACTTCGATGATTTGATTTTTCACTATTGAAATGGGATGCCTGCCACCAATGGTGAGGGGGTCACCCGGACGTGTCAAATCACCATAAATTCCTTTTTGTACTTCTTTGGATTGCAGTTCGCTTTTCAGGGCATCTACTTTTTCCTGAGCCAGTTGCTTAAGGGTATTGATGGCTTGACCGAAATCTTTTTTCTGGTCGTTGGGCACTTCTTTAAATGCAGCAAAAAAGTCGTTAAGCAATCCTTTTTTTCCTAAGTATTTTATTCGGAAATCTTCTGTTTCCTGAAGCGAAGTTGCTGTAAATTTCTCAACTTCAGCGATGGCCTCTTTAATTTTTTTCAGCATTTTTTTGATTTATCAGTTGGCAAATTTAAAATATAAAGTTAGAAATAAGAAGTTAGAAATACAAAGTTAGAAATACAAAGTTTGTGAGTTGTTTAGTTTGAGAGTTATTGAGTTAAATATGTTTGCAGCTTGGAATCTGCCCGGCAGGCAGGCAAGTCTGCTGCTTTTTTTTGGAATTAATCAATCAATAAGCTTTTTTTCTAAAAAATATTGCACAATGGCTTCTTTCATTAAAATGGATTGTTCACCGGCTTTGAGTGGAGGGAGCTGTTCTTTTATTGTATAGTGTGGCCATCCATCTTCATCTTGAAAGTCAAACGCATAAAAGCCATAGGGTTCTAGAAGTCTGCAAATGGCGATGTGCATCAAATCAAGCTTTTCATCTTTTTTGAATTTTCGTTGAAACCTTCCTAATTCTTGTATTCCCACAAGATATAAAATGGCATCCAAATCGAGAGAGTCCCCATCGGCAAACTTGTCACTTAACATTTTTACCAGGGTTTCCCAGCGGGTTTTTAATTCTTCATCTCTTGCCATAGAAATTTTCTTTCTTAAATAGAAGTTGCAAAGATACAAACCCGAAACTAACTTTTAGTATATTAGCCAGACAGAACCCGATAAACATGAATATTCTCGACATTATTTTAGGTGCATTTTTGCTGGTGGGCCTTTTTCAGGGATACAAAAAGGGATTTTTTATTGAATTGGCCTCACTCGTGGGCCTTGTTTTTGGGGTTGTGGGAGCCATGTATTTTTCACATATTGTTTCAGGGGTTCTGGAAAAATTTACAAACTGGAATGAGCAGACACTCCATATAGCGGCATTTGTTTTTACTTTTATAGGAATTGTAATCATAGTGTCTGTTTTGGCAAAAGCACTTACAAAAACTTTTGATTTAATGGCACTAGGACTGCTAAATAAATTATTGGGAAGTCTTTTTGGAGTCCTTAAAACAGCATTCTTTTTAAGTGTGTTGTTCCTTTTTATAAACTCATTTGATAACGAGCTTTCTTTTATGGATGAAGAAAAAAAGGAAGCATCCATATTATACAAGCCGGTTTCTTCACTTGCGCCTATGGTGCTTCCCAAATTGATTAAAGAACTAAATGAGTATGTAAATGACCAGGAAGATTTAGAAATCTAGCTGGTAGACTTCGTCTAATCTTGAGTTATTGTCAACTCTTGAAACTACTTCCTGGACAACTCCTCTTTTAATTGAATATACCCAACCATGAAGCATGAGGTCCTGATTGTTTCTCCAAGCGTTTTGAACAATGGATGTTTTGGCAAGATCAAACACTTGCTCGCTCACATTCAGCTCAACAAAACGGTCAAAACGTTTGCCTTCATCTTCAATGGCATCAAGCTCTTTCTTATGCAGACGGTATGTGTTTTTTATATGCCTGATCCAGTTGTCAATGATACCATAAGATTTGTTACCCATTGCAGCTTGAACACCCCCGCAGTTGTAATGTCCACAAACGATAATGTGTTTTACTTTTAAAACGTTTACTGCATAATCAACAACACTAAGCATATTCATGTCTGTATGTAC
This sequence comes from Planktosalinus sp., assembly GCA_036735625.1. GTDB lineage: Bacteria > Bacteroidota > Bacteroidia > Flavobacteriales > Flavobacteriaceae > Planktosalinus. Next base: position 14,402 of record DAINOA010000001.1, on the reverse strand, counting down.
AACCATATTGGCAATGTTCCTGTGAACAAACACCTCACCTGGTTGTGCACCTATAATTTCATTTGCAGGCACACGGCTGTCTGCACAACCAATCCATAGCAATGGAGGTTGTTGCCCCTGGGCCAATTTTTCAAAATAATGAGGGTCTAAGTCTAGTTTGCTTTGTACCCATTTTTTGTTGTTGTCGAGAAGTGATTGATAGAATTTGTCCATATTGATGTATATCTGGACATCAAAGATAACAAGAAAAGAGGTTATAGCTCTTTTAAATCTGCTTTTAACATCCACCCATCCTTGCCGTCTGCCAGTTTGATACGCACCCATCCATCTTCTTCAGAAATGATTTTTACTTTGGTTCCCTCGTGTAAAACAAAAGAAAGATCTGAACGCTCTAAAGGTTCACTCCTCACCTGTGAGCTGGAAGTAAATAATATGGCTGATTTAATGTCATTGACCTGAGCATAATTAGTGTATGCAAAAAATATACAGCCCAAGGATACAAATAAAGAAAGTAACGCACTCGCAAAAAAGAGACGCTTTTTCATTGCAACTACTGAAAAATAATAAAGCAAAAACAACAGTACAAATCCAGTTATAAATACCACAGCAATTTTTGCCCAATTGTCAAAAGAAAAATATTGTGTGGTTCTCTCTATCCAAGAACTGAAAATATTTTTTGGCAGGGGTTCAATAATATCAATGGTTTGGTTTTGTGCAAACACTAGATTGTTTTTTATTTCGGGGTCACCTGGAGCAAGTTGCAACGCTTTTTCGTAATAATAGATACTGGGTGCAATTTGATCGATGCGATAATAAGCGTTGCCTAAATTGAAATACAAAGCCGCAGCGTGCTCACCAGATTCCAAAATGGATTCCCAGGAGGAAATAGCTGCCTCATAATTGGCCTCTTTATAATGTTCTTTCCCTTGATCAAACTTTTGCTCATACTGAGAAAAGGCAAAGAAATTCATTGTGATAAACAGTAAACAAACTATCTTTTTCATGCCTTTTGGATTTGTTTGTCGATTTTAGAAATTACCTCTGAAGCTTTGTCATAATCAAGTTGAATAGCTCCTTCTGCGGCTGGTGTATAGCGGGCATACTCACAACTTTTGAGCAAGGATATAAATTCTGTGCTTGCCTCTGGAGATACATTTCTGTCCAGTAAAACTCCTTCAATACGTTCTTTAGAAAAATCTGAAGTTTCTATGGATAATTTTGCTTTGAGATAATTGTGCAATGCCCGCTCCAGAGAATCATAAAACAACTTTTGATCTCCTCGATTCTTTCTAGCTTCAAAAAGGTATTTTTTGGCAAGTCTGTTTGCTTTTTTGAGGCGTTGACCTGCGATATCTTCCTGGAGATGTTTTTGTTTTCTTCCAATGAAAATAAACAAGGGGATAAGTAACAAAGGTCCGGTAAAAAGTGACCAAAACGCAACCGAATTAAAGAAGTGGGGGCTGTCAATTGGTTTTAAATTTGAGTCTAATTTAATATACTTAAACTGCTCATTTGCCATGACAACAGGCTGTCTGTATGCCGCTTGAGAACCAGTACCTGCAGCGGGTGTGCTTGCTAAAGGACCCTGTTCCACCTCAATAAACAATTCGCCGGAAGTAATGGTTTTATAAGTGCTAGATTGAGGATCAAAATAACTAAAAATAACAGGGTCAATGGTATAATCTCCCTGAAATTGGGGAACTAAGGTATAGTTTTCAGAAATAGAACCTCTCATCCCTGATTGAGTTGTGGTAACTCGATCTGTAAACTCCGGTTCATAGACTTCAAAAGTAGTTGGAGATGTGATTGAAGGAGGTCTAAAAAGTTTTAAATTTCCTGTTCCCGAGATTTCAACAGTTAATTCAAGAGACTCTCTCGCATCAAGTTTTGTTTTGTTTGTTTTGACGTCTAAACTGAATGTACCAACCGCTCCTGAAAAATTTGCCGGCTGACCTTCTAGAGGCAATGGCTTTACATCAATAGTCCTGCTTGTTGAAGAGATTGTTTTGTTAGTTCGGGTCATAAATGGGCGCCCAAAAATATCTCTTCTATTAGTTCTCACTTGCAATTGTACATCAAGCGAAAGAGGTTCAATTTGAATTTTTCCTGTTTTTTGAGGATACAATAAGGTATTCCTTAAAATTGTGTATAAATAAGGTTTTCCTTGATAAGTACCTTCCAAAACCTGGATTTGATTGTTGTCAATGTTTTGGCTCCAGAAGTCACCAAAAGTGGGATTGTCAATCACTCTGTATCCACTAATAGATGTTTCCGGAGAGAAATAAAGTTTATAAACAACAGTAACTGCCTCATTTAGAAAGGGATTTGTTTTAGATATTTCAGCAACTAGGTGTAAATCTCCATGAGAAGCAATATCTATATTGTCACCGTCTTTTGGGGTTTCAACTGCAGCACCTACTTCAACATCAATGGGAACTGTTTTATATATTTCGCCATCAATTTCAATGGATGCTTGCCCAATAGTAAAAGTACCCCTGGCTGTGGGAGATAAAAAGTAGCTAAAGGTTTTGGAATAAGTGCGCTTTCCGTTAATCCACATATTGCTTACAGATTGATTGGGGCCAGCGACCACTTTGAATCCGGAAAATTGTGGAGGTTGAAAGTTATCTCCATCCTGATTCATTTCAAAATCTACACGCAAACGCTCATTAACACCCAGCTTTTCTTTGCTTACCTTAGCGACAAAAGTAACTTGTGCAAACAAAGGGATTGCTAGCAGAAAGAGCAGTGTTGTGAATATTAGTTTTGTTTTCATTGTACATTGTGAGCAATGTGCGAATGTAAAACTCAATTTGTTAGTATCATATTAATTTTTACTTAAAAAAAGTAAAAATATTCATAAAAAGCTCATTTTAAGACGAAAAGATATTAATTACTGGCTGAGTTGTTATTGGTTTGAATAGATACATACAGCAAAATTACTTTTATCTTAAGACGCAGTTTTACCAGTCTTTTTCGGGTTTTACCTTGGCTCCTTTTTGTTTTTCAGCATTGATTTTATCCTGAACTTTTTTCTCTTCATTGTTCATAGCTTCAAGCAAACTTTGAATTTGTTGGGGAGAAAGCCTTCCCTCTCTGGGTTGAGCGGTTCCTTCCTCTTGTCCATCTTGAGGCTCTTTGGGCTCTCCTTCTTCGTCTTTTTCAGGGCTATTTTGTTCATTATCTCCCTCATCACCTTTGTCTTGATTGTCTTCACCTTGATCGCCCTGGTCTTGTTCTTCTTCGTTATCGCCTTCTTGTTTTTCGTCTTTATTTTCCTCATTTTGATCATCACCGCCTCCACCGTCATCACCATGTTCTTCGAGCATTTTTTTAGCTAAAGCTAAATTGTATCTCGTTTCATCATCTGTAGGGTTATTTCGCAATGCATTTTTATAAGCTTCAACAGCCGGGCGATATTGTTTTTCATTCATAAACACATTTCCTAAATTGTGGTACATCTTGTGTTTATCAGATTTTGATTGAGCAGTTTCTATTGCTTGTATATACCTTTTTTGGGCTTCTTGGTTTTTACCCATTCTGTAATAGAGGTTTCCTAAGTTGTATTTGGCTTCAGTGTTTTTTGGGTCGCTGCCAATTACTTTTCTGTATTTCGCTTCCGCGGAAGCAAAATCACCTTTTTCAATATTTTTTTGTGCCCTAGATAAGAGCTCCTGATTTTCTTTGGCAAGAAGTTCTTGCTCTTTTGTTTGCGAAAATGCAAAAGAGAAAACCAAAAGCGTTACATAAAGAACCTGCTTTTTCATTGTTTCTTTTCATTAAAAAGGTTCAACTTTTCTAGCCAGAATGTTTTTCTTTCCAAAAGAAATAGTTCAATAAACAGGAGCAATAATGCTACACCCAGAAACCATTGAAATTGATTTTTGAATTCAGAAAATTGAACTGCCTCAAAGGCTTCTTTATCTAGTGTGTTCAAGTATTTTGAGACTTCCTCAACAACATCAGATGTAATATCACCATAGAGAAACAGCCCTTCGGTATTTGTGGCGACTTCTCTTAGCACATCTTCCTCCATTCTGGTGATAACGCGGTCACCATTACTATCTCTCATATATTCCTGAAGTATGCCGTTTCTTTTAATTGGGATGGGGCCGCCTGATGTTTTACCCACTGCGATTGAGATTATTTTAATTCCCTGATTTGAAGCTTGGGTAGTAACGGCTGTGGCATTTCCCTGATGGTCTTCCCCGTCAGAGATGATAATTAATACTTTGCTGGTGGGGTTTTCAGGATCAAAATAGGTTTTTGATAATTCAATGGCTTCTGCAATTGCGGTGCCCTGAGAAGAAACCATGTCTGTATTCATGGCACTTAAAAACATTCTGGCGGCATTATAATCTGTTGTGATGGGCAATTGAGGAAAAGCGCTGCCGGCATATCCAATAATCCCAACACGGTCACCACCCAGCTTGTTGAGCAATTGGTTGACGATTTGTTTTGATTTTTCAAGCCTGTTTGGTGCTATGTCTTCTGCAAGCATACTTTTGGAAACATCAATAGCAAATACAACATCAACACCTTCACGCTTAATTTCTTCGGTTTTGGTTCCCATTCTAGGGTTTACAAGTGCTAAGACCAATAAAGATAGAGCCAGGCATAATAAAGTGAGTTTTAAAATACTTTTAAATGTGGATTGAGAAGGGCTTAATCTTTTGAGCGCTTCTTTATGCCCAAATATTTTTTGAGTGCGGTTTTTCCAAACAGTAAAAATCAAATACACGAGCAATAGCAGCGGTATAGCTGCTAGTAATATAAAGTATGTAGTGTTCTCAAATTGATACATTATACAAAACTTCTAAATAATGTAAATCTTAATAAGATTTCAAATAGCAAAAATGCGCCTCCCCATAAAATAAAAATGCGAAACAGTTCCTCAAAGCTTGTGTACTGAAATTCTTCAATTTCTGTTCTTTCAAGCTTGTTTATTTCTTCATAAACTTCTTCAAGTTTTGAAGTGCTAACTGCCCTAAAATATTTGCCTCCTGTGGCTTTGGATATTTCTTTTAATAAATCTTCATCAATCACAACCGGTATATTTGCATACCTGAAGCTTCCATTTGGATTGATTGCTACCGGAGCCATTGCATTTCCTGTGGTGCCCAGCCCAATACCATACACCTTTATATCAAAAGCCAGCGCTAGTTCTGTGGCAATCATTGGGTCGATATAGCCTGTGTTGTTTACTCCGTCTGTGAGTAAAATGACCACTTTACTCTCTGAGGAACTGTCTTTGAGACGGTTTACTGCGGTGGCTAGACCTTCACCAATGGCTGTTCCATCTTCAATTGTGTTCCCGTAGGAGATACTGTTAATGGCGTTTACTACCACCGTTTTATCTGTTGTGAGTGGTACTTGAGTGTAGCTTTCACCTGCATAAATGACAACTCCAATGCGGTCATTGGGTCGTTCCATCACAAAGTTTGCGGCTACTTTTTTAAGAGCTTCCAGTCTATTTGGTTTTAAATCGCGTGCCAGCATACTTCCAGAAACATCCATTGCCATCACGATATCAATGCCTTCAGTTGTTTTGACTCTCGTTGTGGTGTCAACATAACGAGGTCTTGCCATTGCAATAATAAAAAGCGATAAAGCAATGAGTCGAAAAACAAAAAGAAGGGGGCGCAGTTTTGCTAACCAATTTGAGGTTGTTTTAAATCCCTTCAAAGAGGATAATTTTACAGAAGCGGTTAATTTTTTACGCTTCCATAAAAACCAAGCAATTGCAACCGGTAGCGCTAAAAACAACCAGAAAAACTCGGGATTTACAAATTCAAAACTCAACGGGATCATCGTTTTTGTATTACTTCAATTTCAACAGATTTTAAAATTCGTTCTTTAATTTGTTGTGCATAGATATCTTCTTTTTCAGTGACTATAAGGATTTCCTGAATGCTTCCTCCTTGAGAAAAGATTACAAGCTCATAGTCACTTTTTGCTTTTTTAAACTTGTTTTCTCCTAAGCTTATATTAAACTCACCGGCTGCTTTGATTCCTGTAACTCCTTTTTCTGTTGAAAAGGGTTCATCCATCACGATAAGATTTGTTGCTCCTGCTTCTTCTAAGAGTATCATTTTTTCCTCAAGCAATAGTTCCAGACTTTGTGCCGTGGTATCTTGGGTTTGCGCGACACCCACATAGATATAAAGTTTCTTTTGGATGTCTCCAAAAGTAAAAATATCATCTAGGTTTTTGGTAATTATAAATGCGTCGTCAGAAGTTTTTCTAATCAGCACTTCAGGTGTTTCCAGTATGATTGCCGGGCTTCCATACTCACTTTTTATCCAGGATTGTTCAACAAGCGACCGGGTGTAGTTACCAAACAATTTGTCTTTCACTTCATTAACACCAAAAATCAAAGACAAGAGAGCCAAACCAACAATGAGCAAAGAGGCGATGCCTCCTGTTATGTAGAGACGCTTTTGTTTTTTCTTTTTCTTTTGCAGTTCTTCTTGATACAGTGCATCTTTTAGTTTTTCCTCTTCATTGGGTTCGGGAATGGATTCGTGGGTTTCTTTGATGATTTCTTCAATATCTGCTCTGTCGAGATGTGCTTGACCCGATTCCATTTGCATTTTGGCAAATTTGATTAAATCGGCACGTTTTAATATTTCTCTAAGCCTGTTTATGGTTGCCTTGTCAAAGTCCAGATGACCGGAGTCTTTATGAAGCTCAAGCTTTAAAATTAATTCATCAGTGGTGCTTTCAAGAGCTGCTTCATCTACTTCGCGGTCGAGGTAGCGTTTTACAATTTCGGTTAGAGACGAGTAATAATCTTTTACTTTATTTTCCTTTAAGTAGTCTGATGTATCAAGTTTTTTAAGAGCCACTAAGGCCTCTTCAAAGGGAGGTAATTGTCTTTTTGCTTCTTCAATTTTTTTCTTTTGACGTAAAATAAAGTAAACAAGTAGAGCAATGATAGCAAAAATTAGCAATCCAAAAAGGATATATTTCAACCAATCTGTTTTAACCGGCGGCACTTCTATAGCGGGCTTGATGTCAAACATGGGTTGTTTTAAAGTGTCCACTTCAACATCTGCAACCTCAACCAATAAGGAATCTGTATAAAAAGCCTGCTCATTGATGCGCAGCAGTTGACTTGGAATCATATACCTGCCGGAATCAAATTGTGTAAGGCCATATTTTTTGATGAGTTTGGTTTTTTCGTTTTCGAAAGTGGTATCTGTGGGGTAAAACTCAATCACCTCAAGCGGGAAGAAGCTTTGCCCCTCAGGGAAGAGAACTACAGAGCTTGAATCTGACAAAACTTCAATGCGATACGTGATTTCCTCCCCAATTTTGATTTCTGTGGTGTCAATCATTGCTTTTACTTGCGAGAAACCGGAAAAACTGAGAAGTGAATTAAACACAACAAGTAAGACTAGCAGCGAGTGCTTGTTTAAAAAAAAAGTTGTATTTTTTAATTTTTCTAGCATCTAAAATCTATTGTCTATTATCTAAAACTATCTTCTTTTAAAATATCCCATTAATTTTTTAACATAACTCTCATCAACTCTACAATTCATGGTACCGGCTCCGCTTTTTTGAAAGCTTTCCTGAAAAAAATTTACTTTTTCAAGATAATATTTTGAGTAAGCTGCTCTCACTTTTTTGGAGCTTGTGTTTACAAGAAGTGTCTCGCCTGTTTCCTCATCTTCTGTTTGGATGACCCCCAGATTTGGAATTTGTTCTTCGCGCGGGTCATAAATGCGTATGCCGGTTAGGTCGTGTTTTTTTGCTGCAATTTTTAATGCACTTTCATAATTTTCATCGGTAATAAAATCTGACAGCACAAAAGCGATGGCTTTTTTCTTCTGCACATTTGCTAAAAATTGCAAGGCTTGTTCAATATTGGTTTTTTTGCTTTTGGGTTTAAATTCAATCAATTCCCTGATAATGCGTAACACGTGAGACTTCCCTTTTTTAGGCGGAATGTATAATTCAATTTGGTCTGTAAACAGTGCTATCCCTATTTTGTCATTGTTTTGCAATGCTGAAAAAGCCAGAGTGGCGGCAACTTCTGTGACAATTTCGTTTTTAAATTGCTCTGTTGATCCAAAAACTTCTGATGCGCTCATATCAACAAGCAACATCAACGTCAATTCCCGCTCTTCTTCAAATACTTTTACAAAAGGCTCGTTGTAGCGAGCGGTTACATTCCAGTCAATATTTCTTACATCGTCTCCAAATTGATACTGCCGCACTTCACTAAAAGTCATTCCTCTTCCCTTGAAAGCACTGTGATATTCACCACCAAAAAGATTGTCACTCAACCTTCTGGTTTTGATTTCAATCTTTCTTACTTTTTTGAGAAGTTCTTTTGTATCCATTTTCCTCTCCCTATATCCCTCTCCAAAGGAGAGGGACTTTCGATGTTTTCTTTAAATTAAACTGCTTAAGTTCCAAATTTCAAATAACCAATAATTATAAATTTTGAAATGAAAAATTTGAATATGAGTAACTAACTAATTAGGGTACTTCTATTTGGTTGACAATTTTATTGATGAGGTCTTCTGAGGTGATGTTTTCGGCTTCAGCTTCATAAGTAACTCCAATTCTGTGGCGTAGCACATCGTGTACAACGGCTCTAACGTCCTCAGGAATCACATAGCCTCTTCTTTTGATGAATGCATAACATTTTGAAGCAATTGCCAAATTGATACTTCCTCGTGGAGATGCTCCATATTGAATAAGCGGTTTGATTTCTGCGAGGTTGTATTTTTCGGGATTTCTAGTGGCAAAGATGATGTCTAGAATGTATTTTTCAATTTTTTCATCCATATAAACTTCTCGGGCTGCATCTTGGGCTCGCTTAATCTGCTCGAGCGTAACAACTTGATTTACTTTACTAAACCCTTCTTTCAGGTTTTGTCTAATGATGAGTTGCTCCTCGTTTAATTGAGGATATTTAATAACCGTTTTTAACATAAAGCGATCCACCTGAGCTTCCGGAAGTGGGTAGGTTCCTTCTTGCTCTATAGGGTTCATCGTTGCCATAACTAGGAAAGGCTTGTCAAGTAGATAGGTTTCTTCACCTATGGTTACTTGTTTTTCCTGCATCGCTTCCAATAATGCCGACTGCACTTTGGCGGGTGCGCGGTTGATTTCGTCTGCCAAAACAAAGTTGGCAAAAATGGGGCCTTTTTTAATACTGAAGTCATTGAGTTTCATATTATAAATCAAAGTTCCAATCACATCTGCTGGAAGCAAATCTGGTGTAAACTGAATTCTGCTAAATGTACCGTGAACGGCTTGCGACAGGGTATTTATGGCAAGAGTTTTAGCCAAACCGGGCACGCCTTCAAGCAGTATGTGGCCTTGCCCAAGCAAACCTATCAAAAGACGTTCTACCATGTGCTTTTGACCCACAATAACCTTGTTCATTTCTAAAGTGAGAATGTCAACAAAGGCACTCTCTTTTTCAATCTTTTCATTTAAAGCTCCAATGTCTATAGTTGCGTTTGTATCTTCCATTTTAGTTTAATATTAGCATAATTTAATGAGGGTGCAAATTGAAAAAATCTAAGCATTTATGCTGTTAACAATTGGTTAAAAATGAATTGTATTTATTTTTAAAGAAAACGTAGAAAATATTGTAATTTTTTTTCAAATGGTATAATTTGTCATCTTGATTTTTGTTTTCTTAAAATAACCTTTAACCAAAAATTAACTTCAACATCCAAGTTTAAAACTGTAATTTTATAGTTATAAAAATTAGCATGAATACAAAAACAGTTCTTATTACAGGTGCAACTTCAGGAATTGGCCTTGAAACCGCCAGACTTTTAGCCAAGAATAATTTTAAAATTATCATTTGCGGAAGAAGACAGGAACGGCTTGACCGTTTGAAAGTTGAGTTAAGTGAATTTACAGAGGTGTATTGTCTTTCTTTTGATGTGAGAAACAAACAAGAGGTGTTTAAACAAATTGCTTCACTTACTCTCCTATTTTCCTCCATTGACATCCTTATCAATAATGCCGGAAACGCCCATGGATTGGATACTTTTCAGGAAGGAGATACAGATGATTGGGAAGCTATGATGGATATTAATGTGAAAGGACTGCTGTATGTTACTAAAGCTGTCCTGCCACAAATGCTTGAAAAAAATTCAGGTCACATTATCAATATAGGTTCTACAGCTGCAAAGGAAGTCTATCCAAAAGGCGGCGTTTATTGTGCCAGTAAAGCTGCTGTTGATGCCATTAATCAAGGATTGCGCATTGACTTAAACGGCACCGGAATTAAAGTGGGAGCTATCCACCCCGGGCTGGTAAAAACTGAATTTAGTGAGGTGCGTTTCAAAGGAGACAAAGAACGCGCTGAAAAAGTATACCAAGGATATCAACCCCTTTTGCCAGAAGATTTAGCAGAGATTATTTTGTTTACTGTGACACGGCCACAACACGTTAATATTGCAGATTTGGTTGTGATGAGTATTGACCAGGCATCAAGTACAATTGTGAATAGAAAACAGGAAATTTAACAATGAGATTCCCGCCTTCGCGGGAATTTAGCTATGATTAACAAACGACTTCTTATCAAAAATCTGCTTTCTCACAATGATGAGTGTAGTTTTTATGATAAAAAGTTGCGTTTTGATTTCAGCAACAAAGAAGGAAAGGCAAAATTTTTAAAACACATCTGTGCCTTGAGCAATTCCAATCCCAAAAACAATTCATACATTGTAGTTGGGGTTGATGACAGTACCAATGAAATTGTGGGTGTTGATTTTTTTGACGACAGTAAAATTCAGAATTTAGTCAATGCTTATTTAGAAAATGCGCCTTTGATTTCCTATGAGAATATTCCATTTCCTCATTTAACAGAGGGAAAAGTAGTGGGTTTGGTAACAATAAGGCCCAATAATAAAATTACTTCACTTAGAAAAAACATATGGAAATACTGGGGAGGCAGCGTTTTTTTTAGAGACGGAAGCATCTCGATGCCCAAAGTCTTTGATATCGAAATTAAAGATGTCAATTCACAAATTGTAGCTCAAATTGAGAATCATGCAAAAAACAACATAAAACTCACCCTGGACGGTGTAATGGATTTTATCATCAACCGGCACAATAATCTGGATGCAAACTACAAAGTCTTTAAAGAAATTTTTGTGGTTTGCTGGGCAGGAATTCCAAAAAAAGTAAAAAGCAATATGTTTTATTCGCGCGTTGATATTGAGTTAATCAATGAGCAGGTGCGATTATTTTATTCAGCATTAGACGAAATTACTATAGAATTTACAGAAGACTATTTCAAAATTGTTGAATATGTCAAACTTGGGCTACACAACGAAATCAAATACTACCCACTAGAAGAACTTACTATTGTTTTTAATGAAAACGGTTCTTACAACATAAACACCAACCTTATTTTTGAACCGCCCCAATTCAATAAAAAAACATTGTATCATATTTACAACAGTAACAATGCTTTACTGGAAAAGTTGAAAAAAAACAGTTCCCTAAGTAAGCGAGAGGAACAAGACATAACCAATTTACCGGCTACATATTTGCTTTGTTACCTCAACAATTTTGAAGATGCCAAAGAAAAACTGGAACTTGCTAAGCCCTATATTAAAGAGTATAATAAAAACGTTTATGATTCTTATAAAGAAGCGATGCGTATCTTGAGAAAAGTAAATTATAATTAAAATGAGAACACTTGTAATTGGTGATATTCACGGAGGATATAAAGGCCTTGTTCAAGCAATAAACAGGGCAGGAATAACCCAAGATGACACCTTGATTTTTTTAGGTGATTATGTAGACGGGTGGAGTGAAAGTGCAGAGACAGTATCCTATTTAATTTCGCTGGCATCAGAAAACCAGTGTATTTTTATAAAAGGTAATCACGACAATTTGTGTTACCATTTTCTTGCAAACAATGAAAAACCGCAGCAATGGGTGGAGCAAGGCGGTCAATCTTCTATAGATAGTTATGACAACGTAAGCAGACATGAAATCGAAAGCCATAAAAACTTTTTTGAAAACCTTTCGGAATACTTTATTGATGTTAATAATCGACTATTTATTCATGCAGGCTTTCAAAACCCAAAAGGACCCCAGTTTGAATACCATAAAACAGCCTATTACTGGGACAGGACTTTGTGGGAAATGGCACTGGCAACAGACGTAAACTTGATGAAAGACGACCTGAAATTTCCGGAGCGGCTTAAATTATTTAAAGAAATTTACATAGGTCATACTCCCGTGACGCGCTTGGGAAAAACCACACCCCACTCTGCGCAAAGTGTATGGAATATAGATACCGGCGCGGCTTTTAAAGGGCCTGTAAGTGTTCTTGATGTAGATACTAAAGAGTTTTGGCAAAGTGACCCGGTCTGGACTTTGTACCCGAATGAAAAAGGCAGAAATGTCATTTAGCTATACAAAAAATAACTATTTTAGTTGCAAAATAGATAAACCCAATCGAATGAAGAAAACAATCCTTCTTATTTTAGCCATCATTTTTTCTGTTCACCTCACTGCTCAGGAATTTCCTAATAACGAAATAAAACTGAACATTGCCGGAGTGATTGCTTTTGCCTCGGTGGAAGTGGGTTATGAGTACCTTTTTGACTATAACCAATCTATAGATGTTGAAGTTTTAATCAATGATCGTATCAATTTTTATGACGAAACCAGCACCAATAAATTTAACACAAACAGTTTCAAATTGGGATACAATTTCTATTTCGGAACTGAAAATCCCGGTTCTGGTTTGTATTTCAACCCCTTTGTAAAATATCGTTTTGGGGATTTTGAGGAAGTAACCAGAGATAACGATTTTTTTCCACCACTGGTTGAAGAAGTGACCACAGATATGAACACCTTTATTCTTGGGCTTGGCTCAGGATATAAATGGAACTTCAGTAATTCGTTTATTATTTCTGTATACGGAAATATCGGTCGAAACTTTAGCGACGAAGTCAAAGAACGCTTCTCTGCCATTGAGTTTCACGCAGGAGTCGGAATTGGATACCGATTCTAAAATTTAATTTTTATATTTGTTTAAAACAAAACCTCTAAATCAAAGGTTTTACTTAATGATGAATTTTTTAACGGCTCTGTTTTCACCGGAAGTGATTTGAGCAAAATAAAGTCCGGATTCAAGACCCTGAAGACTTATGCTGTTATCTTGCTTTTTTAGTTTTTCCTCATAAACGGCTCTGCCTAAAGCATCAAAAATAATGAGCTCAGCACCAGAAAAAAGCGGGTCTTTAAATTGTAGTGTGAAATTTCCGGTGTTTGGGTTGGGTGAAAGTATAATCCCATTTAGTTTTTCTATCTCATCTAAACTGAGTACAGTTGAATACTCTTTTAAATATGCGTTTTCAACAACATCAACACCAACAATTTCCTGAACCAGTTCAAAGATATCGCATCCATTACACCTTATTAGGAAATAAGGGGGCTCTTCTTGCTTATAATTGTCTATTTGATAAGCTTCAAAGACGATATTTAATGACTCATCATCAGTTACCACCACACCATCCTGAATACCCAAAAATTCAGGTATTTCAAAAAATTCTATAGACAATCTGTCAAGATAATAAGGGGTCTCACCATCGTATCTGATGTATTTGAAAATTATATCACTATCTATCAATAAGTTTTCCAGCGCATTTGCCTGTTCAGGAACCACAAACATTTGAAGTATATAATTACCGGGATCATCATCAAAATAAACTTCATAATGAATATATATGTAATTGTGATAAAACCCATGCTCTGTTAAAAAGCTGTGAAATGGTTCTACAAGTTGCGTCCCGTCACCAATGTTTTCAAAAATTTCTTCATAATCTGCAAAAACCTGAAAGGTATAATATTGCCCAAAATTAATTTGAGAAATAAGAAGCGCGCTTACAATTATCAACTTTTTCATAATGAATGTTTTACCAAATATAACAAAATCTCCTCAAAATGAGAAGGTTTGGTGTTAATTTTTACACTCCCCCTTTGGGGGAGATGGAGGGGGCTTTCTACAAATCAAATTTAATCCCTTGTGCCAATGGTAATTCAGTCGTATAATTTATGGTATTGGTCTGTCTTCTCATATAGATTTTCCAGGCATCACTTCCGCTTTCACGTCCACCGCCGGTGTCTTTTTCACCACCAAAGGCACCACCAATTTCAGCTCCTGATGTACCGATGTTGACATTGGCAATCCCACAATCGCTTCCTGCGTGAGATAAAAAAGCTTCTGCTTCGCGCAAGTTATTGGTCATAATTGCTGAAGACAATCCCTGATTAACACCGTTTTGAATGTCGAGTGCGTTGTGTACATCACCGCTGTATTTAAGCAGATACAAAACAGGTGCAAAAGTTTCATGTTGCACGATTTCAAAATGGTTTTCCGCTTCAGCGATGGCCGGTTTTAC